>PHDH01000018.1 GCA_002840935.1 Bacteroidetes bacterium HGW-Bacteroidetes-21 | reverse complement strand
ATAGCCCGCCTCCTTTAATCCTTTGGCCCATCCCTTATAATCAGTACTTTTCAACTCAAACAAAAAAGCATAGCGCTTTGCTTTCATTAAAAATTCGGTATGATCGTCGAAGCTTTTTGAGACACTGGAATACTTCCTGAAACACTCTCCCTTCGCATCATCATCTTTATACATTTTTGGACCATCCCAGGTATTGTGACATTTAATACCGAAATGATTATTACCTTCGGTAGCCAGGTCCGAATTGCCATCGTCCGACTCAAGACATGCCTGTGCCATGGTAATACTGGCAGGAATGCCACTGCGCTTCATTTCTTCAATGGCTAATTTGCTATACTTCTCAATATACTCGCTACGACTCACGCGCTGTCCCAGCACCAGCAGAACACTTAGCCACAGGCACACAAAAACTAAAACCCTTTTCATAAACTATTGCCAAGGTACAAAATACACCGCGGGAAAATTGACAGTATTTCCCTGAATTATCAATAGTTTAGTGTTGAAAACCCATGAATTGATCGGGCTTCAATTTATCATCAAAATTATAAGCTAAACAGAAGCTTTTATTACAGGAAAAAATAAGAAAATTATTTCTTGTAACTGCTTTTAAATGTGGTAATATATTTTTCCCAGGTGGTTGTTTTATACGCTCCCTCTGAAAAGAAATGCAGAACCGGCTCGAGATTCATGGGTGAAAAATAGCCGGGAATAACGGTAATCATCTGATTTTCCTTCGAAATAAATACCATGGCAGGAAAATCCATTTTCCCATTCATCATAGTTACAGCCAATTGGTGAAAGGGATGCTCTTTTCCTTCGTTGATATAGTTATAATTATTAAAGAAAATAGAATCTTTAGACAATGCGTTAAAAGACACTGCATGAAATTTTTCGCCCATATACTTTGCTATGGCTGAATCTCCAAAAGACGTCTTTTCCATAATTCGACATTCAATACACCAGTCGGCATTTAGAAAAACCATATAATCTTTAGGGTTGGTTTTATTATCAACTAATGCTTCATTAAAAGTCATCCATTCCACTTTTTTGGGAATGTAAGTTGAATCTATAAATGAATTAGAAAAATGAGTACGGAATTCTTCATAAGAGGTGGTCTTATAAATATTTCTACCAAAGAACATGAGCACTGGCTCAATATCTCGGGGTGTCATATAACCTGCCACAGGACTAAGATTATTAAACTGCTCATCCATATATACTATGGTAGGATAAGATAGTTTTCCATTCAGCAATTCGATAGCAAGATCGTGGGTGGGACGATTGCCCGTCTGGTTGTTGGTATACTTTTTCCCCTTAAATTCTATGGTATCTTTAGTCTCTGCATTAAATTTAACAGGATAATACAGCGAACTGATATACTGCGCAATTTGCGGATTATTAAATGTTTCAGCATCCATTTTCTTACACCAACCACACCAATCGGTATACATGTCTATCAGAATTTTTTTTGGCTGGGTCTTACACAATTCCTGTGCTTCCTGTATAGTATACCATTTCAAAATAGGAGGATTTTGCGCAAAACATTGAACAGTTGTCAGGACTATAATTACCAATGATATGATTCTCATCTTTCGATTTTTTTTCAAAGTTAATAGTTTTTCCCGTCACTTCATACTGACTTAATTGTCATGATATACTCGCTAATATTTTTTAACAAATAAGGATAAAAATCCCGGCTGTGACAGTGATTTTCTTCGTATCATTTCTGATTAACACTTCCTTGCCCTCCGACAAGAAGTATTAATTCCATATACCTATCTTTCAACACCTTTGACATGTCAGAATTCCTATCCTTTGCCAATGTATAACTATTCTGTCGACCTCCGATATAAAACCTAAAGATTGGCATCAGTCCATAAACAGCTCCAGCCACATAAAAGCCCGTTACAACGCCTTCCACCAAAACAAAAACAAAGGCAGCATGCAGCATAATACTGGTGATTCCTTTAGCAGACGAACCGGCATACATTTGTCCTATTCCCGGAAAAAAAGTTGATAACCGACGTGCTTTGATGGGCGAAGTATAGTCTATACGAGTGGGCAAAGCCTCGATATCAGGCTTCAACAAAATCATGGAATCAGACAAATTCAGTAAAATCTGACGGCAATCGCTCCAGCGCTCAAGTTCGTTTAATGTAAATAACCAGAGTATCTGATATTCTATTTCGTGATTTCTGGCAGAATCGGGAATATCTAATAACAGATTATAGGCATTATCAAAGTCACCCAGCAAAAACTCATTAAGCGCTTTCATATAAACAAGTTGATTGGAGTCTGTAGAACGTTTATCCTGAATCCGGTTTAACTCATTTAGTGCCGCTGAAAACTGCCCATTTTCGGTCAGTTTCTCTGCTTTCTGCATAATCAAAGACGACATTTCGCGACTATCCGAGCTATTCCATACAGCAAACTCCAAAGCCAGAAGTTCACCGTTGAGCGTATTATCGTTTTGCGCATTAACGCGAAGGATACAACTTAAAATAGTAATAGTCAGAAATATCTTCATGTAATTGTAATACAAAGTCTTTTTCCATTTTTTTCGCCAGTAAAGCTGTTCCCCATACATTTCCCAAATAAAAAATGGCCGATCCAGTTGCGCAAAACACGACATAAGCCGTTGCTGCGGGTAAAACCAATGCTTCGGCCAACAAAAGTCCCAGTGCCACATTGATGATAAACGCAGTTCGCGCCTGGCGAGGAAATCCCAGATACCATTTCCCGGCTCCGGGAACAATAACCGATAACAGTGTAGCCGATGCCCATGATTTTTTTTTATGATGGGCATTTTCATTCAACCTCCCAATTAAAACCTCATTGTTTACATTCAAAGTATCGGACAAGCAAGTATCCCCTTTCAGAATACGGTACGATGCAGCATATTCGTTATCAGACAGAGACTTATTATTAAACATATATTGCTGCAAAGCTAGCGTATCCTTTTCAATAAACGCCACACAGAGCGCATTACAAAATGTCAATGTATCTTGAAATGATTGTATTTGCAAATACTGGACATGAGCCGAATCAATCTGCCGGAGGCTTAAAAATATCTCCGCTTTCTCGAGATGTACTTTATATTGCATTGAATGGTCGTTGGATGAAGCCGGATATGTATTAAGCCAATGCAAAGCATCTTTATTAAGGTTGTTCGATTTAAGATAGGCATAGAACTCCCATGAAGACAGATCCTTTTGTCCAGCACACATACTACTCAGAAACCCTGTAATCAGCAGGACGATCGATAACTTTAGCATGTTGGTTGTCTATTAAAAAATGAGAAGCTTCGCTTCCGGCATAGCCATTGCAACGAGTCAGCCTGTCGGCAGTTAGAATAATGCCGCGCAGGACCCCAAATTCGTGTATGGCCTGATACGAAAAACGTGAACAGGATGGAGAAAAATCACAGTCAGATGAAAGCTGATCAGATATCGTGTTTTTGTAAAACCAAAGTAAAAAATTAAAAGGCTTAAATAAAAGGTTATCATGATTTCCAAAAACTCTGTAATCAATATTATGCAGAGAATCTATAGGCAATTTAGGATTTACATTATAATATTGTAAATATACAGAATTGGGTTCGTATGCAGAATTTTGACCTTTAGCAAAGACTACAGTGAATAGTATTAAAACAAAAATAGTAACTTTTATCATTCGTTATTTAAAAGGCAGTCCCATTTTAAATCCTAAAAAGAAAGTGGGTTTAGATTTCTTCTCACTATACTGAAATGGAATTGAATTATCGTCATAGGCGGGGAAGGTTGAATTATTGGTATTGATACCAACACCAATAAAATAATCCCACACCAGATCGTAATAGTTCCCTGACTGATAACCCACGGTAAAACCATATTCAAAGTGTGAGTGATTGTTTTTAAAAGTGTTAGTAATGATATTATTAACGCCATTATTACTGTTGGTATATGTAACTTCTACATCCGAAACATATGCCCTGTATCTCAATGGAATTGACACATATAAACCTTCAAAACCTGTCACGTCATCTGGATAAAAACGTAATGCCCCGGCAAACAGAGGACCATATTTCAATGTTCTATCACCAGAATAAGTAGAATATCCAAATCCGCTGATTTCAGAATAAATTGAATAAAAAGGATCAAAATATGTAATACCTGCTCCCACTTCGACGGTGAATTTATCCGACAAACAACGTTCATAATCCATTTCAAAAGCACCTCTGGCCAGCATTGCAATATTCCATTTCACCAAATTCTCAGGATATACGATATCTTCTTTTGAATCAATAGAAGTATTTGTATTAAAGGCATCATAGACAATTATCTTAGTGCTATCTTTTCCTTGCGAAAAGGCTTTAGGTATAATCAACAACGAAAACACTAATGACAATAGACTGATAATAAGCTTATTAGAATTCATAATATTTATTTTATTTTTATTGTAAAAATAATCTTTTTACCATACATTTGGAATCTTAACATAAAATAAATTACAATATCATGAAACAATTTTTATTTGTTATCTTATCTTTATTATTTACTTGCAGTTATGCCCAAAATTTGCAGGTTAACTTTGGCGAATTAATTCCAACAGATCGAACTGCTTTCATATTAGATGCGGGAATAGCTGGCGGAAAACTATTCGTTGTAGAGCAACAGAAAAAATTTATTCTGCTCAAGTTTTACAATCCCACTACGATGAAGTTTATTACAAGCAAAGTAGTTCAACAAAATAATTGCAAAGGTATTAAAGACTGTATTTCTGACGATTTTGGCTATGTAAAAACGTTGTTTATGAAAGACAATGTAATAATGCTTTTCGAGACCTACGAAAAATCGTCAAAGCAATCAATATTATTTGCTCAGAAGATTACCAATGAAGGAAATTTCGATGGCAAGCTCGTTATTATTGATAAAATTGCTGCCGAAAGTCGTCGAAACTCAGGAAGCTTTTTAACCTGGTTCAGCGAAGACAGCACTAAGTTTCTTATCATACAGAATCCCCCTTACGACAAATATCAAGGAGAAAAATTCCTCTTCAAAGTATATAATTCAAAACTAGAGAACTTATCTAATTTCAGCGCTGCCCTTCCTTACAAAGACAAAAACGTATCTGTATCTGACTATTATTTAGCCAATGATGGCACCGTGTATATGCTTGTCAGAGTATCTAAAGAAAAGGGCGAAAAAGAAAAAGGGCAGGATTTATCTTTTTACTCCATTTTTGCGTTTAAAGGCGATGGTTCTTCTTCAGAATTTCTCGTAAAAATTCCTGATAAAGACATTGAAACGATAGCTTTAAGACTTGACAATAAAAACAATAAGGTTATTTGCAGTGGATTATACTCCGATATCTCCAAAGGTTTTACCGGAAAAAAAATTGATGGAATTTTTTATCTTCGAGTAAATATCGAAAAGAAAGAACTGGAAGCTACAGGCTTTAAACAAATTGACAATTCTGTTTTAGCCGCAATTCTTGACGTTAAAGAAGAGAAAATTGACAAGAAAGGAAAAGTAGCAGGGGCTTCGAAAAATTTTGAGATTAGGGACATCATTTCAAAAAGTGATGGTACAACAACATTAATTACAGAATACCGCGACCTGATTATCACAACTCATACCACAACAAACTCAAATGGAATGACAACCACTACTACGACTTATCATTATTACAGAAAAAATATTTTTATTATTAATATTGCTCAGGATGGCACCATACTATCCTTTATAGACATTCCCAAATATCAGTACTCAGTAAATGATGGAGGAAAATTTCTTTCGTTTTTGTTATTTCAAAAGGACGACCGGATCATTTTTATTTACAACGACAATGTTGAGAATATGAGCAGTTCAGTTAAAAGCATCAAAGATGTAAAAAGAATGGTCAACCTGAGCAAAGCAAATGTTGTTGCAGTTGAAATTAATAAGGACGGCACCTACACAAAAAAGGAAATCTATAATCTGGCTACTAAAAAAATTGCCATGATACCCGAAAGAGGCATTAGAATTGGAAATGGTAATTACATCGTTCCTATTCAACAAGCTCCGGGCAAAATAACCTGTAGTTGCGCTGTCATGTTTTCAAAATTGAAATCTGGAATTGCAAAGATTGTGTTATAGTCTTTTAAAAAGATATTAAAAATAGCGTAGGGTTTAAACCCTACGCTATTTTTTTAAACGTCATAATCAACTAATTTCTTGCAATATATTTCGCTACATCAAACTTACGTTTGCAGCCGTTGTAGTTCATATACCTTACTTTGCCAAAGACCGGGCGCGATGTCCAGGCGCGATCGTGCACCCCACCGATAGACCATGCAATGCCGGCATAACCATTAGGATCGCGACCATCCAGCATATATTTATCATTCAGACAAATAGCTGCCCGCATAGCTTCTTCGGGAGAAGCCGTCCATTCAAGTATCTTTTTCGCCCAGTACATGCGCATATAACCATGCATTTTTGCTGTTTTAACCATTTGTCGCTGGGCGGCATTCCACAGCTCATCGTGAGTATTGGCTGTTTCAAACTCCTTTAAAGAATAAAGATATTCCCGTTTGTCACTCCTATGCTTTCTGAAATTTTCCTGCGCCCAGACAGGAAAACCTTTGATATTATCGTAATCAGAATTATACAAACAGAAATTGTCGGAAAGTTCTTTGCGAACAATAAGTTCCTCGAGAAATGCTGCAACCGATGCCGCATTCTTACCAGAACGTATAACATCAATCGCTACCTCGGCAGCTGAAATCTGCCCAAAATGCAAATACGGAGAAAGGCCCGACTGAAAATCCTCGTTGGGGTCGTTGCGTTTTGTAGAGTAAAAATCAAGTTTATGCTCAATGAAATCCTGTAAAACAAAATAAGCAGCAATTGTACCCGCCTTAACATCTTTAATTTCCGCTACCGAATGATCAATATCCGGATCATATAACAGTTTTTCAAGACTTTCCCCTGTTATTTGTATCCTTTGATGTTTAGGCAATGGCTCGATGACCTCATACTCTTGTAAAAAAGAGGGTAGAAGCCGATTGATTTTCGGTCGCAACGTATAAGCCCCATACTCGACCTTGGCTGAGGCAAGTCGACAGGGCACCACATTATGAGCATCAACTTCTGTCACCGCAATTCTAAGGGATTTTGCCACATGGTACAACCACTTTTGTTTGATTCGCAAGGGATCAAAATCACAGACCAAATGCCCTGCATTCATTTCACGCACAAAATCGACAATCTTTTGAGGTGGATTTCCTTTTAAAACAACCAATGGAATATGCTTTTCATTAAGCAAGGTTTCGACCTCAATCAGACCTAAAAGCATGAACGAAAAATGACGAATATTGGCACCGGGATAAGAGGTGTCTACACAAAACACAACAACAAGCGTCTGCTGACTTTGTCTGGCCATATCTAAAGCGTAGATCAGCGCTTCGTTATTTTCCACCCGCTGGTCACGACTCATCCAGTACACTACCGGTCCTTTTTTTACAGGCAAGTTATTCAACTGAAAAAGTCGTTCGTTCTGAATCATTTTCGTTTTTTTACAAAATTACAATAACTATTGCAGATTGGACTTTAAATATTTGGTGAATTTTGAAAAGGACTTGCCCACGCTCTCCTTCGATCCAGCTGTGGAGGGCTACAAATGAAGGATTTAGCATCAGCGGCATTTAACAGTGAAATACAAAAACGATGGCGTCATGTTGAGCCCGCCCAAATTATACATTAAACAAATTATAAGTGTTTAGGCGGAAAGTCGAAACAGGCGCCTGAGGGAAAAAGCAGCCGCATTTCGACACGGCCATAATAATTTTAAATAATTTTAAAAGCAAAAGATTTGACAACTTTTGAAAAGTTGTCAAATCGAAAGTCATAACCATTCATAATTGTTAAGAAAAAAAATAAAAAATCGATTTTCAAAAACATAACATTTGTAATTTTGAACAATAAAGAAATACCCTTATGAAAAAGTTTTTCAAGCGTCTTTTTATTTTCATACTCATCCTTGCCATTCTGGGTGGAGGTGTATGGTTCTACTTTAAATTTGCCAAAGTAAAGAATTACGAGTTATTCAGCATTGTTCCTGAAGAAACCATCTTTGTTATTGAAACATCCAATCTTACCAAAGGCTGGAATGCCCTAAGTAACGGAAAAATATGGAATCATGTAAAAAATACCGACGTTTTTGCCGAATACAACGACATGTTTTCGTCGGTCGACTCCATGATTAAAGAGAATTCAATACTGGAAACGCTATTGTCAGGGCGGCAATTGCTGATGACAGCCCAAATGATTTCGAAAGACGACTACGATTTTCTGTATATCGTTCAGGTTGACAAGGCCGGAAAAGCATCATTTACTGCCGGACTGGCCGAGCTTTTCGATTACAGCGTCACAAGGCACGACTATAAAGGAAACGAGGTCATTGATTTTACAGATGTCACAACCAAAGAAACCTTTTCAGTCTGTTTTCTCGGCAATGTACTGTTGGTTAGTTTCTCCCCCACCCTTGTCGAAAAGGCCATTGATCAGTCGGAGCTACCTTCAATATGGACAACCGATAGGTTCACTCAAGTAGCCAAAAGTCTGTCATCTGATAACATGTTCCGGTTTTACATTAATAATAAAATGCTTCGAAATTACATGTCTGTATTTTTTGACAGTGGTCTAGACATGGCAACATCTTTTGGCGAAGCCACTTCTTTTTTGGGAGCTGGCATTGATTTATCAGACGACAATATTCGTTTTTCCGGAACTCTGGGCATTTATGACAGCATTCCCTCCTACATACGGGCACTTTCACACATAAAACCGGCTGACGCAAAATCATCGGCTGCAGTTTCTGAAAATGCTGCGTTGTATTTAAACCTGACTTTCAGCGATTTTAACGAATTTTTATCCGCCCTGAAAGATCAATATAAAGCTTCCGACAGCACTGCTTTTACAGATATTGAAGACGATCTTTCAAAAGTCGAAAAATATCTGAAAGTAAGTCTGCAAGACGACTTTTTCGGATGGATAGGTCACGAGATTGCCTTGGTAAAACTAGCACCTAATGCCAATTCCAGAGAAGAAGATGTAGTTGCTTATTTCCATGCCCCCGATATGGAGAAAGCCAAAGAGGGTTTGGATCATCTCTGCAAACAGATTAAACGCAGAACCCCTGTCAAATTCAAAGAATACGACTATAAGGGATTTCCCATCAGCATGTTGTCTATCAAGGGTTTTTTCAAAATGTTTCTTGGAAATCTTTTTGAAGACTTCGAAAAACCTTATTTTACATATTTCGACGATTATGTTGTTTTCAGTAATTCTACCGGTGCATTAATGCAGGCAATCGACGATTACATGGAAGGCAAGACACTGAATAAAAGTCTGGCTTTTAAAAACATTAGTGGTTCCTGTCCGGTAAACGCCAATATTTTTGTATATATCAACACGCCCAAATTCTACAAAAACATGCTTAAGAGTAGCAATCCTGAATCCAGACCGGGCGTTGAATCAAACAAAGAACTTTTACTCAGTTTTTCAGACATCGGCATCTCTATGATTTCAGACCAAGGCAAATTTGATTTTGAAATGAAATGGCAGCACGACCCCGACATTTTCAGCAATCTTAAAATTCTTGAAATAGAAAATTCGGCCGAAGAAATGGAATTTGCCTATTACGATACCTTGGGTTTTATGTTTGATCTTGCGGGGATACCTGTAAGTGAAGGTCCCGTTCAATTGCAATATGACAACGAAAACATTATGGCCGACGGGAGCCTGACCGAAGGAAAACCCCAAGGTATCTGGCGCTTATATTACCCATCCGGAAATCTCAAAGGTCTCGTACGTTTTGAATCCGGCATACCCGACGGGGCTTCTACCTTTTTTTACGACATGACTGATAAACTGGATAAAGCAGCTATCGAATATTCCGAAGGAGTTACTACAAAAGTCTATAAAGAGTTTTATAAAAATGGCAAAACCAAATGCGAAATAGAGGTTAAAAATGGTGTCCCCCATGGCGATGCCGTATTTTATTACGAAAATTCCAAAGTCAAAATGAAAGGTTCTTACGAAGACAGTCTGCAAGATGGAAAATGGATCATTTATAATGAACTTGGAAAAGAAATTGCAAAAAAGAAATTTAAAAAAGGTGAAGAAAACTAATTAGAAAAAAAAATAAACTACTTTCGCAGAAATTTTAAAACAACTAAAGATGAAAAGTACTTTTATTATTGGTCTGGGCCTTCTCGTTTTGCTTCTCAATGCATGCGACAGTGCCGATAAGAAACTGACCAGTCTTACAACCCAGAAAGACAGTCTGAGTTATGGCCTTGGTATCATGATCGGTTCCGATCTGAAAAAACAAAGCATGGATACCCTCGCCGACATCAATGTCTTTTTACAAGCTATGCGCGAAGTGTTAACAGTTGATGGCGCTCCCATACTGACTTCAGAAGAATCAGAAAAAATTGTAACTGCTTACCTCGAAGGAGTAAATGCAGCAAAATATGATCAAGATAAAAGTGCTGGCGAAAAATATATTGAAGAAAACGGAAAACGTAAAGAAGTAACCACTTTATCTTCTGGTCTCCAATACGAAGTTATTAAAGAAGGTACAGGTCCCAAAGCAACTACCGACAAAGTTGTAAAAGTACATTATACCGGAACATTTATCGACGGTAAAGTATTTGATAGTTCAAGAGATGGCGAACCTGCTACATTCCCACTGGCCAATGTAATTAAAGGATGGCAAGAAGGCATTTGCCTGATGAATGTAGGCGCACATTATAAACTCTATATTCCATGGTATCTTGCTTATGGCGATAAAGGTATCCCCGGTGCTATTCCTCCTTTCACATCTCTAGTATTTGATGTAGAATTACTGGAAATACAGTAATAAATAATGAAAGATAAAAAGAAACCGGTTTAATGCCGGTTTTTTTTATTCTATTAGCGTCATACCGGACGAAGCTGGTCTTCATTAAATTCGGGAAAATCATAATGCATAGATCCGGTATTTAAATTTTGCATTAGACTTACTCGATCACAAATCAAGAACAAGCTAAGAGGTGGGGTAATCTAATTTAAAAGACTTAGCAATTTTTCATGAACTATTTTGTTATAAAGTTTTTCTGAAATTAAATCGTGATATGCCTGAGTTACATGAATACCATTTTCCTGATTCATTTTTGTTGAATTAATACCCCTTTCGTATCCACAGATATAGTGCTGATTTTTTAATCTTTTAGATATATATAAGTCCAAATCTTTGCACAAAGAAGGCTCTAAACAGTTATTGTTTCTACGATTTGGCCCAAGAATGATTAATTTAATTTTATTTTTCTCACAAAAATCAATGACATTATCAATGATTGCCCAATAACTTTTCAAGGCATAGTGCTCATTTCTTATTAATCGGCCAAGTATATAATTACATGAAATAAGAAAGCTATGAAATAATGATTGTCTTTGTTTTATATTGAAATCAAAAATCCTTCTCGAAATGAGCATGTCAAATTTTTCAGACTTAAGAAGGTTAAAACTAGGTAGATTAAATGACCATTTTAGTTTCCCTTGATCATCTATGTATTTATATAATAATTTAATACGTCGCAAGTATGGTTCGGGTCTGACATGAAACACAATCAAGTTTAATTGTTTTTGTTTTGCCAGTGTTTCAATTTTTCCGATAAGGGTACTAAATAACTCATATCTAATAATATTGACATTCAATCTCGTATTAAATTTATTCTCTAGTTTGCGTTTTAGTTTTTGGTGAAAAAGATCCTCAAATACAATATTATGCTGCACAGGAAAGCATCCTCCCACAAAACACATTTCATTTATTAATCGGTCATCATTTGCTAAGTTCAAAGATGCAATATATTCTTGCAAAGAAATGAACCTGCTGTTAGTTTTCGTGAGTCCTTTCGATTTATTGTGCCTTTTAAATTCTTCCACTAAATCTAAAGCAATCTTAATATCTGCCGATATCATATTTTTGTTTTCCAGATGGTTCTTAAAATTTTCAGTCGTGGTAATTCTAGATTGGCATAATTCAGATTGACGAATAGTAAGTGTAAATTGCCCATTAAAATGTTTGCTCTTTGAAGCAATATAATCCAACATAGCACAAAAGAATCCCTCATCTTTTAAGTTTAAATAAGGAGAGCTTATTAATGAAACCCCATATTTTTCAATTTTTGATATAAAAACAGCTATCCATTTCCAATATTCCCAACTATCTTGATGAAAGAATGGATACGCCCCGATATTCAAATTATAATCACAATGTCCGAATGCTATTTTACAAAATTTTTGATTGGATTGTAATATGCTCTCTAAGTTTTCAAAGCCGATTTTCGATTCAACTATTGGCATTATATCCTTATATCCAACAGCATAGGCATTTAACATTTCAATAATTAGATGAATATCTTCTGGTCTTTCAATCTTTGGCAGAAGAATAGAATCAAATGTTTTTCCCCTTATTGCGACCAAATCCTTTTCAAAATCAGCTGTATAGCAATTATTCAGCCGGATTCCTATTTTGGTTAAAATACCTGCATCGTGAATAATTGAATATAATCTGTTAAACTGTTCCCTTGCCGCTTCTTTTACTTTAGAACACACATCATTATTTAAAGGATTTATAATGCCATCCTCAAAATCGAAACATAAAACAGCACCTGTATTATTAACCTTTTCAATATGTTCAATTGAAGTCTGGTTATCGTACTTTATAAATTGATATGCCTGAATTTGCATCATAACTTTATTAAGCCCTAACTCCTCAAAAGCTTCAAATTGTAATTGTTTTCCTAAAACTTCTACTCTCCTGTAACATATCACCAAAGATAAAACATTTTGTGCAATAAGGGAAGAAAATTGTATGATTATGAACTAAATTGAACTTATCCTGTTAGGATGGGGAAATAATATACTTACACTGGCTATTCCGATTCTTGATACAGCCCTTTGTTTAATAATATTTGTCTTGAAACCGCATACAATATTACGGCATTCCAATCTTTTAAATACGTAAAAGCTTTATAATAATCGGGCTTCTTTTTCGATGATAATGTATAGTAATAAGTGTAGACTCTTGAATAAAGATCAGTCCATTCTATGAATCCATCTGCTTTTTTAACATCCAGATTTACTCCCTCTTTTTTAAAAATCACTCCGGAAATTGTAACAGCTTCCCCGCTATTAATCTTTTCAATATAATTTGAGATATTTTCATCAAAATAAAACTCATACAATTTATCGAGGAAATCATTAAACTTTTTATTTAAAACTAATTTATGAATTCCGTACAGCGACCTTAATCTAATTTTTATTACTTTACTATTTCCATTACTTATATCGATGCAATAAACTCTGCCAATATAAAAATCAATTCCTCTAATCCAGCTAACCCCATACCTAAAAGCAATAATTTCTTCTTTATCAATCTGTATCATTAATTTATTATTACAATACAATCTGAGTTCATTTTCAGAAAATACAATCTTGGACTCTTTGCTGAAAAAATTTGTCTTATACTTTATTTCAATTCTATCCATTAACTATTCTCATTATATACTTATTAGCATATACAAATCACAAATAACATCATTCGTTGCTATAATTCGTATATACATTTCCCTCTTCTAACATACAACCAAAGATAAAACATTTTGCGAAATATGGAAAGAAAAAAATAAGCTATGGAAAAACCTTTTACTTGTAAAAGTTCATTTCGTCGAGATAGTTAAAGGCTGCCGTTGGAATGTAATATCTCATATCCTTTTTCTCGGCAATGGCTTTACGAATAAAACTCGACGACACTTCGACTTCGGGTGCCTGAGTATAGATTATATGACCTCCAAAATCAGGTAGATTCTCAACATCGCCCTTTCTTGGGTAAACGTAAATCGGGTAATGTGCTAATATGGCTTCGTAGTTTTTCCACTTGGGCAAAGTGCGTAAACTATCTGATCCCATGATGAGAGCAAACTGTTTGCGGGGAAATAATTCCTTAAGGTGAGCCAGCGTATGAATGGTGTAAGAAGGCTGAGGCAATTTTAATTCAATGTCACTCACTTTCATCCATGAGCAATCCCCAACCGCCAGATTCAGCATATGCAAGCGTTGACGACTATCGAGCAGCGAAGATTTTTCCTTTAGTGGATTGTGCGGAGAAACGATAAACCAGATCTCGCCCAGCCCCGAAAACTGCTTCAAGTGACTGGCTATCATCATGTGACCATGATGAACGGGGTTAAACGACCCGAAAAAAAGTCCGGTGATCTTTTTCTCTAACGACATACTTAACAGTTCTCTGAGATATGTTTAGGATCAATAACTTCGCGATATTTGGCGACCACTTTTTTAAAGTCTTCCATAGTCTCAGGTTTCAGATTGGGATTACGGAGCAATGCCGAAGGATGAAAAACGGGCATGACCAAACGGTTATTCCATTCCATCCACTGACCTCGAACCTTGGTTATTTTTAGCTTTGGATCTACCAACCCATTTAGAGCTGTAGCACCAAGAAGCAGGATGATTTTGGGATCGAGCAACTCAATCTGCTTCATAAGAAAAGGAATGCAAGCAGCCTTCTCGTCGGGAAGCGGAACGCGGTTTTCGGGTGGACGGCATTTAACGATATTGGCAATAAAGACATGGTTAGTACGATTAAACCCGCAGTCAGCCAGAATTTTATCCAGCAATTTCCCTGAACGCCCGACAAAAGGGCGACCTTGTAAATCCTCGTCTCTACCAGGTCCTTCGCCAATAATCAGGATGCCCCCTTGGGGATTTCCTTCGCCAAAAACGACTTGAGTACGTGTCTCACTTAACCTGCATTTCGTACAGGCTAAAACAGTCTTCTTTAGTTGTTCATATTCCTGATTCATTGACCTGTAATCGTTTCTTTTGTATAACTCTTATCTGCAATTTTTACCGAAGTCTGAAACATGATTTCTGCAGCCAGCTCCAACATATTAGCATTGAGTGTTTCGGGGTTGTCGGTAGGCAAATGAAGATGTGTGTAACTGTTGACAGTGACAAAATACAAGGCAGGCACACCTTTTTCAAAAAAAGGCTGGGCATCAACACCGCCACCATGCCAGGTACGCTGGCTCAGGGGAAAACCTTTGCCAAAAGTCTGGGCTATGTTCCACATAACGGGAGCTGATTTTCCGCCGCCTATCATGAGACTATCGCCAAAAGCCGCACAATCGGCATTTAAAATAGCCACAATATTATTGGTATCAGCAGGAAAATTGTTTGCCAGATATCGAGCTCCATCCAGACCATGTTCTTCGCAGGCAAAAAGGGCAAAGACAACAGTCCGGGCTGGTTTTATCTTGGATTTTTTCCACATATTGGCGACTTCAAGAACCAAAGCAGAGCCTGAAGCATCGTCATTGGCGCCGGGATAATATAAACTGTCGCCCTGAAAACCGACATGATCTAGATGCCCACTGATAATGATATACTCATTTTTCAAAACAGGGTCTGTGCCTGGAATGATTGCCACAATATTTTTTGTCATGGCATTGGGATTATATTTTGCCTGTACCGAAATCCCTGCTGTTATTTTAGTCGAAAACGAATGAGCTATTTGTAGTGTATCAATTTTTGCCTGCAATTTTTCGAGACTGTATCCTTGTTTTGACAGTATTTTATTTGCCCAGTCGGTGGACATTTCAATAGCCGGGACATCGGCGATATGCTTTTCGGGGCCGTCCATCATGCTGGCAATGGGCTTAGTCCGACCCGAAGAAGGAGAATTGACAAAAATGACAGCACGGGCACCTCTTTCTTTGGCAATATTGACTTTGTATCTGATATTACTCCCACTCCAGTTGATTCCGGTAATTTTCCAGGTAGGATTTTGTTTGAAAATCATGACCGTTTTTCCCGTTACATCTACACCGGCGTAATCGTTGTATCCATCATCGGGCTGATACATGCCATAACCGCAAAAAACTATTTCCGATTCCACCTGACCGCTTCCTGTAAAACCTCTGAAACTGTAATCAGTACCGATTTTTAATACGGTTTTACTTCCATTGATATTCACAAAACAATCAGGACCCGTAATTTCATTGAATTCGATCTGAAAGTCCTGAAAAAAGGAAGGTGCAAAAAGCGGGGTCAGTTTTAATTTGGCAAAGATATCCGAACTATAATCGGCACAGAGGTCGTAGCCCTTATGTCCGGGCAATCGGCCAGCAGCCTGTGGAGAAGCAAAAAATGCAATATTTTTCTCCATGGCAACGACATCCGGAACTACTTTTTTCTGCGCAAAGACAGTCACAGATAAAAAAAGGAGGCAGTATATCTGACCGAAGAAACGAATCATTATCTGCTAATATTGATGGTTTTTACACTCACGCTGTTGACACTTGTAATTTTCACGAAATAGATTCCTGGATTCAGTGATTTAAGATTCACCGTAGTACTGGTACCTTCGAAATTATTACTGAGCACCTGCCTTCCATCAGCCTTTAAAATGGTCAATGAAAACGACTCATTACTTCCTGAAGGAATATTGACATTCAATACGTCACTGGCAGGATTTGGGTAGACTTTACAATCAAGCACATTATTAACAATAGCAACACCCTGAGGATATTCTGTGAGCAGGTCACTGATCCATAACCCACGGCCAAAGGTGGCAGCAATAAGTTTTCCGTGTGATACGGCAAGATCGTTAACAACTGTGTTGGGCATACCACTGTTAAATGGAATCCATTCAGTTAATAAAGTGTCAATTACATAAACGCCCAGATCAGTTCCTACATAAATACGATCGGGAGTAGCCGGTTCATAAACAATACAGTTAGCAGGTACGTTGGGCAAGCCATCACTTAAATTAGACCAAGTGGCTCCAGCGTCTTCCGAATAAAAAACCTTTTTGGTGATCGTATATCCTGAAAGTGTAACCCAGATTTTACTTGCATTGGTTGGAGAAATACAAACATTTGTAACCATGCCACTGAAAATACTATTGTATATTGACGACCAGGAACCACCGCCATTTGACGTCATATAAAGTTTATCCCGACTACCTGCTACAATGGTATTAGGATTCGATTTCGAAATCTCAAGTATTGTCAATTTATCTCCGTCCAGCAAATTACTAGAGATTGGTGACCAAGTATCTCCATAATCTGAAGATTTATAGACATCTTCGTATCCGGCATAAATCTCGCTTGAATTGGCAGGATGCATAGCCAGAGGTGTTACCCAGCTTCCATCCTGAGCTTCACTCGGCTTAATATAATCCCACGAATATCCACTGGAATAGGTGCGATACAGACTTCCATAATAGTATTCTCCATATAGCAATCCGGGATCGTTATAATCCACCATGCAATCCATTCCATCTCCACCAAGCACACTATTCCATTCAACATCCATTTTCAGCATTGTGCCATTATCCTGAGTCCCCGAAATAACCACATCGGCTCCATGAGCTGCAACACCAATGCGGTAAATCTGCATAATCTGCAGCCCGTCACTGAAGTCGTACCAATAGTTTCCGGCATTGATGGAACGGTACAAACCACCATCATTTCCAGCAAAGATATAATTTGTTCCCGGCTGATATTCAATTACATGTTGATCGGCATGCACATAAACAGACATGCTGCCTGTCCAGTGACCTATCAAGTTGAAAGTTGAACCACCGGTATTTGAACGCCAAAGATTGACGCCTCCTACAATGATTACATTTTCATCAATGGGAGAAGCAGCCAAACCTAAATCATACCAACCTTGTCCTCCACTATCACTTCCATCCCATTCCCAGCCTAAAAGGTTTCGGGTTTCGTAAGAGTATTTCTTCTCCCAGGTCACCCCCATGTCAGACGAACGGTACAAGGCATAAAAACCATCATCATCCATTCTCGAAGCAAGAGCATACACCACATTGGGATTAGCAGCTGTTACAGCAAGAGCTATGCGGTATACATCCCTCATTTCGGCAGAATCCGGAGACGATTCGAGCCAGGTCATTCCACCATCCAGTGAACGGAATATTTTAGCACCATCAGATACTGAAACAGAAGAAGCATAAACAACCGAAGGATCATCGGGTTTATATTCCATATCTCTGAAACGTCCAGCTTTTACCAACGAAAAGGAAGTTCCTGCATTGGCCGAAAGTCTGATTCCATTATTTGTAGCGAGTAAAATTGTATCGGGAGAGGTTGTATTGATTAGCAAACGGTTTATGATCTGATTAGCACTCACGGCAGGCGAATATCCTGTTGTTTGCCAGGTTTCTCCGGCATCGGTCGATTTCATCAATCCACAGGTATAGGAATCCATGGCATCGGCATCACCGGTAGCAATGTAAATGGTATTTGCATTGGTGGGATGTAATGCAATATCTGAAATACCTATGGATGGGAGGAAATCCGTTTTACAATCCCAGTTAAGACCGCCATTGGTACTTTTCCAAAGTCCACCAGCTGGTGCACCCACATAAATGATATCCGGATTGGTAGGGTGAAACTCGATGGCATTAATACGCCCAGATCCGGTGCGTTCCTGTGTTGACAAACTTAGCGGAGTATCATTGGCACCAATATATGTCCAGTTTCCTGAGACTGATTTATTTTGCTGCTGTTTCTGCCACTCATTAAAAAGAATACCCGACTGCAAAAAAGAAGATTGTTCTGAACGTATTCCAGCAAAATATTTCCAGCGATTAAATGGCATGAAACCTTTGCCTTTTGACACAAGCCGATTCTCCCACCATGCATCAAAAGCTTCAATATGTTCACGAACAGTAATGTCCTTGAACTCCTTCCCGGATTCCTTGATTGCTGGTTTTAACCATGATTGCGAAAACACAAACACGGGCAAAAAAGTGAATAATAACAGCAGATTTTTTTTCATACAATTAAATTGAAAAGATTTATTTAAATAGTTTCACAATATCGTTACCATTAGCAAAAAGCAGCAATGCAATCAACAGGAACATCCCGGTCATCTGGGCATATTCCATAAACTTATCGCCGGGTTTTCGTCCTGTAATCATTTCATACAATAAGAAAAAGACGTGCCCGCCGTCCAATGCCGGAATAGGCAAAAAATTCATAAAAGCTAAAATCACAGATAAAAAGGCAGTCATCGCCCAGAAAGCATACCAATCCCATACCCCGGGGAAAATTTTACCGATGGAAATAAATCCACCCAACGACTCATAAGCCTTGGTTTCGGACGAAAACAATAATTTAAACTGTTTGATATAACTATTAAGAGTTGAAAAAGTTTTCTCGACCCCGGCAGGAAACGACTCAAAAAAACCAAATGATTTTTCGTTCATCACAAAAAACGAGTCGGGATTCACTTCCAGGAATAACTCCAGCAGTCCGCTTTCTGGTATTTTGGTGGAAATCTGCACGGTATCTTTATTTCGTAAAATATCAAATACCACCGTTGTCCCTTTGTATTTTGTAAGATTATCTTTTACTTCATCGTAGTATTCTGCTCTGGTATTATTCATGGCAATGACCCGATCGCCCACCATAAAACCGGCATCTTTTCCATAAGATTCCTTTGGAAAAGAAGCAATCAAAAAAGGAAGTCGTGGCTGAACGAAATTCGGGTTTTTGATAAGTTCGGGCCATACGGTTGAAGGAATATTTACAGTTACTTCTTCGCCATTCCTTAGTAATTTGATGGTCTTTGCCTTATTGACAATGACATCATGAGTTATCATTTTGAAGTTTTCGATAGTACTGCCGTCTACTTCAAGTATCATATCCCCATTCTGGAGTCCCATTTTTGTACCGGTTGAATCTACCATCACGCCATAAATGGCATTCTCGTTGGCCAAATATTTCTCGCCCCATGTAAACAGTACCATGCTATAAATGACAAATGCCGTAATGACATTCATAATAATACCGCCCATCATAATCAGCAGTCTCTGCCAGCTTTTCTTAGAGCGAAATTCGTGGGGCTGAGCAGGTTGTTTCATTTGCTCTTTGTCCATCGATTCATCAATCATTCCGGATATTTTAACGTAGCCTCCCAGCGGTAGCCAGCCAATACCATATTCCGTATCTCCGATTTTTTTCTTAAAAAGAGAGAACCAGGGATTAAAGAACAAATAGAACTTTTCGACGCGGGTTTTAAACAGACGGGCAAATAAGAAATGCCCCATTTCGTGAAGAAGAACAAGTATAGAGAGACTTAAAATCAACTGCGAGGCTTTTACAACAATTTCCATAAATTAATTATTAATGACAGATAAGGCCGTTTCACGGGCTAAGTTATTGGTTTGTATTAGGTTTTCGAGGGTAATATCTTTGATAAAAACACTCGTTTCCATGGTTTTTCGAATGATTTCGGGAATGGCATTAAAGCTGATTTTTCCATCGAGAAAAGCCTGCACGGCGATCTCATTGGCGGCATTCATGATACAAGGCATATTACCGCCCTGACGTAAAGCTTCGTAAGCAATATCGAGGCAGGGAAAAGTCTCACGATCAGGTTCTGCAAAGGTCAAAGCAGGCATTGCCGTAGGATTATATTTCGGCAAAGAAGTCTCGTGTCTTGCCGGAAAAGTAAGGGCATAGAGTATGGGCAAACGCATATCGGGAATGCTGATCTGGGCTTTTACAGATCCATCGCAAAAAGAAACCATGCTATGAACTATGCTTTGAGGATGAACAACCACCTGAATCTGTTCGGGAGCAACACCAAAAAGCCAACGGGCTTCGATCATCTCCAGTCCTTTATTCATGAGTGTTGCCGAGTCGATGGTGACTTTGTTACCCATGCACCAGGTGGGATGTTTCAGGGCGTCGCTGAGTTTGACATTTTCCAGTTCGGCTTTTGTTTTACCCAGAAAAGGACCCCCGGATGCCGTCAGAAATATTTTATCGATAGGACTTATATTCTCACCAAGAACACATTGAAAGATAGCCGAATGCTCAGAATCCACAGGGATAAACGACACGCGGTGCTCGATAGCCAGCTTGGATATAATTTCCCCAGCTACGACAAGTGTTTCTTTATTGGCAAGGGCAATGGATTTTCCGGCTTTAATGGCATCGATTACCGGCACCAGTCCCGCAAAGCCAACCATGGCGGCCAAAACGATGTCAACATCATCAGAGCAAATGGCATCTGAGACAGATTTCATGCCGGCAAAAACTTTGATAGGCAAGTCAGACAATGCTTTGCTTAGCTCCTCATAGTTATTTTCATCGGTAGTAACCACAAAATTGGGGTTAAACTGCCGGGCTTGCTGTACCAACAATTGCACATTACTGTGGGCTGTCAGTACTTCAATTTCGAAAGTTCCTTCAGGCTGACCCGAGATTATATCCAGTGCTTGTGTCCCGATACTACCGGTTGATCCTAATATGGCAATGCGTTTGGGTGTTTTTTCCATGTTAAAAAACGATATAATCGGCGGGATTAATAGCTGATCCTTTGTACCAGATCTCAAAATGCAGATGGGGACCGGTAGTGTACTCTCCGGAATTCCCCAACACACCAATGGCCTCACCAGATTTCACGCGATTACCGGAGGTCTTCAGAATTCTTGCCAAATGCTTATATATTGTAAGAATGTTATCTCTGTGCTGAATAATAACGACATTACCTGTTTCCATCGAATAGGAGGAATAAAGTACAATGCCATCCAATGCAGCCGAAACCATCTCTCCTGGCTTAGAAACCACATCAATGCCATAATGCTTTTTCGAAGGTTCGAATTGACTGGTAATGATCCCCTTCACAGGATTGAAGAATATCAGTTTCTTAAGATCAACTGAAGCTTCCTGAGGCTGAATAGAGAGACTAAACTTATCTTCATTCTCTACCCTCATTCTTAACAAACTGTCTTCTTTTGAAGTTGAAAAAACAATGTTTTTATATTGTCTTGTTGTATCTGCATTTTTTAATGTTGCAATATCAAAACTATCCGGCACTTCGCCTGCAACAACCATTTTAAGCATTGCGATGTATTTATCACGCAAATTAATTTCCGTCTCGAGCTTGTTGACAAAAATTGCATTGTTTTGTATGTTCTGCATCATCTCCGAAGAAGGATAACCGGGGATTAACTCTTTTAAGGGCGTATAAGCAATGATGAAAGTATTGAGAAGAATTAAAGTGATGATAAAAACACCCATCCCGATAAAGACATTCAAACGGGATAAACGGACATGAAAAACTTCCTCAAACGTATTGTCATTGTATACAATTAGCCTATACTTATGCTTCAGCTTACGTACCCAGTTCCTGCGTTGGTTTTTCTTCTTCATCCGGCTATTGGTGACAAACATGCAAACTTATAAAAAAAGGCGGAGTTTTCCTTGTCGGTTATGTTAAATTCTTAAAAAACAGATTAACAAACAGGTAGGCAAATTAACACGTTGATTTTAAGTTATCAATAACCCCCTTAGAGATTCACGAAAATAACAAAACTCAACCTGTCGTACAAACATACTAACAATTGCAAATGCATATACAAAGTAACACGACAACAGGGCAACCAGTCACTTTTAACTATAGGCACTCTTATCTATAGTCACTTCTCACCCCCACATACACCGTAGCAATTCCACCGCTCAGGCGGATTTGACGACATTCTGCAAAACCTGTTTCTGATAGTAAATCGAGCATTTGCTGACCTGAGGTGAAAGTCAATGCGCTTTGATTAAGATATTTATAAGCATTCTTGTGACCGGAAATCAGGCGACCTGCCAAGGGAATAAACCAGCGAAAATAGAACTTAAACAGGCTCCCCCATGCATTGCGCGATGGCTTCGAAAACTCAAGTATAGCAATCATTCCCCCGGGTCGAAGTACACGAATGGCCTCTCTTAAGCCCAATACAGGACTTTCGAAATTACGAATCCCAAAAGCAATAGTCAGCGCGTCAAAACTGGCATCAGGGAAAGGGATATTCTCGCCGTCGGCTTTCAGGAAAGAAATATGAGGATATTTTGTGGCAGCCACCTGAAGCATTTGCTCCGATATATCTATTCCGGTAACAGGAACATTCAGTTTTTTAGACATCAGGGCTGCAAGTTTGCCGGTACCTGTGGCAACATCAATAATATTGGCAGGATGGATTTTGCGAAGTTCCCTGATCAACCTTTTTCTCCAAAATTTATCGACACCAAACGAAAACAATGTATTGGCCAAATCATAGCGGGGAGCTATGTGGTCAAACATTTTTTCAATCTGTTCTTTCTTTGACTCAGGCGCAGTGTCTGTCAATCTACAACATTTTTTCGATGGCAGTATTATACTCTTGTTTCAAATCTCCGATATGTCCGTATGAAATATCATCAATTCTTATCTCGCCTTTGGTCACATGTCCCAATGCCATAAAGGGAAGTCCGGAAGCTGTCATGACATCAACAAATTTTGCATCCTGACAAGGCATAACGGACACGAGTATTCTCGACTGACTTTCGCCAAAGAGAAAAGCATCGGTGCGAACCTCGGCACAGGTGGTGATATCAAAGCCCAGATTTGCAGGCAAACCCGACTCCAGCATAGAGATAAACAGCCCTCCTTCGGAAATATCATGGGCAGAAACAATCAGACGGTCTTTAATAAGTCCCAGCACCTTTTCCTGTACTTTAATTTCGGTTTCTAAATCGAATTTTGGCGCAGGTGATGAGGTTATTTTATGATATTTGACAAGGTATTCCGACGATGCAATATCATTGGCAATAGGACCAATCAAATACAGCATATCACCTTTCTCACGGAAAGCCAGCGACATTTGCTTGGTTTTATCCTGCAAAATACCCACCATACCAATGGTTGGCGTAGGAAATACCGGTTCTACTTTTCCATTAATAGCGGTCTGATTATAGAAACTTACATTACCACCGGTAACAGGAACCTGTAGTTTTTCGCAGGCTTTGGTCATGCCCTTTATGGCATGTACAAACTGCCAGTATACTTCGGGGCTATATGGATTTCCAAAATTCAAACAATTGGTGACACCGGCAGGTTCACCTCCACTACAAATAATATTTCGAGCAGCTTCGCAAACAGCAATTTCAGTTCCGATAAAGGGATCGGCATGTACATACCGACTATTACAATCCACCGTCATGACCAATGCTTTGTTGGTGCCTTTCAAATTTACTACTCCGGCATCCGAAGGAAAATTAGTAGACATATTGCGGGTTCCGACCATACTATCGTATTGTTCGTAGATCCACCTTTTAGACGCAATATTATGACTATTGACCAAGAGCGAAATAACTTCACTCAAATCAGATGGTTCGGGAACATTGGCGATGTCGAATTTTTTATATTCCTGATAATAAGCAGGTTCCTTATATTCTCTTTCGTAAACAGGAGCACCTCCACCCAGTACTAAGGCATCGGCAGGAACTTCGGCCACCAGTTTGTCGTTCATGTAAAAATACAACTTGTCTTCGTCAATCACTTCACCAATAATAGCATAATGCAAATCCCATTTTTCGAGGACTGTTTCGATGGCTTTCTCGTATCCTTTTTTCACCACCACGAGCATTCTTTCCTGTGACTCAGATAAAAGAATTTCCCATGCATCAATATTTTGCTGACGTAAGGGCACTTTATCCAGCCATACTTTCATACCTACTTTTCCTCGTGCCGACATTTCGCTGGTAGAACAAATAATTCCGGCAGCACCCATATCCTGCATCCCGGCAATACCCTGTGTATCGGACATTTCCAAAGAAGCTTCCATCAGCAGTTTTTCCATGAAGGGGTCACCTACCTGAACCGAAGGAATATCGTCGGAAGAATTTTCGTTGAGATCGGCACTGGCGAATGTAGCACCATGTATACCGTCTTTACCGGTCGATGAACCTACAATATACACTGGATTTCCAATACCGGAAGCGGTAGCCGAAATGGTTTTGTTTTTATCCACAATACCCACCGACATGGCATTCACCAGCGGATTGGTCAAATAGCAATCGTCGAAGTAAATCTCTCCGCCAACTACAGGCACGCCAAAAGCGTTACCATAATCACCAATTCCTTTCACGACCCCTTTAAGATGCCATTTACTGCGTTCATGCTGAAGGTTTCCAAAACGAAGTGAATTCAGTTGGGCAATGGGACGGGCACCCATGGTAAAAATATCGCGGTTGATTCCGCCTACCCCGGTGGCAGCACCCTGATAAGGCTCTATGGCCGAAGGGTGATTATGTGATTCGATTTTAAAGGCACAGGCCAGACCATCACCCAAATCAATGAGTCCTGCGTTTTCTTCGCCGGCTTCTGCCAGCACATGAGGACCTTTTTTAGGTAACGTCTTAAGCCACTTAATAGAATTTTTATAGGAAGCATGTTCCGACCACATGACGGAAAAAATACTCAGTTCGGTAAAATTAGGATCACGACCCAGTATTTCCTGAATCTTTTTATACTCTTCCGGTAATATTCCCAGTGATTTAATGACTTCGGGCGAAACTACTTTTTCTGACATGTGAAATTATTTTCGACAAAAATAGAAATAATAAACAAAAAAAATCATGAGTGTTTATAACCCGTGAAAAATGATGTGAATTTTCGAAACTATTTTTGATTTAATATAGTTTCCAATAAAATCAAGCTTTTTCCTTTTTTGTCATTGCCACAAAAAAGGAACAAAAAAACGCTAGGTTTGCATATTCTTCCCCCCGCTCTTTCAGAAATCAGGAATACTAAGTAAAATATGCAGTAAAATGAGATTAATGCCAAAGATACTATTCCTTCTCATTTTACAGAATCCTTCACTTCCGCAAATTCAACAGCGGAAGCTCGGAATTTTACAAGTATTCCATGATTTCTGAAATTCACGCCACCGCCGGCCCGAATGCAAACCGGCCCCACGCGCAAGCATTGAAGTCACTGTCTAGCAACTTTCTAGTGACAAATGCGCTGTTTAATAAATGCAGCCATGATCTCAGCGGTGGGTGGATTCCCATTCCGAAGCCTCTGAACACCGGCAGGCGTGGGTTGAATGGTTCTTCTGTTAGTCCATCGTGCAAGGGCGCTTGCCCCCGATAATTATCGGGGCCGAAATGGAATATCAACTATGGTTTAATATTTTACAAATTCCGCTCCGCGAACAAGTAATTTTTAAAATAATGACTAAACACTTTATGTTTCATTTCGGCCAACGCTTGCCGATGGACTTACAGATGAGTCAGAGGCGGGGAAGGGTCGTTTTGGGAAAGCGTTTCCCGCCTACCCTGCCTGCCGGCAGGCAGGCGGCAGGCAGATTTGTTACTTTTATCGCAAAAAAGTGACCGGGGTTTGGGGCAACGCCCCGCATATTAAATGATATTATTCTTCTAATCTGACAAATTTCGTAAAGTCAAAACTTTTCTAAAAAGCCTAACACTAAAACAATTTATCAAATCTCATTAATGAATTTGATCAGTTATTAAGGGAAAAACATAATTTGAAAAATTCGTTATGTTAAGCATTCAAGAAGAGGAAATTTAACCCATTTCGACTTAACAAAACAATAATATATTAATAATATTTCACCTGACGTTTTTAATTAATTTCATTATTTTTGCAAAAAAAAGATGATACAGGAATACGGAGGAATCCCTCAAGAATTTACCGACTACGACAAAGCTTCAGTAGTTGTTATCCCCATTCCTTTTGACGGAACCAGCACCTGGGGAAAAGGAGCAGATAAAGGTCCCGCTGCCCTCCTCGATGCCACCGCCAATATGGAACTGTTTGATATAGAGAAATGGCAGGAGTTATACACTTGCGGTATTTTCACCGACAAGCCCATAGCACCTCATAAGACACCCGAAGACATGGTGTACGATGCCTACAAAGTAACTCGCAAACATTTACTGGCAGGCAAGTATTGCATGACCCTCGGCGGAGAGCATTCGGTGAGTATTGGCCCCATCAAAGCATATCAGGAGTTGACCGAAAACCTCACTATTTTACAGCTCGATGCCCATGGCGATCTAAGAGAAGAATATGAAGAGAGCATGAATAATCATGCTTGTGTGATGGCCAGAGCCCGTGAAAAATCACCCATCGTTCAAGTTGGGATTCGCAGTATTTGTATTGAAGAATCTGAAACCATAGATAAAAGCCGAGTTTTCTTTGCCCACGACATATGGGACAACGATGCATGGATGGACAAAGCCATCAGCCTCCTTACCGAAAAGGTTTATATTACCATCGACCTTGATGTATTTGATCCCGCCGAAGTCCCCGCAACAGGCACGCCCGAACCAGGAGGACTGAAATGGTATCAGGTAATACGTTTTCTGGAAAAAGTACACGCTGCCCGTAATGTGGTAGGCTCGGATGTTGTGGAGCTTTGCCCCAACGATCATAGCAAACCGTCTGAATTCCTTGCAGCCAAGCTGACGTACAAACTTATTGGAATGAAATTTTTTAAATAAAATAAATAACATGAAAAAGAAAGATTTACTGAAAGAGGTCATCAAACATATTGACATTGCTTCTTTTGATTCAACACCCTTGATTAACGCCATGCGCGATATGTCGTTCACTTCGCGTGACACAGCAAACGCCACAGATATTTTCATGCGGATGATGAAAGACAAAAACTGTTCTGTGATCCTCACCCTGGCCGGAAGTACCAGCGCAGGCGGTTGCATGCAGATATATCACGACATGATTAAATACAACATGATTGACGCAGTTGTTGCTACAGGCGCCAGTATTGTAGACATGGACTTCTTCGAAGCATTGGGATACAAGCATTACAAAGGCGATCCTTACATGAACGACAGCATACTTCGCGATTTGTACATCGACCGTATTTATGACACCCTGATCGACGAAGAACAGCTTCAGGCTTGCGATCAGACCATAAAAATCATTGCCGACAAACTAGAAAAACGCCCCTACTCTTCCCGCGAATTCATTAAAGAAATGGGAAAATATCTGGCCAGTGGAAAATCAAAGAAGAAAGATTCTCTGATTCAGATTTGCTACGAAAATAATGTACCTATTTTCTGTCCCGCTTTCAGCGACAGCAGTGCAGGCTTTGGTCTGGCAAAACATCAGTGGGAAAATCCCAAAAAACATGTCAGCATCGATTCAGTTGCTGATTTTCTGGAACTAACCCAAATTAAAATGAATACCGGCGAAACCGGATTACTCATGATCGGCGGTGGTGTTCCCAAAAATTTCACACAAGATACTGTTATTTGTGCCGAAATTCTTGGAAAAGAAGTTCCAATGCATAAATATGCCATTCAGATTACGGTGGCAGACGTTCGCGATGGTGCTTGCTCCAGTTCAACCCTGAAAGAAGCTTCCAGTTGGGGTAAAGTGGATACAACTTACGAACAAATGGTATATGCCGAAGCCACTTCCGTTTTGCCTATGATGATGAGTTATGTGTACCACAGCGGCTCCTGGAAGAAAAGAAAACGCAGAGAATTCTCAAAATTATATAAATAAAAAAAAAGAGGCGATGTGCCTCTTTTTTTTATAATAATAATTTCGTAACTTTCGCAAAAATTAGACAACATGATAAAACTATACCCGTTACTAATTATTTTTTCACTGTTAGTTTTTCAATCAAGGGCTGTTTTTTCGCAGTGTACGCCCGATCCCAATTGCAATGACTTACTAAATCCCGGCGAAATATGCCCAGAATTATTACCCGACGGCACAGTTGGAACGCCATACAACCAAACGGTTACTATTATCCCTCCCGCTTCTGCCGACATCGGAGGAACAACCATTAATATCGTAAAGATTAAAATAACCAGTGTTCAAAATCTGCCTCCGGGGCTCACCTACGCACCAACCCCTACCAATGGCGAATTTGCTGTAACCAATCCAATCACCCGCTATTGTGTTCTGCTAAGCGGCACACCAACAACGGCTGGCACCTACCCCCTAAAAATTAATGTAACTCCTTATATCAGTGTTTTGGGAGTTCCTGTGGCATCAACCACACAAGTAGACAGCACTTCATTAAGTATTACCATCAACAACAATTCAGGGGTTTACACTGTCAATGCCAATAAACTTTCGGCATATGATCCTCAGCCCAATCCTTTCCAATCCTCTACCCGTTTAGGTTTCTTTGCCACTAAAACAGCACAATACGAACTGGTGGTATTTGACATTGTTGGGAACAAACTTTATACAGAAAAGAAAATGTCTAATCGTGGTGAGAATTTCTTCGATTTCAATGGCATGAAACTTTCCAAAGGAATGTATTTCTACTCTATCTCAAACGGAACCGATAAAATCACACGACAACTTATCAAGCAATAATATTTTTAGTTAAAAGCTAAAAACA
>PHDH01000310.1 GCA_002840935.1 Bacteroidetes bacterium HGW-Bacteroidetes-21 | reverse complement strand
AAGTATGCCTCCCTACCCTTCAAATAATATTGATTTTATTGGCGATGTTCACGCAGGAGCAGGTAAGCTGAAAGCATTACTGAAAGCCTTGGGCTATATTAAAAACAATAAAATATACAGCCACCCCAAAGGCCGAACAGCTATTTTTCTGGGAGATATAATTAATGTAGGGCATGATAATCTGGAAGTATTGTCAATAATAAAATCCATGTGCGACTTCGGCTCTGCAAAATGTATTATTGGGAATCACGAGTTTTTTCTACTAACACTCTATTTTGAAAACCCTGATTTTTTCCAAAAAAAAGAAATCCCACCAACCTACGAAATATATTTACCCTTTTTCAGAGAAATTAGAAATGAGGAGACCTTTAAGATTATTATTCATTGGCTGGCATCACTTCCGCTGGCGATAAAAACAGAAACGTATGCGGCAGTTCATGCTTTTTGGGACGAAGAACAATATAAAAAACTTTGGGCTGTATCGGGTGGCACCATGCAATCTGGCATGATCGCAAAATTATATCGAGAAGACAAAGAAATCCGCAATGCAGCCATTGAATTTGTTTATGGGCGTAGAACCGTCGTCCCCGGCATTAAGAGTCCCGACGGTTCGCATTTAAAATTCAGATATGCTTGGTGGAATCTGAGACCCGGAGATAGTTTCAAGAAAATCATCGTCAGTTCGCGAAATTATGCCTTGCCGGATTACCCCATCCCGATAAGTTACCTTAGGTTATTACAACCCACAATATATAAGTACCCTGTTTTTTTTGGACATTACTGGTTAAAAAAAATACCCCATCTCACACATAATAAGTTTTGTTGCCTTGACTTTGGAGGATCAAAAGGAGGAAAATTAACGGCTTATCGCTTTGACGAAAATACTATTTTAGATGACGAATATTTGATTTACGTATAGATGACTTCTTCATATGATGTGCTGCACTTACGTCTCATAACTTTGTTAACAATTTAATATACTTAACTTTAAAATTTCATAATTTCGTCAAAAATTTTATTGTTATAATATATTTCTGTTGTATATTTGTATCGGAAACCAAAATCTCGAATAACTATGCAAACAAAAGTTGCTTTAAAAAACTCAACCAAGAGTGCTTTGCTTGATAACAAGGTTTATGAAGCATTGACAAAAAATCCTTACTTGAAAGAAATTAACTTCTGGGCAAATCTCAGAGAACATTCAAGTGGATATGTATTCTTTCAGAAAAACTGGAGACAGAAAGACGGTTCATACCGTAATGAAACCATTTATCTGCACAAACTTGTAGCAGAAAAATTCATCGAAAAACCTAAAGGAAAAGCCCGTTGGTTTGTTCGTTTTCTGAATTCAAATCCTAACGACTGCCGTCTCGAGAATCTCGAATGGAGCACTTTCTCGAATTTGGTACGTAACACTAAGAAAATCAAAAACAGTACTGGCTACAGAGGTGTTGTAAAACAGGGACGTAAGTATTATTCTTACATCTATGTTAATCGCAAGGCTATTCCACTGGGATCATTCGAAACAGCAGAAGAAGCAGCAGAAGCTTACAACAAAAAATCTATTGAACTGTTTGGTGAAACCAATTCACTCAATAAGATTCCAAAAAAGAAAAAATAGATTAAAGAGAGGGCTTAGCCCTCTTTTTTTTTGCTCAAGGGTTCCATGATATTCATACATTAATTAATAAAAAAAGACTTACGGAGATTTTTTTGTTGAAAATTTTATAAAACGATATTCATCATTTATTTTTTTTTAACGTATTTTTACTTACTTTAGCTGTTAAATATTCCGATATCCTTTTATGAAGATATTTTTCATACTACTTACTATAATAATCGGCTGTTCAGACATATACTCATCTGAGACTTCAACTCATCAAAAATCAATGTACACCTATAGTTTGTTGCCAGATGGTAATGAGCTTTTTAAACCACGACCGGGATTCAAAAAACAAAGATTTGGATTTAATACCTTTTTTCTCGAAACGGGATTTGTATTTGGACATTACGAAGCGATTAAGTATTCCCTGAACTATGATCTTGTTATGCAAACAGGCGAAAACAATGCACTGTCACTACGAATCGGATATGAAATGGTTAAAGGGTCCAATTATAACAAAAATAATATCCCATTATTTGTCAATCTTTTGATTGGCAAAAAGAATATGTTGGAATTATACGGCGGAGCTTTTTTAGACCTCACTAATAACAAGTTAAATCCTGTATTCGGCACAGGATTCAGACACCAAAATCCAAAAGGCGGCTTTTTTTATAAAATTGCTGTCTTTATGACTACCGAAAGAGAAGATAACCCAATCACAGGTGTCGAAGAAAAAAAGATTTGGATGTATGGTCCTACATTAGGTTTGGGCTGGTCATTCTAATCAAAGTTTTTTAATCGTGCATCCATAGTCTTTCCTTTTATCGACCAGCACATCGTATCACATACAACGACCTCCTTTTTATAACAGTAAACGCCATCTACAGAAAATACTGTTTCACCATTTCTTTGATATTCCGCTCTAACGGAATAATCAGCATTCAACGGCAAACGTATCTCATAAAGAGCACTTATGGCAGTATCGACTTTATAGATTTCTTGAGGACTTCCAGAAAAATCGAATTTACCTTTATATACAACTAAGGGAATCAATTGTGAGTCATTTAACTGAGTTAATAATATTTCCATATCCACACTATCGGGTTCTATACCCCTGCAATTATCATAATCGTAGCCATCACAATCTACGCCACTATATTCGTTACATGAAATAAAACATGCAACACAAATTATTCCTGCCACAGCTTTTAATAACACATTGAACATTTTGTAAGAAATTTTTCGTTACTACGATGATATAAATTTACTGTAAAATACAGACTTATTCTGTGCGGTGATAATCCGGTTTTATCTGTATCATAAAAAAAGTATCTCACCCCATACCCTATATATTTCCCAGTTTTACCATAACCAATATAAGGAGAAACAGATAATTGTGCATCAGGATGAAATACAACTCCTCTGAACCTAATTATAGTGTACATTACCTGAGCACCTGCAAAAAAACATTTTCGGTTTATATCGATAGTTTTTTTAATTCTAAACTTTTTCTCCAGCCCTAAATAAAGATAATTTCTCTTCTCCCAAAATTGATATTTTGAATTAAAAAATTCATATTCTGCACTATTTCTAAAATATCGAGTTCCCCACCCTCCTCTGATGGAGGTTCTATAACGATTGTCATTCCAAACAAAAAAAGTACTAAAAAGGGCATCATTATAGGCTAACTCTGGGCCATACCCTATGGCAAAAGAGCCGGAAACAGGAAAACAATAGTTAACTTTATATTGCTTTCTGATTGAAGTTGCAGTAGAGTACGCCCCATTCTGATACATTGT
>PHDH01000309.1 GCA_002840935.1 Bacteroidetes bacterium HGW-Bacteroidetes-21 | reverse complement strand
AGGCTTATTTGCTTTCAATGAGAATGGTAATTTTGATAATATTACCAATGCCTCCAAACTTAAATTTAGCGTACTGGATCAAAATGGCGAACTAATTTCGAACGACATTTATTCTATCGCAGAAGATCTTGAAGGAAGAGTATGGCTAGGTACAAATAAGGGTGTTGTTGTATATTACAATCCCGAGAATGTATTTTCAGGAGAGTCATTTTATGGTAGTCAGATAAAAATTCCCAACGAAAATCCGGGACAAGCAAACTATCTACTGGAAGCGCAAACAGTAACTGCAATTGCTGTAGATGGCGCCAACAGAAAATGGTTTGGAACCTCTAACGGAGGTGTATTTCTTATGTCGGCAGACGGCACAGAGCAAATTTTAAACTTCACCGAAGACAACAGTCCCCTCTTTTCTAACAGTATTCTTGACATTGCCATTAATCATAATACAGGGGAAGTCTTTTTTGTAACAGATAAAGGAATTATATCATACAAAGGCACTGCAACCATGGGCGACGATTATTTTAGTCATGTATACACCTACCCGAATCCAGTACCTCCCCGCTATACCGGCTATATCACAATCAAAGGTCTGGCCGCCAATGTAAATGTTAAAATTACTGACATTTCAGGTAATCTTGTTTATGAAACAACTTCAGAAGGAGGTCAGGCACTATGGAATGGGAACACCCTTTCGGGTAAAAGAGTTCAGACAGGAGTCTATCTTGTTTTTGCCTCCAGTGAAGATGGAATCAGAACGTATGTCACAAAGATACTTTTCATGAATTAGTCTACTTTTAGTATTTTTAAGAATTCTGATTGTTTTTAATTCGGTATTTAGTTATAATTTTGCTTAAATTACAATTTAATATGATGGAAAATAACAAGACCCTTGAAATTCTAAAGATGGCCATTTTGATGGAGAAACGTGGTCAGGCTTTTTATACTCAGGTAGCACGTGCTACACAAAACAGCGAAATCAGGAGCATATTTGAACTTATGGCAAAAGAAGAAGTTGATCATGAACGTTTTCTGAGCGAACAATTCAAGAACTATAATGCAAATCACACATTTGGAAAAATTGATTTACCAAAACAAGAAAAAGATGCTTTTTCAGACTTGATAATAACTGATAAAATTAAAAAAGAACTTTCTGCTGCCAGCTACGAAGCTGCTGCCATTTCAGCTGCCATTGACATGGAGAATAATGCTATTCACGTTTATGGAGAAAGAGCTAAAGAAGCAACCGATCCCGAAGAAAAAGCCCTATTTCAATGGCTGTCCGATTGGGAAAAAACACATCATCAGGTATTGCTGGATATTGATAACGAACTTAAAGAACAGGTATGGAATGATAACCATTTCTGGCCTTTCTAACACATAAGATTTAATATTAAAGAAGGATTGGGGCAACTCAATCCTTTTTTTATTTCCAGGAGCGGTAAAAGAACAATGATAAGATACCAAATATTTCGAGTCGACCCAGCAACATATTTGCAGACAAGACTACTTTACCCATTTCTGGTAATCCTCCATAATTAGCCATTGAACCAACCTCATTAAAACCTGGGCCCACATTTCCAAGTGTTGCAACAGCCCCAGAAAAAGCTGTCATAGTATCTACATTCATAGCCGTTAGCGTCAAAGTTGTAATTAGGAGAATAATCATATACATTGCGATAAAAACCATAGTATGTTGTTCAAGTCCTTCGGGTAATGGTTTCCCATCAACTTTAATATTGATAATTGCTCTGGGATGTTGCATTAACCGAATCTGTTTTTTGATTGATTTTATCATCACCCAAACTCGGTCGAATTTCAACCCTCCTGCTGTAGATCCCACCATGGCACACTGGATAGTAAAATAGATAAGAATTATTTGGGTAAAAAAGGGCCATATGGCCGAATCTGTTGAAGCAAATCCCGTAGTACTGGCAAGCGAAACAACCTGAAATGCAGCATGACGTAAGGACACCCAAAAACTATCATACGTCCCTGAACTATATAATTTAATAGCAACCAAAAGAACCCCTGTAAAAATGAAGATCAGAAAGGCTTTAGCAGTACCCGAACGAAAAATATTGTTTTTTCCTCTTGAAAAAGTATTAAAAATCAAACCAAAATGTATTCCAGATAATAACATGAAAAATATAATAATAACTTCTATCCAAACACTATCAAAATAGGCAATACTTGTATTCTTAGTTGAAAATCCGCCGGTAGCGATGGTCGCAAAAGCATGATTTACAGAATCAAACAATGACATTCCTGCAAAATAAAGACAAATAATCTGTAAGAGATTAAGACCTAAATAAACATACAATAGAATCTTTAATGTTTCTTTGGCTTTTGATGAAAAGTTGGTTTTTGCCAATTGAGAAACTTCGGCATTAAAAAGAGTAAGTCTTGATCCAGAATCGGAAAGGATAAGTAATCCAAACAAAATAACTCCAATCCCACCTATAAAATGGGTAGATGAACGCCAGAATAATATACTTTTGGGTAAGGCTTCAATATTAGATAAAATAGAAGCTCCAGTAGTTGTATAACCTGAAACGGATTCAAATAATGCATTCACAAAATTAAACTCACCTCCCCAAAGCACATAGGGGATGGTTCCGGTAATACAGGTAGCAAGCCAACCCATGACAACGATCATCACACCTTCATGTATCGTTAAATAATTTGTTTTTCGAATATAAATTGATGGGAGTATTCCTAAACCGAAAGTTATCACTGTACTATACAGCAAATTAACCGCAGTTGTTTCTGAGTATACAAGTGCCAGAATAAAGGATAAAAACATAAAGAGGGCATTAAGTATTAATGCCATTCCCACATATTTTAAAATAACCTCAAATCTCATCTTTCCTTCTGGATTTAATTCTTTTCACCAATTCAGCAATTTCCTGTTCGAGCTCTTTAATCTCGTCTTCTGAATCAACTCCGGCGCTAAACTCTTTCTTTGATGAGGGAATATAATGCTTCACCGAACGGATAAGATTCTTCAATGGATTTACAAAGTAATGAGAAATTAAAAAATTAAAAATCAACATAAATATTAATGCCGTTATGATAGCTACTAAACCTGGCATTAAAGCTCGTTTAGCCTTATCTTTAAGCATTTCAGCCTCTTCAAACATAGATTTTTCATTGATTGAAAGAAGCTTATTAACTTTCATTTTAGTAAGAATAAAACCACTATGAAAATCTGCATAATAATTTTCAACATCATATTTATTACTATCTGTATTCATAAGCATTGTCCAATGTTCTCTATATGCCTTATAAAAACTGTCTATTCCATTAATTAATGTATCCTCTCCAGATTCAGTAATGTTGCTCTTTGCTATGATAAATGATTTATTAAACAAAGAATCCGCAGCCAAAGCAATTGACTTTCCTTCCTGCTTCTTTCCAGTAAAAAACAA
>PHDH01000308.1 GCA_002840935.1 Bacteroidetes bacterium HGW-Bacteroidetes-21 | reverse complement strand
GTAACAACCGAAGATATTAAATGGAATGAAGAAGGCAAAATTCTCAATCAGTCGCCTGACACCTATAAAATACCAACCATTACAGACGTTCCTGTCGATTTCAGGGTCAGCCTGCTCGACAACGCTCCGAATCAAAACACCATACGAAAAAGTAAAGCCGTAGGAGAACCACCCCTTCCACTGGCCATTTCGGCATGGTTAGCCATTAAATATGCCCTTTCTGCTGTAAACGACCACCAGATAGAACCCCATTTAGCCATTCCCGCCACCAACGAAGAAATTGTACTCTGTGTAAAGGGTATGGGGAAATAACGTTTAGTATAAAAATAGTAGCCGACTACGTGGCACTTTCCTGTCCAGTCACACGAAAGTTGAAGCGGGCTACAACCCTTGAAATTACTACTGTCTCGGCTATTATTTTTATACATTGTTACAGGCAGTTTTTATATTTTTCTAATTAATTTTGATGGCATAGAATACATTAATTCTAAAGGTTCTCCATTCTCAACAGGTTGAAACACAACAAATCTTTCCCCTTCTTTATTCTCCATTTCATCTTCTAACAGAACGCCCTCGGGAAATTTTTCTTGATTCATGTCAGGAAATACAATTTTAACTTTATCCCCTTTGAAGAAACTTGGTTCCTCAATACTTTGAAATTCTTCCGTTTGTGCTTGTTCTCGCTTTTGTTCTATAAAATCTTGATGCTTAACTACAGGAAAACCATTTACTAAATTCTTTTCTAAGTCAAATTCAGGGTCAATTACTACATTATGTCCATTTTCAAAAAAACGCAAAAGGTGCAAACCAAAATCTTTATCATTATCGATTATCTTTAGTTCACATTCTTTAAAGTCAAATCCAGCTAATTGCCAATTTTCATAAAGATTGTCAAATCTTAGAGGGTCTGTTATTATTGGAACAAAATTATCTAGATTTATTGGGCTTTTTGTGTCAAAATCATAGAGCAAGCAAATTGGGGCATAGTCAAACTCTGTTATTTCATTAATTTTTGACAACATCGCACTGTATTTAATTAAGTCATATTTAACAACCTTAATTAATTTCTCGTTAGTTTTTTTTCTTTTGGTTAATTCAGAGTATTTGCCTCTATTAAAATTTATGCTAGTTGCGAAAATCGAGTCTTTTTTTGAACTGTTCAATTCACTATTTAAATGTGATAGCATATACTCACCTTCCTCTTTGGAATATCGTTCAATTTCATGACCACAGTATAAATATGTGTAATTTTTATCTTCTAATGTAACTCGAATACAATATGCGCCTTCATTGATTTCTCTTTCAAAATTGTAACTAATTACAGGTCTTTTTCCATCATAGTTCATGTTTTTAATAGCAGTAATCTGTCCTTGTCCTTTGGTTATTAGTGAGACCCATTTCTTAAAATCAAAATTCTTTAGTTTAGGATTTGGCAAAGGTTCTTTTAACCCAGTAAGTCCAATTACCCTATCTAAATTTCTTCTGCATTCTTTATGTATTGGACCTAAGGAATGTTTATATCCAAACTCATCAATTTCAACTAGATAAGCTTCGTCAGAACTAATACTCATATCGCAGTGTAAACAACTCCATTTCGTCATATTCTGACTTAAAATTGGTTTGTTTTTTTCCTTGAAGGCAATAACATGAGGCAAATCTTCTACTTCATCTATTTCAGGGTGAGCTTCTAAAACTGCAATTACTTTATCATTATAAAGATTCTGATTTTCATCTAAATATCTCATCATTCCAGTTATTGTAGAACACCGAAATACTACATTCCATTCTATCGTTTCTTCTTCTCTTTCAATAACTAATTTTGAGTCACGGTAATTTTGCTTGGGATTACCTACATCGTCAAATCGAAAAAGTTCAACAATTAGAAAATCAGCATTCTCCACAAAGGACTTTATTAATAAGATATCTTTACCACAGGCAAAATTCTCATCAAATTTCTTACTGACATCATTATTAGAATCTGAGCTATATTGTTTTAATAAAGCATTAATTTGAGAACCATCAATTGACTGTCTTTTAGCTGCGTATGTTAAGCAATTAGCTACAAGCATTTTCCAAATAAGTTCTGGTCGTGGAAATCCTTTGCTTTTTAAAAGCATTAATGCAGCATTAATATTAGAACTGCCTTCTTCTAAATCTATGATTGAAATATATACCTGCTTGCAAAATCGAATGAAGTTTGATTCATTTGTCTCAACTCCCGCAATTCCTTTATATAAATGATAGAATTGGGTTCGAAAAAATTTAAAGGTATTTTCTTCTGATTTATTTAATGGATTATCTTGAAATTCAGTATCATTAAGCCGAATTGAAGTCAGGATTTTTTTCAAGTCCTTCTTGGCTTTTAATGTGCTGTCTGATGTTGTAATTAATACATAATTTTTGTCTACAGAATAATTCTCTATAAAATCGACCACAAACTGCTTGATGGCTTTTATAAAATCAGATTGAGCAGATGAAGAAAGGCTTGAAATTTTTCTTTTAACTTGGCAATAAATCGTAGCCTCCTCGCAATCTATCCGAATATCATCAACGTTGTCAATAGTTTCAAAGTGAATTGATTTAATAATCAAGTCCTTTTCAATATCAACAGTTTTATTAATGTTGAATCCTGTGTAATGGGATGTTAAAAACCAAGCTCCAACTCTCTGTTGATAGTCAATTCCTGCATTTGTTGCAGAACCAGCAGCATCAATTTTGTTTTTTTTTGACATTCAATATTTGTAATAGTGTTGGTCGTCTATTTAAATTGCCTGTAACGTTTTGCAGCTACCCGAAGGGCGGGACTTTTACCACAAAACTTAATTTGAAAAATTAATGTTCCATTACCCACAAAACTTTCTATGGAACACGACCCCCCGCCTTTTGGGTAGGTGCTGTTGCACTAAATCCCATCCTACTCGCGTAGGATGGGATAGTTTTTAAGAACGTACGTACAAATAATATTTATACCACTAAAAATGTTTGTACTATGACAAAGTTAAGAAAAAAATCGTTCACAATTATTGAACAAGCATGTCACGAAATTCGTGGCTTCAGAAATTTATTACAGGAACTCGACGACAAGGTCCGTTTATCGGGTCAGTCAATGAGTACACTGAGTAATTATTCTCGCAAATTGGCAGCACTGAGCCTGCATTTTGGCAAACTTCCGCAGCATATTAGCGAGAAAGATGTAAACAAGTATCTGGCGCAGTTGGCAAGACAAAGCAAAACACCCTCGCTGAGTGATTTTAAGTTTACTGTGTATGGCTTACGCTATTGTTACCGACTGATGGGGATTGACGACCGTATCGTTCACCTACCGCAAATTAAACACACGAGCAAACTGCCAGTAGTTCTTAATTACGAAGAATGTAAAGCCTTGTTTAGCGCATCAGATTTGCTTAAGCACCGTATTCTTCTGGCGCTGATTTATTCTGCCGGTCTAAGA
>PHDH01000307.1 GCA_002840935.1 Bacteroidetes bacterium HGW-Bacteroidetes-21 | reverse complement strand
ATGTTTCTGATTTTTTGTAATGTCATGGTAAAAAATTTAAGCCCGCAAAGGTGCAACTATTTTTGAGTTAAATAATCTTTTGTCAGAGTTTATATATCAGGTTTATGATATATTTAGTCAAAAAGAAAAATGTCTTAGAGGAGAAGTGTGTTTTAGTGATGGCAAACCTGATCGATACAATCATCCATTTTGGGGTAGTGGAATGTAAATCCTTCTTTCAATAATTTATCAGGATAAACTTCTGAACTTTCAAGAATTAATAATGAGGATTTGCCATAGATGAGTCTTAGCCAACAGGCAGGTATTCTAAAAAATGCTTTTTTACGAAAACCAGCAGCCAGCTTTTTGGTGAACTCTTTGTTTGTCACAGGGAAAGGAGTGGTGAGATTATATACGTCGGAGGCATTAGGATTTGTTAGAAAATACTCAATGGCTCTGACCAGGTCTTGTATGTGAATGAAACTCATTTTTTGTTTGCCATTTCCCAATCTTCCACCCAGTCCCATTTTGAAGAGTGGCCTTAGTTTTTTAATTATTCCTCCATTTTTGTCAATTACTACACCTAGGCGCATAATGATGGTTCTTATGTCAGCGTAGATGGCTTTAGTGACTTCCGATTCCCATGCTTCAACTATTTCTGCCAGAAAATTATCGGCTTGTTTATACTGATTTTCATAATTGATAACATCCGGGCTGTATATGCCAATAGCAGATGCATTGATGAGAATTTTTGGAGGATCATTAATCACTGACATGGAATTAACCAATTCAGAAGTTGTTTCTATACGACTTTCGAAAATTTTTGTCTTATTGGCATTAGTCCATCTGCACAATATGGGATGACCAGTGAAATTAATTACAGCGTCACATCCTGTAATGATGAAAGAAATATTATGCAGTTTGAAGTCTTCTCTCGTAATAGGAACTATTTCATGTCCCTTGTCGGTTAAATACTGAGCTATATAACTGCCAATAAAACCGCTGATGCCTGCCAGTGCTATTTTCATTACTTTGAAAGCTCGTTTAATAATAATATTTTGAGTGAACTACGATCGAGATTAGAGATAATTTCGCCGCGCAAAGCTACACTGATTTGCCCTGTTTGTTCAGAAACTACTACAATAAGAGCATCGCTGACTTCAGACATACCTAGAGCTGAACGATGACGCATTCCATAGTCAGAGGGAAGATTCGGGTTTTCGCTTAGAGGAAGAATACAACGGGCTGCTTTAATTTTATTGTTTTGTATTATGACAGCGCCGTCGTGTAATGGGCTATCTTTTTGAAAAATGGAAAGAAGAATGTGGGAATTGATTTTTGCCATAATATCTTCTCCAATTTCGGAATAAGCCTGAAGATCCATTTTTCTTGCAATGACTATTAATGCGCCCGTTTTTTCAGCACTCATTTTCTCGCAAGCAAGAGCAATGGCATCCAAATCAATCTCAATTTTTGGATTCAAATTAAAGGAGAAGAATTTTTCGAGAGAAAATTTATTGTTGGCTGTAAAATAACGATTCCCGATCATGATAAGGAATCGACGAATATCTTGTTGAAATACAATAAGTAAAGCGATAACGCCAATGCCCATGATTTGCCCTAAAATAGAACTTATCATTTCCATGTGCAGACTCTTGGTCAGCTGCCATATGAAATACAATGCCGCGATGGCAACAAAAATATTCAACGCTACTGATCCTCTGATGAGCATAAAAAGGTAATACAGAAGATATGCCACGATGAAAACGTCGAGAATATCAAAAAAAGTAATCTGTAAAAATAACGTTATCAATGTTGTTCTTTTAAAAAGGTAAAGTTAAATAAAATTCAGGATTGCTTATATGCTTTAAAAATCTTTATGGTTTCGGAGGCTTCTTTAACATCGTGAACTCTCAGAATATCGGCTCCATTTATGAGAGCTAGCATGTTAGCAGAAATGGTGCCTGTGAGCGCCATGTCAGGCGTTGTTTCTAAAGTTTTGTAAATCATTGATTTTCTCGAAATGCCCGCCAGAAGAGGGTAACCCAGCATGGAAAAATGTTGAAATTCTTTCAGTAACTTAAAATTGTCTTTCGTGCTTTTTCCAAACCCAAACCCGGGGTCGATAATAATGTCGATAATTCCATGATCTTTCATTTTCTTGGTCTGAAGCGAAAAATATTGAAGAATATCGTTGACAATATTTAGATAATCAGTATTTTTTTGCATGTTTGCAGGGGTGCCTTTCATGTGCATGGCAATGTAAGGAACGTTTAATTTTCCTATCGTTTCAAACATTTTTTCATCCATTTGGCCACAGGAAATATCATTGATTAATGATACATTGTAAGATTCGACGGCTATTTTTGCTACTTCTGAACGGTAAGTGTCTAGTGAAACAAGAGTGTTTGGAAAACGATTCTTTAATATTTTCAGCACCGGGATTAATCTTTTCAATTCTTCATTTTGATCAGGTTGAACGGAACCTGGTCTGCTCGATACAGCTCCCACATCAATAAAATCGGCACCATCATTCATCATTTGTTGAATGCGTTCGGTGATTTCCTTTTCTGTTTGATGACGGCCGCCATCATAAAATGAGTCGGGCGTTACATTTAATATTCCCATGACTTTGGGCGAATCGAAATCAATGAGGCTGCCACCACAGTTAATGGTAGATCTTTGTTTTTGAAAAGGATTTTCTGTCATGAGATTTTTTTTGTTATTTTGGCAAAAATACAAAATAATGGCATTTATTGTTTTCGAAGGTTTGGATGGCGCAGGAAAATCAACTCAGATTAAACTGTTGACTTCTTATTTGGAAAAGTCTGGTAAAAAGGTATTCAGCATGCATTTTCCCCAAACAGCCGCCAATCGTTTTGGTGGTCTGGTGGCTCGTTTTCTTCGCGGTGAATTTGGCGAGAACAATCAGGTCGATCCCTATCTGGTAGCCGCAATTTATGCTGGTGATCGTTATGATGCAAGAGAAATGCTGATAAATATTATCAAAGAATATGACTATGTGATTGTCGACCGGTATGTGGCTTCCAATATAGCTTTTCAATGTGCGAAAATTGAAAATCTGCAGGAGAAAGCTAAGTTAATGGACTGGATTCTAGACCTTGAATTTTCTTTATATCAATTGCCTAAACCAGATCAAACATTCTTCTTTGATGTGCCACTTTCATTCACAAAAAAGAAACTCGACGAAGAAAGGACGGGAGAAGACAGAGCTTATTTGCAGGGGAAAAAAGATATACACGAGAAAGATATTAATTTTCAATCGGAGGTTAGAAAGGTCTATCTGAATCTTTGTGAGAAAGATAATGACTATTTAAGGATTCATTGTGAAAGCGAAACCGGTGAAATACAAGAACCGCTTTTAATACATCAAGAAGTTTTAAAGAGCCTGATTCTGTGATTCCTGAATCAAAAGGTGGTTAATTTTCGTTAATAATTTTGAACAAATAGG
>PHDH01000306.1 GCA_002840935.1 Bacteroidetes bacterium HGW-Bacteroidetes-21 | reverse complement strand
ATACGAATTATTATCGAATCAACAAGCTGATTATCAAATTATTATGTTAATATTTTATCGTTTTTAAACAACCTCTTAGGCCTATTAAATAATTATTACCTGGCAATACCCCCTTTTTCTTCGATACAACTGACCCAGAAATATCCTAATGCGTTATTAGAAATATTGCCTTGCACATTGGATGGTGTTCCCGAAAATGGATTTCCGCTCATGCCTGCAGAAAAAAGTCCCACGATATAATCGTAATAGTTTTGGCTTACGTTATACATACGTATCGAAACGGAGTCTCCGGGAACGGCTTCAACCTGATAGGCGTACATTCCATAGATGTACGAGCCATTGATAAAGCTATCGTCCGAAACAAATTGTTTGGTAATGGTATCTGAAACAAGTTCTCCGTTTTTGAAAGCATCGAATACATAAAAGTTAACCTGGTCGCCGGGTTCCTGACAATATACGCCAAGATTATAATAGGTTTTTCCTGCTTCCCATATCACACCTGGCTGTATAGGTACATTTGCTCTGTCAATGGCTATTGAGTCAATGGAAGCAATAGGGTTAAGTCTTTCACTGGCCATATATTCTTTGCCGTCAATTACTACTTTCAACTGGTAAGTAGCTCCAACGATTCCTGCCATGGCCGGTATCGTCTTATAAATGCCATGGCCAGTATGCGTTAGGGTAATCGTTTGATTGTCACCGGTGATAGTCACTGTGGCGTTGGTTACTGCAGGTGTGCTACCTTCTTCAAGATAGCCTATGCTGCGGGTGATACGAATTTCATGTTCTTTGTTTTCGTTGGTGATGCTTCCTTCGATCACAATCCGTGATGAAGCATTGTCAAGATCCATATCAATTCTTTCTCTGCAAGAAGTGAAAAACAGGATACTGATGGCGGCTAAAATTACTGTCGTTTTCATATGATGGATTGATTTAAAATTTAACATTGTAAGTAATGGACGGAATAATAGGGAACATGTAGGTCTTGTAGGCCAGCATTTGCGAAGGGTTGTCCTTGTCTGCTTCGAAGCTGATACTGAAAGCATTCTTTCTGTAATAGGCGTTGTAAACCGAAAGATTCCATTCGCCATGAAAACGTTTACCTTCTTTTTCTTTGCCTTTTAGGGTCAACGATACATCCAGGCGGTGATAATCGGGCAGGCGGTATCCATTTCTTTCAGAATAAACAGGAACATTGATATTGCCATATTCGAATTTTCCGGCGGGTAATGTGACAGGGGCTCCTGTACTGTATACCCAATTGGCTGATACTACAAGACGTTTTGAGATTTCGTAGTTCATCACGACGGATACACTGTGGGTTTTGTCGCAGTTCGATGAATAATACTGATTCTGGTTAATGCCATCAATTTTTCTTTCGCTTTTCGATAGAGTATAGCTAATCCAGCCTGTAAGTTGACCTTCCTGTTTGCGGACGAAGAATTCTGCCCCATAAGCCCGACCTACACCAAAACGAAGTTCGCCATCGAGTTTGGGATTCATCAGTAGTTTGGCGTTATCTTTAAAGTCAATTTGGTTTTGCATGTCTTTGTAATAAACTTCCACGGATGCTTCAATTTTATCGTGTGCTAGAGTTCTGAAATACCCCAATGCAATCTGATCGGCAATCTGAGGTTTCACATTCTGATTGGAAGGAAACCAAATGTCGAGAGGTGTGCCACCCTGACTATTAGAGGCCAATTGAACGTACTGACGTGTGCGTGAATATCCAGCCTTGATGGAAGATGTTTCGTTTAAGCTATATTTTATGCTCAGTCTGGGTTCCAGACCCGAATTGGTGTTGAAAATTGACCCCGAAGCATATACTGTTGAGTCGATAGGCTGAAAATCTTCATTAAAATTGTACACTGTTCCTTTGCCCAGATTTTGGAAAGCAGAAAAACGAACTCCATAGTCTAAGGAAATCAGCGCGTTGATTTTTTGCTCATTGCCAATATAAGCGGCATGTTCCAGTGCATATCCTGCAGGCATTTTTACTGTATTTACAGCGGGATTGCCATTGGGACTGATCTTACCAAGCTGGAACTCATGATAGGTTGAAGATACTCCAAAACGTATAGTGTTGTTGGGATTAACGTAATAACCAAAGTCAGCTTTTACTCCGTAATCATGTGTGTTAGAATCCCAGCGGAAGCCAGCAATTTCTTTCGACAAAGACATCTCGTAGTTATATTTGCTGTGTAGCAGGGTAATATTTGAAAATAGTTTTTGCGAAAAAAGGTGATTCCAGCGTACTGTCTGAGTATTGTTTCCCCACCCCATGCCCACAGCTTTGTCGAAATTATACACGTCTTTTCCAAGATAACCCGAAGCAAAAATCCGGTTTTTATCATTGAAAATATAATTGAATTTCATGTTCAGATCATAGAAATACAATTTGTTCTTCTGAATATTTGTGTCTTTGGCAAAAGGAAGAAAAATATCTGCATAGGAACGACGGCCTGCAATGATAAATGAACTTTTATCCTTCACGATGGGACCTTCCAGCATAAGGCGACTCGAAATGGTTCCGATGCCGGCGCTACCAGTAAAATTTTTCATGTTTCCATCTTTCTGACGTATATCAAGTAAAGAAGATAAACGACCTCCGGCAGAAACCGGAATATCACCCTTGTATAATTTTACGTCTTTCACGGCGTCGTAATTAAAGACAGAAAAGAAACCCATGAGATGTGAGGCATTGTAAATGGGCGCTTCGTCCAGTAAAATGAGGTTTTGTTCGCTGCCACCTCCACGGACGTTAAATCCCGAAAACCCTTCGCCCGTACTTTGTACGCCCGGCATGAGTTGTATGGCTTTTATCACGTCCACTTCGCCCATGAGCGCAGGAATAGCTTTTATTTGCTCTGATTTCATTTTTACAACACTCATTTCTGTGTTATTTACTATTTCGTTTTTCCTGACATCCGAAATCACTACTTCGGATAAAGTGCTGGCAATTCCTTTCATGTTGATGTTGAAAGTTTGATTTTTGTACAGACTGAGCTTAATTGCCTGCTCTTCAAATCCAACATAGGAAATATACAATACATATTCTCCTTTTTTGAGATTGAGAGAGAAAAATCCGTACTCGTTGGTAATGGTCCCGGCCGACGGATTTTTTGTGTAAACTGATGCTCCAAGCAGTTCTTCCCCGGTTTTAATATCACGGACTTTACCACTGATAACCACCCGGCTGGTGTCACCCGAATTTTCGGGAAGGTTATCGCACTTAGCATTAAATGAGTTGAAAGTAAGAAGGAAAAAAAGAATGTAATAATACGTTTTCATAAAGCTGTTTATTTTGAATTTTCTGTAAAAGTAGAGCTGCGATTTTACCCCCTAAAAAGGAAAATGATGAGTGACAGAAATAGCATTACGAATGCCTGTAAAAAGGCTTTAAGTTCAAAAAAATGACGAATGCCTCCAGAGTGGCATTCGTTAAAAGAATAAAGTATATATTATTGTTTTTAAATGTGTT
>PHDH01000305.1 GCA_002840935.1 Bacteroidetes bacterium HGW-Bacteroidetes-21 | reverse complement strand
GGTCGTACAAAGGAAATGGCGTAAACCGGCAAATACTATTTCCATTTTTGTGGAAATTTTCCGATCCGCTGTATTCCTCAACCTATGTATTCCCATTCTTTTCAAGAGGAAATTCATACGACAACAGTATAATAAAAACAACTGTAACGCCCTTATTCTGGCATCTGAAAGACCACGATAAAATATCTAATGTATTGTTTCCTATTTGGTGGCAAAGTAGAACGACTTCGGAAAGTAACGGAAAATATTCCAACGTCATATTTCCCATTCTCTGGCAATACAAAGATAACTCGCAGGAAAGCAATGTGGTCTTCCCTTTCATGTGGTTTTACAAAGGGCCAAATTACCAGTATAAGACTTTTGTGCCGTTTATTTCTACTGGAAGATCGACAGATTCAACACGTAGCCATTTAGTTGTCACCCCATTATACTGGAATCTGAAAAACAGGGACAAAAATCTTAAACTTATACTGCCTCTATACTATGATTATAAAGACAATGCTCAGAGTCGAAAAATTCTATTTCCTTTTTTCTGGTCAATAAAAGACAGTATCTATAGCTCCTTTTCCATTGCCCCATTTTATTCAAAGGCACGATCTGTGGACAACAAGAATGGCTATACCATGGTCACTCCACTCTACTGGCACATCATAAAACCCGAATTGGATAAAAAAATATTATTCCCCGTTTGGTGGTATACAAATACAGGTTCGGGCGAGTACAAAGTAACTTCTAATGTTCTTTTCCCGGTTTACTGGTCTTACAAAGATCATGACACAAAAAATGACATAGTTTTTCCGCTACTATGGAGTTTTAAAGGACCATCCTATCAATTCATGACCATTTTTCCCCTATATTCTTCGGGAAAAAGCTCCAACGGGAATATCAGTCATTTGGCCATTACACCTTTATTCTGGCACCTAAAGAATCACGAAAATTACAAAAACATTTTATTCCCCATCGTTTGGAACTCAAAAAAAGTGTATACCGATGACACAATCACATCTACGGTTGTTTTTCCTGTATTCTGGTCGTTTAAAGACAACAGTATCAATAATCAAGTAATATTCCCACTGGTATGGAACTTGAATAACCAGAATTATCGTTCACTTACAGTTTTTCCCCTTTTCTCTTCAGGAAAAAGTACGGATGGAAAGAGAAATCACCTAGCTATAAGTCCTTTGTTCTGGCATGTAAAAAAGAATGACGATTACAGCAATATCCTTTTCCCCGTATTGTGGAACTTCAAAAAAACGTATTCCGACGATACCGTCATAACGACAGTGGCTTTCCCCTTGTACTGGTCAATTAAGGACGTTCACTCCAGCAGCACAGCCTTTTTCCCGCTGGTCTGGAGTCTGAAAAATCAGGATTATCATTCCTTTACACTTTTTCCTATCTTCTCTACGGGAAAAAGTCCTGATGGAAATACTCGTCATTTAACTATTACTCCATTGTTCTGGCACTTAAAGGATAAGGAGAATCAAAACAATGTTTTATTCCCCATCTATTGGAACTCTACTAAGGTTTTTGGCAACGACACGGTCAGGTCGAACGTGCTTTTTCCAATATACTGGTCGTTTAAGAACAATCACACCGACAATAAAGTGGTATTTCCTGTAGTATGGAAATTAAAAAACGACTTTTACGAATCCTTTACCGTCATCCCCCTGTTTTCTACTGGCAAATCGAGTGACAATTTAAGAAAGCATTTGATGGTGACCCCATTGTTCTGGCATTTTTCCAACGGCAATAATTATAAGAATTTCTTCTTCCCATTATGGGCTAACAGTAAAAGTGGTACTGACGAGAACCCTGAAAAAACAACCCTACTTTTACCATTTTATTGGTCGTACAAAGACAACGACAGTCAAAATCGGGAGTTTTTCCCCTTTATATTGAGTTTTAAAAACAAACACTACAAATCATTTACTTTTCTCCCTCTGTTTTCTACCGGACATTCGCCTGATAATGAAGTCAAACATTTAGCTATCACGCCCTTGTTCTGGCATTTCTCGAAACCCGAAAGCACAAAAAATATTCTATTTCCACTTTGGTGGTATTCACAAAAAAAGACAGGAGAATTTCCCCACACAACGAATATTGTTTTTCCTGTATACTGGTCGTATGAAGATAGTCTGAAAAAAAGTTCAACCCTCTTCCCCATCATCTGGACTGAAAAAAATGAAAAATTCAAAGCCTTCACTTTTTTCCCTTTGTTTTTCACAAAGAAATCTACCGACCATAATAAAAGTCAGTTCATGCTCACGCCCTTGTTCTGGCATATAAGAGAATACGACCACACAAAAAACATATTATTCCCCTTATTCTGGAACAATAAAAAAGGGACTGGCGAAGATTTGCAGACTTCAAATGTTGTATTCCCCATCTTCTGGTCGTATAAAAACAGTGAACACAACAATAAAATTTTGTTCCCAATTATATGGAAGCTTAAAAACAAGCATTACACCTCATTCACTATATTCCCCTTAATTTCTGCAGGACATTCGATAAATAAAGAAGTCAAGCATTTTGTACTGACTCCGCTGATATGGAACATACGGAAACCCAATTCGCATCGACTTACTTTTATTCCATTATTCAGTTATTACAGTAATAACCCGGGCAACTCTGACTTCAACCTCCTTTACTTTTTATATAATTCGCATAAAGAACCCGACAGACAAGTTACTGGCATTTTATCGCCCCTTTGCCTCTACGAAAAGCGACCCGATTACAGCTATTTCCGTTTTGCACCCATCGTATGGTATAAGAACACACCCAACGACAAATACTTCTCCATACAACCCTTCTTCTATCATGGAAAAGACTCTGTCTCCGAAAACTTCAATTTATTCTGGCAATTGTATAGTCATAAAACCGTTTTCGGCAAAAAGAAATCAAACAACTTCTTATGGAAAAGCGTCTTCAACGACAAATACGACAATGGAGATCATGAATTCAGGCTGCTATATTTTCTGTTTGCCAACATGAAAAAAGAAGGAAAAACCGAACACAGTCTTTTCCCCTTTTACTATTCTTCAAGCGATACCGTTGGAAATAAAAACTTGTTTGTCTTTTTCTATTTCTACCATTCTTTCAAACGAAAAGTTGAAAACACCAACGAATTCTATCGCGAAGACGACATTTTCTGGTTTATCCGATACCGTTCCAATTTCCGACAGCTAAAAGCAAAGGGATTTGATGAAAAGCATATTAGGCAATAGAATTGACAATATCCACTTTTTGTTTATAATCCTCTTACACAAGGCAAATTGTAGCAAAACAACTCAACGAACTGCTACTGCAAAACATGCAGTTATAAAAACTAACCATTGAATTTAGAAGACGTGGTTGGTATTGTGGATACTTGTAATGTGCCATCTGGTATTCTCAGTAGTTACTTATAATTTAACGTGAGTTCGACCTAAGAAAAATCACTTTTTTCTTGGTAGTATAAGGAAGAAGTTGTATCTTTATATCGCTGA
>PHDH01000017.1 GCA_002840935.1 Bacteroidetes bacterium HGW-Bacteroidetes-21 | reverse complement strand
TGATCAGAAAACCAAATATGTTGATCAGGAATTATTGGTAGACATTCTCATGAACCAGTTTCCTCCTTTGAGCAATATTTTTGTAAATAAAGGAGTAGAAGTATACCAGAACGACAAGGATTACAAAAAAGCATACGAACTCTTCAGTAAATCTTTGTTTGTTTCGGGAATGAGCATGAAAGTGGATACTCCGGTTATTTATTATTCAGCTATCGTAGCAGAAAAAGCTGGTATGTATAAAGAAGCCAAAGAAACTTTCGACTTGCTTATCAAACTCAATTATGGTAAGGACGACAAAGAAAGAGCTACCAATTATTATTTTCTGGGTAATGTACAGAAAGCCATGGGCGATACAGCAAAATTCCTTGAAACTTATAAAAAAGGTATTACAAAGTATCCCAATGCCAGTAGTGTGTTAGTTGTAGAATTAATTAATTATTACTTGACTTCCGGAAAAGCTCAGGAAGCCCTGGATTATCTCGATATGGCTATCAAAAGTACACCCGACAATGCTACTTATTATTTTGCCAAGGGAAGCTTATATGATAACCATTTTAAAGATGCTAAAAATGCCTCCGAGAATTACCTGAAAGCCATTTCGCTGGATCCGAATTATTTCGATCCTCAGTATAATATGGGAGCTTTATATTTCAACGAAGCAGTTGAAATAATCGATCAGGCTAACAAAGAAAATGATAATACTAAGTATAAAGCACTGAAGGCAAAAAGCGAAGAGAAATTGAAAGCAGCCTTACCTTATCTTGAAAAAGCTCATCAGTTGAATGATCAGGATAAACCTACACTCGAATCACTTAAAAATATTTATTACCGCTTAGGTGAGACGGTAAAGATGGAAGAAGTGAAGAAAAAACTAGATGCCATAAAATAATATTTGGCACAATAATAGAGTTTAAAAAGAGAAGTTGTTACAGCTTCTCTTTTTTTTGTATTTTTACGCAAATTATTTTATATGAAGTTTTTAATTGTTTTATTCATACTAGTATCCTCTGTTTTTCAACTTGCAGCACAGGACAAAGAGGTTGAAGAAGTAATGGAATATTTAAAAAACAAACAGATTACCGAAGCCCGGGATTTATCGAACAAACTTATTGTTGATCCCAAATATGCTGACAATGCACGATTATGGTTCTACAGAGCTGTGGTGTATCATAATATTTATGATAACACGGCAATGAAAGACAGTACCACCATTTTCTCGGCATATGATTCCTATTTGAAAACCATGGCTTTGGATAAAGAAAAGAAGTATTATACTGAAACAATGAAAGGTCTTGGTATCATAGCCAATCAATTTGTTTACGAAGGAATACAGTATTTTAATTCTAAGGATTATCCTCATGCGTACAACTGTTTTGTCAAAAATCTAGAAATTGGAAGAATGCCATCAATAAACCAGTTAGATACTATTATTATATATAACACGGCTATTTCTGCCGAAAAAGCGGGTAATCTGATAGAGGCTGCTTCTTATTATGAAGAACTGATTAAAATGAAATACGGTGGTGTTCAGATGTATAATGATCTGGCTAAAGTGTTGCGTCAAGTGGGGCACGACGAAAAATTTCTACGGACCATAGAAACTGGTATCCGTTCTTATCCCGATGAAAGTTTTAATCTCTACAGTGAAATTATTAATTACTATTTAGAGAAGAATGATTTAGCTAATGCGTTTAGTTATACCGAAACGGCAATAAAATCGTTTGCAAATTCTGCAGGGCTTCATTTTCTATATGCAAGTCTGAACGAAGCCAATGGAAAAAATGATATCGCCGAAACAGAATATAAAAAAACCATTGAACTGGATGCAGGATTTACCGATGCTTATTTTAATCTGGGATCTATGTATTATAATATAGGTGTCGATCTGCTCAAAAAAGCCATGACTAAGGACGAAAAAAACAAAGCCGATAGTTATTATAAAGATGCCATGGGAATGTTTGAAAAAGTATACGAACAAACGCCCGACAATCAGGAAACCATTAAAATTCTTTCGAATTTATATGGTTATTTCAACATGACAGATAAACAGGCTTTAATGCAAAGTAAATTAAATTAAAGATGATGCGAATTTTAATAAGTATATTATTGATCTCTATTGCTACTGTCTTATACGGACAGAATACCAGCAAAGGGGAGGATTACATAAAACAGATTGAGGGAAAACTGGACAAAGCTAAAATCTCGATAGATAAAACACTGGCAACACCCGAAGGAAAACTAAGTGCCGAGAACTGGTATCTGAAAGGGTATGTATGTACTGAACTCGCAAAAAGTGAGGTCTTTAAAGCTTCTTATCCAAATGCCGCCATTGAAGCACTGAGTGCAATTCAGAAATCAAGGGAGCTTGATCAGACCAATGCATTCCTGCCCGAGTGTATTAATGTATTATTCGACCTAAGTACATTATTCTATAATCAAGGGATTAATATCTATAATAAGTCGGTGACGAATACCAATGTTGAAGGATTAAAACAGGCCCTGGGAAATTTCGATAACTTCTTTAGCGCTGTTAAAACACTGGGAGACGACGATAAAATTGTAATGCACTTAATGGATTTTAGTAAGATTAACATCTATTCGGTGATGTTTTACACAGCCTATTCAGCTCAGAAATGTGGTATGAACGATAAAGCGCAGGAATATTATCTGAAAATTGTACAACTTGACGTTCCTGACGAAAAAGCAAAAGCAACAGGTGTACCGTTAGCCTATGTGTATTATCCGGATCTGCTGATAACTCTTGGAGAACAACAAAAAGCCATGAATGTTTTAAAAAAAGGCGCCAGACTTTATCCCGAAAATATTGATGTGATGATGGCTGCCATTGATATGCACAAAAAAGCCGGACAAATAGATGAAATGTCTGAATATCTTGAAAAAGCCATAAAAGCATCACCCAAAGATCCCAAAATGCTGGTTGTATTGGCCGGTGCATATACCACCATAGCCCGCGATTATGATAAAAAAGGATATTCATCGACCTCTCTGGAATACCGCGATAAAGCCATTACAACCTATGAAAAAGCAATAACGCTAAATCCAACCGATCAAACAGTATTATTTAATATTAACTATAATATGGGCATTCTGTATTATAATCCAGGTGTTCAGGCATATAAGAAGCAGGATGAAGCGGGCAGAGTAGAAGCTGAAGCGTTGTTCCGTAAAGCTGTGATTCCGTTAGAAAAAGCACTGGCCATAGATAAAACGAACAAGAATGTGATTAATATGCTGCTAAAATGTTATCAAACTATGAATGATAGTAAAAGATCGGCTGAATTGGAAAAGTTGCTTTATAACTGATTTTTTATCAAATTTAGACATTAAACTCTGCCGACGAATAAAGTGAAGAATCTGCATCTAAATATAATTATATTTACTTTTTTAGCCCTGTTTTTCAGTACAATAGTTGTTGGACAACAGAATCTAGATAAGTTTAATTCTTTATATAAACAGGGTAGTTTTAACGAAGCAGCTCAGGAAATTGACAGACTTATCATGGGAAAGACAGATGCTGGATCCATGTTATATTATTATAAATCGGATGTAAACCTGATTCTTTTTAAAAATACTTCACCCAAAAACTATAGTTATCTGAATTCTGCATCAATTTCAATGTCCCTTTCCCTGAGCCAGAAGGATTATACAACAAATAAACAGACTATAGATCCTTTAATGTATACGATTGGCAAAGAATGTTTTATAGTAGGTGCAGGGGAGTACAATAACGGGAATTTTAAGGGAGCACAAAACTATTTTCAGTACACAGTTACCTTTTATCAAACATCGGGAAAGACTTCAGAACTGTCACAAATAATGTTTTATCTGGCATTATCGTCGTATTACAATAAGGATTTGACTGTTGCTCAAAAATACTTGCAGATTCTGGCCAGTCAAAACTATAATGAATCAGAAGTTTATTTGTTGCTGGCAGAGATATACAGAAATCAGAATCAGTTGCAAAAGGCAATAGACGTTCTCGTTAACACACAAAAACTTTCATTAAAAAACAATGATAAGATCCTTAGAGAGTTGATCTTTCTTTATATCGATCTGAAAAATTACGATGATGCATTAGAAGCAATTAACTTGTTTAAAACAAAGTATAATCCTGATTATGAAATAATTTTTAATGAAGGGGTCATTTATTATCAAAGAAACATGATGGAACCTGCAATTACAGCCTTTAAAAAGGTTTTAACGATGGAACCATCACATTTTAGTGCAAATTACAACCTGGGGATTATTTACTATAATAATTCCATTGCCATTATGAAGAATGCAGAAGAGAATTATTATGGCAATCCGGATAAGTATCGGGCCGAAAAAGATAAATACCTTGAGAATATTAAAATTTCACTTTCTTATATGGAAAAATCACATGCTGTTGAAGGAGGAGATATGAATACCGTTTCTTGTTTAGCAGATATTTATAAGCGATTACAGCGAATGGAAGAGTATAACTCAATGCTAAAAATGCTGGAAAAATAGTTTAAAAAGACTTAATGCTACTTAACATAATATAAATTATGAGACATTTGTATTTATCTTATTTTACAGATATTGTGGATTTTATGTCATTAGACAAAAAAAACCGGGCTATGCCCGGCCTTTAACTAAAAAACAAAAACTATTATTCAATGATTAGTTTTTTGATGAGATTCTTCTTGCCATGATGAATGGTCATAAAATAAATTCCTTTAGAGCGATCCGATAAGTCGATTTGCTTTGAATATTCGCCCTGAAAGTTTTTTGTTTTTTCGAAGAAGACTTTCTTTCCATTTACATCTTTTACACTAATTTCCAGATCAGCCGTTTCGGGCAACGAAAACGTAAGATCGAATTTTCCATTACCAGGATTTGGGAAAAACTTAAGATCCTGAATCTTTATTTCATCCATTCCTGCTATTTTTCCTTCAGTGATTGCTTTTCTTTCCGAATCGTTGGGATCAGCCATTTTAACTCTGACTATCATTACGCTTAGACTGACATTCTGTACATTACCCAGGTCAGCATTTATATCATTACCATCACTAATAACGACAACTTTCTTTGTGCATGTACTTGCGTTGCCTTCGCCATCCATTCGTACTGTTACAGTATTATTGTCGTCTACAGTGGCAATTACCCTCACTGAATCACCAGATGAACCACAGTTGGTAGCGATTGTCATTCCAATATCCGACGAATCGCCGGTAACAATAAGTTTTTCTGTCCTGATAATCACTTTCTTAAGACTATCATTTTGGAGTCCATCGGTCATTTGAGGTCCACAATTGATGCCCAATGTCGTTAAAATAGTCTGAATATCAAAGTCTGGTGCGCATGAGAATGAAGTATCGGTAGTGGTCACTACCCCATTTTCATTTTTTACAATTTTAATGGTTATAAAATCGGTCTCTTCCTGAGCAGAAAGAAATCCGGGAACGAAAAGCAAAACGACTAACAGTCCGCTCATCATGGTTTTCAAAAAAGTCTTTTTCATATTCATTGGTTTTATTGGTTACTGAAGCAAAAGTAGTCCGACAAACACGGCTTACAGGTTAAACTGTCGTTAAGACGAATTAATGAGAGGTTAAAATTTATATGCACGATCTGCAAGAGAATATTATAATTGTCTCAAAAATAAAGCATAGATGGACTTATAAATATTAATGTATGGTTAAACATGGTTAAGGAAATGTTAAAGTCTGAGTATAAAAGCCAAACAATGATGTATTTTTACAAAAAAATAAATTGAATAAGATTAAAGTCTCCTTCATTACATTAGCTGTCAGTATACTGTGCATTGTCGTTTTTCAACTGTATTGGATTACCAAATCGTATACCATAAAGGAAGAGCAATTTTCTGGCGCTGTTAATGATGCTTTGATAAAATCGGTGAAAAAACTTCAGTCGTACAAAGTAATTTCTATCCTTTGCGATAACCTGAAATCAGATACCGACACGTTTGAAATAAATAATTGTGATACTATTATTACAAAAGTCGATTCTTTCAGCACAAACAATGTAATTACTAAAGACTGCATGAAAGTGATGATAAAAACCACAAAAAACTGTATATCTGACGATAGTCTGAAATCTATTGTAAGCAACATCACCTTAAGTTCTAATCCATTATCGAAAAAAAGTTCTAAAACGATTTTTGTCAATAAAGTATTAAATCAGGTAGTTACGGAATATGAAAGTTCCGAAAACAGTTTAAGTACATACGATAAAACCCGACTGGATACTGTGCTTAAAACAGAATTACTTGACAAAGGTATCGTTCTGCCGTTTGAATATTCCATTATAACGGAAAAAGATACACTAATTAAAAATCTTACTTCAACAGGATTCGCTATAGACATGATCTCTGACGCATACAAAACAAGGGTATTTCCTGACAATTTACTTATTCCTTCTGATTACCTTCTCGTTGTATTTCCTGGAAAAAACAATTATTTACTCAGTTCATTATGGATTACTATGTTTTTGTCGTTATTGTTCAGCTTAATCATCATCATAACTTATATTTATACGGTTCGGGTCTTTTTCCGCCAGAAAAAGCTAAACGACATAAAATCTGATTTCGTTAATAACATGACTCATGAACTCAAAACACCTATTGCAACGATTAGTCTTTCGGCCGATTCTCTGATGAATGAAAAAGTTATTGATAATCCCGAAAAGATACGCTTTTTTGCCAAAGCTATTAAACAGGAAAATGCCCGTATGAACCAGCATGTGGAGCAAGTTCTACAACTTTCATTAATCGAAAACAATGCCTTTTCACTGGATTTAAGAAACTACGATATAAATTTATTAGTCAGTTCGATAATTGAAAGAGTCCGATTAATAGTGGAACAAAAAGGAGGAAGTATTAACTTGTACTCTGACCCAAATTTACCTCAAACTGAAATTGATATGACCCATTTTTCCAATGTCATTTCAAATCTGATCGACAATGCTTGCAAATATTCAGACCAAGAACCTAAAATTCAAATTGAACTAACATTCGATGACAAGAATATCATCATGAGAGTCGTTGATAATGGAATCGGAATTCCGGATATCTATAAGCAAAAAATCTTTGAAAAATTCTATCGGGTACCTACAGGAAACATTCATGACGTAAAAGGATTTGGTCTGGGATTAAGCTATGTAAACGCTGTGGTTCAAGCGCATCATGGAACAGTACATGTAGAAAACAATGCTGGAAAAGGTTCTACCTTTATTCTAACCATACCTTTAAAATCAAATTAATACATGGAAAATGTTTTACTTGTAGAAGATGATTTTAATTTTGGAACAGTGCTCGCTTCCTATCTCGAATTGAATAATTATAATGTAACGCATTGCACGTCGGGAACTACAGGTTTGTCGGCCATAAAAACCAAGAACTTTGACTTATGTATTTTTGATATCATGTTACCGGGTATGGACGGTTTTACTTTGGCAAGCGAAATGAAGCAATTCAAAAATGAAGTTCCTTTCGTTTTTCTTACTGCAAAAACGCTGAAGGAAGATATGATCAAAGGATATCAGCTGGGAGCCGATGATTATATTACAAAACCTTTTGATACAGAGTTGCTTTTATTAAAAATAAAGGCTGTTTTACAACGAAGTAAGAAGAATAAAGCAACAGAACCCGATGAATTTGTTTTCAGAAACTTTCATTTCAGGCATTCTCATCGTACTTTGCAGCATGGCGAAACACATATAAAGTTATCACCACGTGAGGCTGATTTGCTGAAACAACTCTGCCTTCACCAAAACGATTTACTCAATAAAGACAAAGCCCTTAAAATAATCTGGGGCGACAATAGTTATTTTAATGCACGCTCAATGGATGTATATATCACAAAACTCAGGAAATACCTTTCAGTAGACAAAGGTATTGAGATTGTGAGTGTTCATGGCAGCGGTTACCGTTTTGTAGTATCCTGAGTCTTTGTAAATTTCTTAAGAGCTGTACTTCGCTTAAGGATTTAGCTATTTAGGAGCATAAAAGCAACGAACTGGAGAATGTGCTTTTCCTTCTTTTACCAATGTTTTGATAGCTTTTTCAACTTCTTTTTTATCTATGCCAGAAGCTTCTGCTATTTCACCAGCTTTCATAGGCTTGCCGTTTTTTTTCAGAGTATCTAATACTTGCTTAGTTGTTTCCATTTTTTTCGTATTTTTGTCAAAAATACAACTTTTATGGAAGACATGAGTAAATACGACAAAAATTTAAAGACCAAAGGGTCTGGATGTCTAGGTGCCACAATGATTATTGGCCTTCTGGTGGTTTTCTTTGCCATTTTTGGAATCATGGCTTATAGCTACTATAATGGTATGGTAACCAAAGAAGAAAAAGTCACAGCGCAGTGGGCTCAAGTCGAAAATCTCTATCAACGCAGATCGGATTTAATTCAGAATCTGGTGAATACTGTAAAAGGTTATGCTGATTTCGAGCAAGAAACCCTGACTCAAGTTATTGAAGCACGTTCCAAAGCTACATCCATTACCGTGGATGCCTCAAAAATTGATGCAACCAACCTGGCCGCTTTTGAACAGGCTCAAAATGGTTTAAATACAGCAATGTCAAGATTACTTGTGACAGTTGAAAAATACCCTGATCTGAAAGCAAATCAGAACTTTTCAGCCCTTATGGTTCAACTGCAGGAAACAGAGAATATGCTTGCTGTAGAACGTAATACATTCAACGAAGTAGCCCGTCAGTATAATACCGACATTCGCAAATTCCCCCGCAACATGTTTGCTTCTATGTTTGGGTTCGAACAAAAAGCTTATTTTAAAGCAGAAGAAGGTGCCAATAAAGTTCCTGTCGTAAAATTCGACTAAACAAATATTTATATAAATACAAAAGGTCGCTTAGGCGACCTTTTTTGTTTTTTTAAACGAATAAAATACTATTTCCGGATTTTATCCAGCATCACCATAGTAGCGCCAAAGCCATATTCAGCATAGGAAGCATCCTGGTAAGTCAGGAATGAGTAAAACTCATCCAGTTGCTTTCTTAGTTGAAGTTTGAGCGTACCATTGCCAATACCATGAATAAAAACGATACGTGAGACTTTTCCTCTATTGCCTATAGCTGCTTCCAGCTCTTTTCTGAAGTGATTTAACTGAAACGTTACTATTTCGTGATTACTCATTCCCAGATAATTATCCAGTAATTTTTCGATATGCAAATCGACCTCTACCAGCTGGGGCTCGGGGCGTTTCTTGAAACGGACAGAGGCATCGGGCTCAACCACTTCCTTTTTCATCAATTCCTTTTCTACCACCGGCTTAAAATCAGTTATTACAGATTTGTGATCCAATAAATCGATGACGCAGGCTGGCTCGTCAAAGAAATCGTTTGCCGTATAAATAGCATTGAATCCCAATCTGTAAGCCGCTTTAATAGTGCGATTAACGACAGGCATCGTATTCTCTTGTGTTGGGTGAAAGAAAAGCGACTGTATGTGAAAAGCATCGTATTCCCCTGCCCTGCCCCATGGAACGTCGACTATAAACGACTGAATTCCAGGTTCAAGTCTACCTGCGTCAACATAACTATATTTACCTTTACTCGTTATGCCCAACGAAAAATAAACATAATATGTTCCGGTATTTATCAGGTATAATTTAACTTCTTCACCAATTTTCACAAAAGCTAAAAACAGCTCGTGTGAATGCTCATCTGTATTATCCACAGGTATTTCGTCATCTTCTTCCTGTATAAAACTGTCGTTACGATCGGCAAAATTGTACGACACCTGAAAATCGGTATTATGTACAGGTGCTGTGGGAGTTGACTCTTTTGGATGCTCTATTACAATAATCTGGTCGGCCAGCACAGGTATCTCAAAGCCCTCTTCTACAAGCACATAAATGTATTTATCTTTAATTCTGGTGATTTTTCCTCCACCTTTTTCATTCAGAAACCGAACAATGGCTCCGGGTTGTGCTTTCAATGCCATAACGTTAATTTTCGGCTAAATTAATTAATTTTGCAGTGCTTATGAACGGTTTGCCAAAAATACTGCTGACAGAGATTAATTATCCGCTTCCGGAGGACAGAATTGCAAAATATCCTTTGAAAAACAGAGATGATTCATTACTACTTATTGCCACTGGTGATCGGTATCAAAAAGATGTATTCTCACATGCCGGACAATATCTGGCTCCCGAAAGTATGCTTGTTTTCAATAACACGCGTGTTATTCAGGCCCGTTTCCTTTTTCATAAGACGACAGGAGCGGCAATAGAAATATTTTGTCTGGAACCCTACACACCATCGGATTATGGGCTGTCGCTGAATGCCACAAGCACCGTCATCTGGAAATGCATGGTAGGAAATGCCAAGAAATGGAAAAGCGGAACCCTCGAAATGGTTACTGACTTTGATTCTAAGAAATTGCTGGTAAAGTCAACCCGACTTGAAGATGAAACTGTACGTTTCGACTGGAATCAGGGTATTCCTTTTTATAAAGTGCTGGAAACCTGCGGAAGCATTCCTGTACCACCTTATCTGAACCGAAAATCCGAAGCTTTGGATAAAACTCGTTACCAAACGGTTTATTCCAAAATTAATGGTTCGGTCGCTGCACCTACTGCCGGACTGCATTTCACACCTCAACTTATAGAAAAATTAGGCGGAGAAGGACATTATTTTGAAGAACTGACGCTTCACGTAGGTGCCGGAACTTTTAAACCTGTACAGCACGAAATAGTCACAGAACACACTATGCATCCTGAGTTTTTCGTGATAAGTCTAACCATGCTTAAAAACTTACTGAATCACAAAGGTCATATTATCCCTGTTGGCACGACCTCGGTTCGCACATTAGAAAGTCTGTCATACATCGCCTACCTTATGAAAACAGGACAATTTACACCTGGACAGACCCATAAAGTTGGACAATGGGATATTTACAATATTCCTCAAACGACCAAACAGGAAGCACTTGAAAATATTATTGATTACATGCAAAAACAGCAAATGGAATCGTTGCATGCAGTCACTTCCCTTATGATAGTCCCCGGTTTTCGTTTTCTCTTTACCGATCGGCTTTTTACAAATTTCCATCAACCGGGCAGTACGCTGCTTTTATTGGTCTATGCATTGATGGGCGAAAAATGGAAAGACATGTATCAATATGCACTTGATCATGACTTTAGATTTCTTAGTTACGGTGATTCTTGTTTAATAATTCCCCAAAAAAGCCATGTCTGATACAAACCTTTCGATACCCATGACCTTTCCTACCAACCAAAAGGAATTAAAACTTTTAGGATGGGGTCAGTGCGACATCATTCTGGTATCGGGAGATGCTTTTGTTGATCACCCTTCGTTTGGCATTGCAGTTATTGCCCGAGTCTTAGAGAGCAAGGGATTTAAAGTAGGTATTATTCCACAGCCCAACTGGAAAGACGATTTGAGAGATTTCAAGAAGTTAGGGACTCCCCGTCTGTTTTTTGGCGTCAGCTCTGGCAATATGGATTCTATGGTGAATCATTATACCGCTCATAAACGGCTTCGTAGTGACGATGCTTATACGCCAGCGGGAAAAGCTGGTTTCCGACCTGATTATGCATTAACGATTTATGGCAGAATACTCAAGGATATATTTCCGGAAACACCTGTTGTGATTGGAGGTATAGAAGCCTCACTTCGGCGAATTGTTCATTATGACTATTGGTCGGATCAATTAAAACCTTCTGTACTAGCTGATTCAAAGGCAGATATGATGGTTTATGGTATGGCAGAAAAAGCCATTGTAAGATTAGCCAGACAAATACAGGAAGGAAAAGCTATTCAGGATATTGTTGACATTCCTCAAACGGCATGGATATCTTCAACTATTGATTCAAGTACTACAAGTAATCATATTGTATTACAGCCATATAAATCTTGCTTAGAATCCAAGAATGTTTTCTCCGAAACATTCAAAATATTCGAAGAAGAAAGCAATAAACTGATTCAACAGGGCTTTGTGCAGGAGCAATCAGCTTCCGAATTCCTGATTATGAATCCCCCATTTCCTCCGCCCACCGAAAGAGAAATGGATGAGATATACCATTTACCGTTCAGTCGTAAGCCCCATCCCCGTTACAACAGCAAAGATGCCATTCCGGCTTACGACATGATCAAAGATTCGGTGACCATACATCGTGGGTGTTTTGGGGGGTGTAGCTTTTGCGCGCTAACAGTACATCAGGGAAAGTTTATCTCTTCCCGAAGTGAAAAATCGGTACTTAGGGAGCTTTATCAAATTGCCGCCATGGATGGCTTCAAAAAACATATATCGGATCTTGGCGGTCCCTCTGCCAATATGTATCGGATGTCTGGTATTAATATGAGATTATGCCATCAATGCAAGCGTTCTTCCTGCATTTTTCCTGCTATTTGCCCTAACCTGAACGACAACCCAAAACCCTTAATAAATCTCTACGAAAACGCTTCGAACATTCAGCATATCAAAAAGATCACCATAGGTAGCGGAATACGCTACGATATACACATAAATAAGAAATCAAAGCACTTCGCAGCACACACTCAATATTTGGAGCAGCTTATTTCCCGTCACGTTTCAGGAAAACTCAAAGTAGCACCTGAGCATTCGGAGACGTCAGTATTACAGCATATGAGAAAGCCCGGATTCGATTCTTTCATAGAATTTAAAAATCTTTTCGACAGAATTAATACAAAGCATGGGCTAAAACAAATTCTAATCCCCTATTTCATCTCAAGCCATCCCGGTTGCACTTTGCAAGATATGAGGAATCTGAAAAAAAAGCTGGACAGACAAAGAGTCTTTCCAGACCAGGTGCAGGATTTTATGCCAACTCCCATGACATTGTCGAGTGTGATTTATTATTCTGGTTACGACCCATATTCAAAAAACAAAGTCTTTGTTGAAAGAATATTGAACCTGAAAAGGCAGCAAAAAGGAGTTTTTTTCGACTAAACTTTGATTCAATATTGTTTTATTTTTTTTGCTGGTTTATTTGGAACCAATTGCAAAATCATACGTAATAAATCATTGTAAAAAAACTGCCATGGATAAAGACTTTCCAATCAATGATAAACTAATTTCTCTTCGATCTGAACTGTCTAATGATATAACTAAGATTAATCAATCTGAACACGGAATTATTATACATAGTAAGGGACGTATAATTAACTATAATACATCTGTAGAAGCCTTTTTTTTTCGTGATCATCAGGAAGATCAGAGGGGAATGGATTTATGCTCTATTCTTAGTCCGGATATCATTGATAAAAGAATAATACACAATGAAGAGACGGAATCCTTTTATCAGAAACAAGCAACTTTGTCGGGGAAAGAAGGATTACCTATCGATACTCAAATAGTTTCTTTCGGCTTTTTATACCACAACGCTCTATATAAGGCTCTTATAATTAATAAATTGAACTTAGTATCACATCAAATCTCTCAACATAAAGTGTTAATTGATAATGTTATTGACAATATTGCGGTACTCATTAATGATATAAATACTCTGCAAAATAAATCTGAGGTTATTAGCAGTATGTTTAATCATTTGGGAATGCTAAGTCAGGCTGAGATTATTACTTTGAGCTTGTTTAATGACGATCAAAAGATTGTTATCGAGGAAATTAAGGTATTAAATCCACTTTATTATGAACTGAATGATGTATTATCAGAGCTACAATATCTGGAAATGGAACCTTCGTCAGAGGCATTAGATAATTTTATAAAAGGAAAACTCAAAGAAGCTCCAATTGATATTATATTGCTGACATTTAATAAGCTCACACCAAGGCAAATCGATAAAATAGTAAATCAACTTCAGATTAAAAAAGTGTTAGTTTTAGGTATTAAATTTAATAATAAACTGATAGGGGTCTTGAATTTTGTGTACAACCAAATTCCCGAAAACATTTACAGGTCGGCTATTGAACTTTATTCCTCATTTCTGGGACAGATTATTCAACGCATTTACTTTACAAAAGTGATTATTGAAAAGGATCCACAAGTGATACTCCGCTCTTCCTCTTTTCCAATGGCAGCTACTTCTGACAAGCAAATTTTCCAGCAAGTTAATAGTCCTTTTTTACAGCTTTTAAATTATTCTGAGAGTTCTGATCTTGTAGGTAAAAGTATTCGAGAAATAACTGACCGTGTGGTTTTCGACAATCTTCTGACTAACATTTACATTCGTAAAAAAAGAATATCCGATTATTATTTTACCCCCTTTCTTAAAAAAGATAAAACTGAACTTAATCTTTTGGTCTTTGCATGTCCTAATTATCATCAAAACGATTTTTTTGGAGCCTTGGGGATATTTGTACCGGTCCTTTCATCTATCGAAAAGTCTGAAAATGACATGTTTTCTGAACTAAAAAGCATTGATGCTGGTATAATTATTTGTGATATTAATTCGAATATTATAAGTTTCAACGACTTCATGCTTGCATCTAACTTTGATGAATCAAAAAGCATAAATCTTTGGATACAGGAATATTTTGAAGATAAGAGTACCAATGTAAGTGAACTTCTTCACTTGATGATGAAGGAAAACCTCTATTTATTGAATCTCAGGTCAGTATCTGCTAATGATAACATGCTATTGTTCAGATACACCCGTCATCAGAAAGATTATTTTGTTTTCCTGACAAAGTGCAAATCTTCCAAATACAAAAAAGACAATTTTGATGAAATTGCAAACAATATTGACTATGGCATCATTAATATTAATGGTAAAGACGGAACACTTGAATATGTAAATAAATATATTCTAAAACTTACAGGTTATCAGGAAAATGAGTTAATTGGAAAACCTCACTACATTATACTTGAAGTAGATCCACTTAGTTTTCATTTACATGACTTTCATAAGCAGAGCTTAACGAATCTCAATAATGAAAACAACATAGAGTTTGATTCCCTATTAATTTCTCGTGATAAGAAAAAACATAAAATTAAATCCACATTCCAAAAAAAAATATTTAATGGTAAAGAGTCTTTTCTTCTTGGGATACAGAAAATTGAAAATGAAGAAAATATAACTGGCTATGATGAAAACCTTTTAAATTTTAGAAAAAGAAAAAACACCGGTTACATTTCCGACTTACGATCACCACTGAATAACATGATAGGACTTTGTCAATTATCTTTAGATGAAAGAGAGATTAATCGCAAAAATGAAATTATTAATCTTGTTCTTGAACAAGCCAATAAATTTAATAAAATTGTTGATGATATTACCTATATTTCAAAACTTGAATCTGGCACCATGCCACTGACATTGAAAGAGATAGACTTAAAATCATTTTTAATTCATATTCTAGAAAAAGCTAATCTTAAAACACAAAGCGAAATTGGTAAAAAGATAAGTATAGAGGCAAAGAATATTGAAAACATCAATTTGAAAATTAACTCTGAAAGCAACCGAATTGAACATATCTTCGATATTTTAATCGATAATGTATTTAAGACGCAGAGAAATGTGAAAATTGTCATTGGGGCAAATGGAACAGAAAATTCTGATGAGATTGAATTCTTTGTATCAACAATAAATCTAACCAGGACTGATATCATAAATAAAATTACTAACCTACATAATAGTTACTTTCCAAAAGACGATTCACAGTTTGAACTTAGTTATTCATTGTGTAAATTATTAATTGATTCACTAAATGGTCATTTTACTATAAACACAAGTCAAGATTCAAACCATTTCTCATTTTTTATACCTTCATGCGGAACTGTTACCTCAAAACCTATACTTTCAGATAAAAAGCAAAACATCAGTGGAAAGAAAGTACTTATCCTTACATCCGACGAAGAGCTTAAGACCACAGTTAGCTTGGTTTGGAAAAAGCATAATCTTCATTTCGATTTTTCAAAAGGGGAAACAAAAATTATTGAAGAGCTACACAAAAACGACCATGATATTTTAATGATAGATATGGAAGCCTCTGATTCAAAGGGCATTGAAACACTCTGGTTATTAAAGCACAAGCAAGTTAAAACACCCATTATGGCAGTGCTTAATAATGAAAATAATATACTTAAGGAAAAATGTCTGAAAATAGGATGTAACGACTATATCTCCAAACCAATAAACGAGACCATACTCCTTCACAAGATGAACCGGATATTGAATATTTCAAAGAGTTGACTAATACATATTCATAGTTTTGATATTAAAAACTCCGATGAGCAAAGTCCCAGCCCACAGAAGGGACATTATTAAGTTTCCAAAAAAGGATAATTTGAGTTGGAAGGTCAAACTCTTATGGTTCAGCCCCATTCTGGTGATTGCTTTTTTAATGAAGTTTCCCGAATGGCGCCGTAATTACTTGCTGGATACCTATGGCAAACAAACCACTGCCACGATAGACATTTCAAGTATTTCGGATATTTCTGAAACAAAAAATGTTTTGTTCCACTTTTATGTTGACGGAAAGCAATATCAGGGATTTGAATCGGTACCTGCCAATTACAAATACGTCTTTACGCCCTTTGGCATGCCCCTGAATCGAGGACATAAATTTGTGGTGAAATATTACAGCGAAGATCCGGAAGTCAATCAGATTGACCTGAATCAGCCTATGGCCGAAAATATGATTGACTATCTTAACGATGTTATTGGCGCTCTGAATGAATCGGACATCTGTAAAGATACCAAGGACGGTTACTTCAAACTCTGTGTAGCTGTTTCCCTTTTCAAATCCTTTGGCTTCGACGGCTGGGCCGACATTATGTTTTACGACGAATACTTTTTCGAAAATTTCTCAAACAATAGTTTTACCTTTCGTTCCCTGACAAACTCCAACGAGTTTAAAGAAATTCTCTCGAAATGCCAGAAATAAAGGCTTGAGTTGGTTCGAGAGGCCATTGAAATCTAGGAGGAATAATATAATTTGGATGATACTCACGATTTTCCAAGACTAAAATAAGTCCAAAGGTGCGCAGTTTTTCTTGTATATGTCATCATCATTCTGAGTAAAGTCGAAACACAAAATGTTTACGAACTGTTTACGGAAAATAAAAAAGGGATACATTGTTTTTGTACATCCCTTATTCTTTTGTAGCGAGAGGCGGGATACCCTCTCTATATATATCTACTAATTATCAACGTATTGCAAATTCGTTAAAGCCTAGATTTAATGTGTTTATTGCCTTTTTATGCTCATTTTTTACTCAAAAAAGGTGTTTTATTTTTTCTTTTTAAAAAGCAAGTCTTTTTTATTATAATATGCTTCTGAAATTGGTTCTTTTAGCTCCCCAAAATCATAGTCAACTATATTTTTATCATCATCATAGGAAAAATCAATTAATGCCTTACCCAAAATCGCATACTTTCTAATTGAAGTTTGTAGATTATTAATTTGATTTTCTATTTTTGAGTATTCATCATAATAATCATTTATTTCATCTTCAAATAAATCAATAAACTCAATTTCTAATATATCCGCAATTTTATTTAATGTTGATAATTTAAAATCATCCTTAAACAAGGCTTTTCTAAAACCAACATCGGTATAGCCGATTTTTTCTGCTAATTCCTTAATTGACATCCTTTTGTCATCAATTAATTCTTTGATTTTATTCGAAATCATATCAAATAAAAGTTATTGTTAATAAAATATTCAAAATAATAGTTAGCTTATTTAAAAGTAATGTTTACATTTACAAAACTAAAGTTGAAAAAACAACGACTTAGTATGATTTTTAAAACACTAAATTAAATAACTTAACTAATGGATAAAGATAGTAATAAAATTCATGACTTTATAAAGTCAATGGAAAAAAAGAATTTTCCTTTTAAACCTGACACTGATTTTTATAATAAAGTTGGTATTAAACGTAAACGTTGGGCAATGATATTACGAAGTGAGGTGTCACCAACAGTAAAAGAAGTTAATGCAATTGCAAAATACTTCAATGTTCAAATTACTGAACTCATCGAAATTGAAAAGTAATAATTCCATTTAAAGCAAAGCATATGGAAATGGACGAGATTATAAAGCCAATATTAATCAAACAAATGATTTATATGTTTGGGCTTTTACCAAGTATTTCAAATGAAAAACACCGAAAAATAATATTATTCCATACAGCCATAAATGACTTTATTCAATTAAGGCAAGTTTGTATAAATGAATCAAAAGATTTGTTATTTAAAGCGGTTGAAACCCTTGTTTCTAATCAGTCAATATTTAAACTAACTCTAAACAAACTAAAATATGAAAACTGAAAAATCAGAGCAAATTGAAAAAATTAAAAATCATTTTAATTACGATTCACTTCCACTTGGTGAGTCAAGATTAATATTTGATAACTACAACCAATGGCCGGAAAGCTTTTTTATGCAAGTAATGAGTAAACCAGAGGACTATTTATTGTTGATTTCAGAGCAATATGTCCGTCGCGACATTTCTAATATGACTGATATTATTAATTTATTGCATGAAGGATTAGAACGTGAAACTGGAATCTGTTCTTTTTCACGCTCAAGAATCCTTTATAATAGTGTCTTTCAGGCTAAAAATTGTTCAATTCGATTTGCTGTAAACTCAAATCTTAGTATTAAAGATTCTCATTATAAAGAAGTTTCCGAAGATTCGAATCTTTCTGCGTTGTTAAGGAATTCAGAATATTCAATTATTGTTAATGGAATAGAATATTTGAGGCTTTTGTCTGACAATAATTTAAAACAGGATAATATTCCTAATTTGCTTATTCATGAAATGGCAGACTTTCAGGTTCGTTTGCAGATGCCGTTCTCTAAACCAAAAAAGATTTTAAATCATTCAAAAAAACATTTTGTTGAATTTAAGATTACTGGAGTTGAGTTGAAACCAATATGGAGATAATTGAAACCCTTAAAAAACAAGTATATGACTACAGAACAACTTATTTTCTTAATGAAAAGAAATGAATTGAAAAATTTCATTTTAAAATTCAGACTTTGGTCCTTATAAATTTCAAACTCAATAAATGAGTAATACAATAAACTTTCCGGCGGGAAAGCATAAAAAAACCCACTCTGTGAAAGTGGGCTAACCTTTGAATCAATTAAATCTTAACTAATTAAAACAAACAATTATGAACAAAAGTAATGAAAATTCTGAAAAGAAAAACACCGTAGATTCAATAGATACTTTTAAAGTATTTGATGATGCTACGTTACGCAAAATTTTAAATGAGACTTATTCAGATTTAACCCCTGTAGACAATATGATTGAAATCGCAGAGGGTTTGTTTACGTTAATATCTGAATTAGATGACATTAACTATGACATCATGAGAGATTTGATCTTTCAGCTGAATAGAAGTTTTAGTTTAAATAAAGAATTGTATTTAGAAATGAATAAGCTAAATATTAAAAAATCATGAGTAATCAGAAATTAACAAGATCTATCATTCATTTATATTCCAAAAATCGACTTTGTCCTGTTTGGAATTGGCGTAAAGAAATGCTTATTAAAAAAACATATTCAGGGTATTTGGGTGTTACTCAGCCGTGGATAAAATTCTATCCGGTTCGATTAATATTAGCTGTGCCAATTGAAGACAATAGCATTGGTAATATGTGGTTTAATTGCGAAACAATGATTCAATATTTTAATCATTTAAGAAAAGAATCATTCTGGAAAAATGGAAAAAACATACTGGCAGTAAAAGTTTTTTTATTGAGCCTTTGTTTTTCTACGAAAACACTAAGAAAATAGCAGTAAACATCGAAATTAAAAAGATAATGTCAGATCAAAAGTTGACCAGGGAGGAACGGGATGAAAAAGCAAAAAATACATTTCTTTCTGGACTCATGGCATATACTAAACATTATATTAATCTTGACAAATCATGTTTTGATGATCTTTCAAAAAAATATGATATCCCTTTAATTTCAGAAATATTAAAGAACACAAAGCATAAAAAAACATACTGTAGATTTGGAAGCTTCTATAAAGAGACAATGTTAAACGTTAATAGTCAGAAAAATGGGGTTGCCATTTATAATGAACCAAATATTAAAAAAATATCAGAAAGAAAATCTAAAATTAAGTTTGAAATTGAACTTTCAAAAAAAAGGGGTGAGGCCATTTTAATGAGTAATCAGATAGTTGATTTTCTTTTTAATCAAACTGGTTTAAAATTGCCTCCAACTAAAAAAGAATTTATTGAATTAACTGACAGATTAGAGAGTTGGAGAAATCTTTATAAATCTTATATCGAATTAATTGACTTTAATTATTTATTACTGTTTTCAGGTACGCCCCTTATTCGTTGTCATTTAAAACAATTAAAGTAAAAATATGCCTTGGTCGGCACCGCTGACAGATCGGGGTAAATAATCTGTCATTTTTTAAAATTTTCATTTATTATGGATACAGACGAAAACGAAAAACAAAATTTCAAGAAATTTAAGTACTTTATTATTGAGGCAGATCATTATAAAGAACAGGTTTGCGAATATGGTAAAGCGTTTAAAATATATTCTCAATTAAAAGAGATTTTTCTATATTCTAATAAGTCTATAACGATTGAGTTAAAGGCTAGAAATACAAAGTCAAATAAATGGACGGTTTTAGCTTCAGTTGTAATTGAACCTTTATTTTTTAAAACAACTGTTATAGGATTCAAACAAAATACAATTCCAGATACACTTAATAATCATTAAATTGATGGATAAATTAGAATTTGCAAAAAGTGTCCCTATTGGGGTTGTGATTGAATCTGAGACACAATTAAAATTAAATTCTAAGAATTTTCTTTCTGAATGTGTGTTCTGTGGATCTGGCAAAAACGGAAAAAAAAATACTCCCGGATTATCAATAGATACAAAGAGTAATATTTTTAAATGTTTTGCTTGTAGTAAATCTGGAAACCCTATTGAATTTATTAAGTATTTTAAAAACTTTGACAACAAACAGTCTGTTAGATATTTATGTGATAAATATTCAAATTTTTCGGGATTGGAAAGTAAAAAGGCTATTGAGCCAAAGCCTGATATAAAAAAGATGTTATTTGCGATTTCAAAAAATAATCTTGAAAAAGCAACAAGCTATTTGAAGCAACGGGGAATTAATATTGAATTATTAAAGCCTGAGACCTATTTTTACGACACTCTGGAGAACGCAATTGTTTTTATTGACTCAGACAGTCATTTGATAAATAAACGTCTTATAGAGCCTCTAAAGAGTCAATCTAAATCTACATTTGCAAAAGGGAGTAAAATTTCTAATAATATTTATGATAAGTGTTTTGATCCGGAAAGCGATAAAGTATATATAACTGAGGGCGTTATAAATGCTTTTTCTTTGCTCCCTGAGTCATCAATTTCAATATTTACTACTAGCAATAGAATAAATGATATCAGCAAGTTAAGTAAGTATTGCAGCAATAAAAATATAATAATTGCATTTGATAATGACAAATCAGGGAATGAATGTGCAGAATATTATAGTGATTTTATTTTACACAGTGAAATTAATATATTAAGCCTTAAACGACTTGTTTTTAATGAAAATCAGGATGCAAATGACTTGCTCATAGAAAATAAAATATCTGATTTTATTCAGGACAAAACACACTTTATAACAATAATCGACCATGAAGCCGGCGAAAAGGAATTATTAAGCCCTTTGCCGATGAATAGTGAAGATTTTGACTTAGATATTAAGAATAATCAATATTCCATTCAAGACGGTTGCTATTGGGTTAGAGAATCATACAATAAAAAACAAATTGATAGAAAGGTATCAAATTTTACTATGAAAATTTTGTACCATTTCGTTGATGGAACACAAAACACTAAAAGGTTAATTCTCATTCAAAGATACACAGGCGAATTGAATGCAATTGAAGTATTAAGCTCTGACATGAAAACAGAAGCTTTTGAAACAATACTAAAAAGCTACTCATGCTCCTTTTTAGGCAACTCCTTTCAATTGAAATCAATTTTTGTTCATTTGATGGATGAACAACTAAACGCTAATTGTATCAATATCTTAGGTTATAATTATAAGTATGACATATACTCATTTTCGGACAGCATAATAAATAAAAACAATAAGCTAATAATAGTCAATGAATTAGGCATAATTAATGATTCCGAAAACACGTACTATTTACCTGCATGGGCTGAAAGCAATCTTTTAAATAAACATTTTGATAATGAACGAATTTTCAAATATAATCAGGGTGTAATCGATTTTAAAACATGGGCTGATCTTATTTATAAAGCATATGATATAAATGGCGGTATTGGCATCTGTTTCTTAATTATGGCAATATTTAGAGATATTGTTTTTAAAGAAATTAATTTCTTTCCCTATCTGTATTTATATGGTCAACCCGGTGTAGGTAAAACCTCATATATAGATTTTATTTTAAGACTTTTCGGAAATAAGGATGTCGGGGTTAGTTTAAAAAATTCAACTATAAAAGGAATTGCCCGGACATGTTCCCAGCGAACAAATTCAATTATTTTTCTAAAAGAATATGATAACAGTATTGAAAAAGAGATCATAGCTTTTTTTAAAAATGCTTATGATGGTGCAAGTTATACTGTTGCTCAGAAATCAAACGACAATAAAACTGATTCTTATGTAATTGAATCAGGGGTGATTATTGATAGTAATTACCTACCAACGGCAGAAAGTGCAATGTTTGACAGAATGATAGTTTTGACATTTGATAAAAATACCTTTTCCAAAGAAAAAACCGAAGCATATGCGCAACTGATTATTGAATCAGATAAAGGGTTTGGTCAAATAACAAAGGAAATACTTAGCTATAGAGAATATTTTAAAGATAATTTCAAAAAAGAATTTTTGTATGTGTATAATCAACTTAAAAATAATGCTTTTAGTTACTCAGATATTGAAATTTCAAAACTACCTGAGAGAAATTTAAAACATATATCTTTTTTACTTGTACCATTTAAAATTCTATTCAACAAATTATCATTTCCTTTTACGTTTGAGGATATTGTAAATAAGACACTTGAATATGCAATTGAAAAGAATGATTTATTAGAAGAATTGAACGATATTAATATCTTCTGGGATGCAATAAATTATGAAAGGTCACAGGGTGGAAGTACTCGTATTAAAACTAATGAGCAGTACCAGTTAAATCATTCAGAAAGAATACTTTATTTGAAAGTTAAAGAAGTTTACCCGTACTATTCTGAATATTGTAATAAAAACAATGTCAATCAAATTGATTACTCGTCATTGCTTTCCCTTTTAACGTCGTCGAGTTATGATTTTATTCCAAATACTCAGAAAGGAAGAGGAAAAGCATATACTAAAAAAGATTTTGGCTCTTGTTATAGATTTTCCTTTGTACTTGGACATGAAAATAAAAATATACTAATAAAAAATAAAGAAATTGATTTATGATAACCTTTGAAAAAAAAATAAAAAATAAATGTAAACTATGTAATCCATGTAAACCATTTTTACATTATAATCTGATATTAAAAGACATATATTTTTTTAGTAGGTTTACAATAGGTTTACATAGTTTACATAGTTTTTCTTTTTTTTGTAATCATTGTCAAATTGCTTTTGCTCAAAATTCTAACAATGTAATCCGGTTTACATATTACATTCTTGAATGTAAACCAATAAAAAACAAAATATCAATTTGTTATAGTCGTGGTTTACATGGTTTACAAGGTTTACATGTTTTTTTGACCCTACCCTTTCCAGTTTTTAAAATCATTAACCAATAAATAAAAATTCTTATGAAAAATGACACTTGTGTAATTTGTGGCGAAAAGTTTGAACCTAGAGAAAAAAAACTTTATTGCTCTGATAGTTGTAAGCAAAAAGCTTTTTTACAAAGAAAAGAGAAAGAAAACAATCCTGAAACACCTGAAATAATTCCTGAACAGAAAATAATTAAAAAAAATATAATAATTTTTGATTATCAAGAGTATAAAAGTGTTTTAGAAAAACTTCCATATAAATTTACAGAGTGGTTATTATTTGAACGTTATTGCTTTTTTAGAAAAAACTTATCTGGAGAACCAATCATTGAAGATATAATTGAATATTTGATGCTCTACGAAAGAGATATTTGTAGTGACACATTTAATTCATATAATTGTCACTATAGAGAACCATTTGATTTATTTTTAAATGATTTTCATAATGAAGAAAAATATATAATAAAACTTAGATAAAAACCTGAATAGTGTTTTATCTGTTCTCGTTGTCAGGTTCTCCAAGATGATTAAATATGATCTGGATCTGTTTAATAGAAAAAGATCGTCCAATATATTCGCCAATTTCCGGCTTAATAGGTTTAAGCCAACTGGACAAAGTTTTTACAGAAACTTTATAAAGATCGGCTAATTCTTTTTTATTGTATGACTTCAACTTTGACATGAAGCAAACATATGAATAAATTCAAAGATAAACTATAGTAAAATATATACTGTAATATAACATGTCTTTGATTACTGCTTTTTTTACTGTTTTTTTTACGTTTATTATGACTGAAATTTACTCGAAACGACTGGTTTTAGAACTGATTTTACTGAAATATATACCAATAAATAACGGTTAGTCTATTGTTTAGACTCTTTTTACATAATATTTTTGTAGTATCATTATTATTAACATTAAAACTTCATGATTATGGAAACAACTCCAAAAAAGAACAAAGCTGAAAAGAAAAAAGAAAACGTTTCAAGTTTTCTTGTAAAGACAAAAGGTTATAAAGAAACCTTTGGCACGCTCGACAGAGCAAAAAATCAATTTGAGATTTTGAAAAAACGTGCTATCAAAAACCAAAACAAAGTAAAAATTGAATTATTTGAAAAAGTCAAGGAGGGATTAATACTGGTTGATGAAGTTTCAATAAGTGAAGATTTTTTTGAAAATTAGATTTTCTGCAAACATAAATCTTTCTTTAGTGTAGTCCGGTGTAGTTTTAAACTCCCGGACTATTTTTTTTGCAATCACTTTTATTGCTTCCGGAAGATCTGCAGCTGTGGATCCGGTACTATACTGCAATCATTTTTTATATCGCCCTGAAGCCAGGCTATGTTAAATAGATTGCAAAAAGGCTGAGGGGCATATGTTTTATAGCACGAAATTGTATTATATTAAGGTTGTGCAATATTGTTTTACAAAAAACAGTTATATATTTGCACTATAAAACCAACACCGACCATGGATTTAGTTGTTACATTAACAGATCAATCAAAGATTTCGAAAATTGTAAAGTACCTTAAGAGGGACGAGAGCGTAAAAAGAATTGTTACAATTGACGCTCAGGGAAAAAAGGAAGTAAAACTTTCTAATCGTGATATGGTAAACAGTATGTTTACAATGTCTTCAACTGTTATTTCTAAAAGTTTATCTAAAGGTGAAAATAGATAGACGTGAAATTTGGGAAGTAAATATGTTACTTCCAGATGGAAAACACAAACCGCATCCATGTATTGTATTATCTGGCCAAAGTGTACTAGAGTCAGAAGAGGCGGCATTAGTAGTTATGCTAACAACTTCTGGATCTGATGATGAATTTTCGTTTTATATTGAAAACGAAATGATTACATATAAGCCAACAAAACAGAATCTTCAAGCAAGGGTTCAGCTAATAATGCTCACACCACTAAATCAGTTTTCCAAAAGGTTTGGGTACATTAAACAACCATATTTTGAAAAATTAATAGAACAAATTAATACTGTGATTTTCAAAGGTTAGTATTATAGTTTCGGAAATTTTCGAATAAACTCTTTACTAGTAGCGCTTTTAAAAGCTCTCAAATATACTTCTGTAGTATTTATATTTGTATGCCTTAAATGTAATTGCAAGTCACGTATGTCGGCTCCAGCTTCTAATGATTTTCCAGCACCGGTATGTTTTAACTCATAAAGTTTTCGGGTTAATCCTATCTTATTAGCTTCTACTCTAAATTTTTCAGATAGTCTGGTAGGTGCAATTTTAATATCTCCTGGTTCAAGCTCTTTTGAAAATAAATAATACTCAGGATTAAAATTATTCAAACTAAGATTATTTAATTCTATACTAAGTGGGTCAGGTACATTAACTATATTTTGTCTTTTATTTTTTGAGACAAAAGCAGGAATATTAATTGTTTTATTTTTTAAGTCAATGTATTTTATTTTTATTTGTACCAGTTCGCCCGGCCTTATAGCGCAGTAATAAATAAATTGACAGATCAACCAAAGCTTTGGCGCATTTTCCGGAAAATGATTTTTTAATAAGGTTAATTCATTTTCACTGTAAGCAAAAATAGTTCTTTCCCCATCGGGCAATCTATCAATGTTTCTAAAAGGATTTTTTAATAGATATTCTCTTTTTACTAACTCATTAAACATAATTCTTAAATGGTCAATGTAGTTGTTAAAAGTTCTGTTTGAAAGTTTTTTGTTTACCTTTAAGTAATCTGCATACTTTATTGCATCCTGAAAATTAAAAGCTTCTACAACCATTTTATCATGATTTTCCGCTTTTAACCACTCTGTAAAAAGATGTACACAACTCCTATATGTGTGAAAGGATCTTTTTCTAATGTAGGTTTCTTTATACTTTAAAACCGTCTCTAATGCTTCGATTAAATTTGTAAAACTAATATTCTCATTTTCATAAGGATTATACCCATTGGTAAGCTTAATATTAATGTTCGATATTAATTCATTAGCTTTTTTAATTCTTGCTTGCCTGGTTCTTAAACACGAACTGATCCATACTTTAAAAAGCTGATATTTTAATGTTTCAGGGTGTATAAAGTAATATCCAACAAACCAACGCTTTGCTATGTCGTTGTTTTTATCATAAAGCTTTGCAAATTTATACTGCTTCATCGGTTTTGTTTTAGTTCCGGCGGGAAAGCATAAAACCTAAACCTTAAATAAAATTTGCTCAACGTTGCTCAAATGAGCTTTGAAAAATCAGTAATTGACCTTATTTTTAGTCAATTACTGATTATTTGTAGCGAGAGGCGGGATTGAACCGCCGACCTCATGATTATGAATCATGCGCTCTAACCAGCTGAGCTACCTCGCCATACATTCAAGAACCTTCGTTTTTCAAATAAAAATTTGAGAATGCAAAAATATATAAATTTTCATGCCGACAATTGTTCATGTCGTTTTTTTTTTATACTTTTAAAAAATAATACACATAAACTCATCCGATATGTCCGATAAAGCTCAGTATACTATTGAATTTGTGATAAATACCTCCCCACGTGTATTATTTTCCCGTCTCAGTACTGCCGATGGATTATCTGAATGGTTTGCCGACGACGTAAATGTAAAAGCCGATGAGTATACCTTTTTCTGGGAAGGCACTGAGACTAAAGCTAAGAGAATAAGCTACAAAGATCAAAAACATATCCGTTTTCAATGGCTTGATGATGCTGATACGGATTGCTTTCTCGAATTTAAGCTCGAAAGTCAGGATTTAACAGGTGATCTTTCATTATTAATCACCGATTTTGCGACTCCAGAAGATCTGCAGGATGCTACAGAATTGTGGACCAGTCAAATATCCAATCTAAAAAGACTGCTGGGTATTTAATCAATATTCTTTCTTTTTCTTTTTAAACTTTGTATTTTTGAGGGCTTTTAAAAACAGGCATGAAAAAACTGCATACATTCATGATAAAGTCGTATTTGGGTCCGTTTGTACTGACCTTCTTTATCTCGATATTCCTTCTCCTGATGCAGTTTTTATGGAAATATATCGACGAACTTGTAGGAAAAGGACTTGAATTACAGGTAATTGCAGAATTAATGGCGTATGCTTCTGCCAGCTTTATTCCTATGGCTTTACCCCTGGCAATACTCCTTTCTTCTATCATGACTTTCGGGAATCTTGGTGAACATTACGAACTCGTTGCGCTGAAATCTTCGGGAATATCCCTTACACGTATTATGAAACCTTTGGTGGCATTCACATTACTTCTTAGTGTCCTGGCCTTTTTATTTTCGAATTACTATCTTCCCTATGCCAATCTCAAATTTTACTCTCTTCTTTTTGATGTAAGAGAACAACGGCCCGAAATACTTGTAAAACAAGGCGTTTTTTATGATGGTATAGACGATTTCAGTATTCGCATCAATGGTCGGAATAAAAACACCAAGATGATGTATGGTTTGTATATTTTTGATCATCGTGACAGAATGGGCAACAATATCATAATTATAGCTGATTCGGGGCAAATGGATATTTCAAAAAATAAACAATATATTATCCTTGACTTGTATGATGGTAAAAAATATGAAGAAGTAAAATCAAACAATAAAGAAGAAAATCAGGGCTTTTATCCTCACCAGATAGATGAATTTAAAAGTCAGCGCTCTACCATCGAACTGGAGGGATTTGCTTTCTCCCGAACCGATGAATCGCTTTTTAAAGAGCATTATCATATGTTGAATGTGCAACAGTTAGGAACGGCTGTTGATAGCCTCATCATGGAACTGGATAAACGAAATGACGAATTTTTAAAAAGCACCACTACACCCTATTTCCTAAAAGTAACAGATTCGGCATTAGCTGTTATCGACTCTAATCAAATGAATGCAAAATACAAGCTCATCGACTCTTTATACACAAATGCCAAACCGGATTCGAAAAAAGCCATCATTGCCAATGCCCTTTCGCTCGCTAAAAGTCAGAAATCCTACGTTTCATCGTCGCATACTGAATTAAAAGCCCGTAAAAGCTGGATTTCTAAGCATGAAATCCAATGGCATCTTAAATTTTCCCTTTCTGTGGCTTGTCTTATCCTCTTCTTTATCGGCGCTCCTTTGGGCGCAATCATTAGGAAAGGAGGATTAGGATTACCAGTCGTAGTAGCCATCCTTTTCTTTATTTTCTACTATATCATTTCCATCACTGGTGAAAAATTTGCAAAAGAAGATGTATTACCTGCAGCAGTTGGGGTATGGATGTCTTCGGCCATTTTGCTTCCCATTGGCGTTTTTCTTACTTATAAAGCGGCAAGAGAATCCAATATGTTTAACATTGAAAATTATCTGAAACCAATAATAAAAATAATAAACTTTGTTTTTCGCAAAAAAAAGTAATGTAAGGGTATCTATATGAGAATTCTACAAATCCATAATAAAGTTCCTTACCCACCTAAAGATGGCGGCTCAATTGCCATTTGGACGCTTTCTCAGGAATTGGCAGCTCAGGGGCACGAAGTCACCCTGTTGGCTATGAATACAAAAAAGCACTATGTTTCGGCAGTAGATTTACCCGATAGAGAGAAGTCAAAAATTCAAATTATACCCGTAGATGTTAATGCCCCCATACATTTTTATGGAGCTATCTCAAATTTGCTATTTAGCCGACTCCCCTATAACGCCATCCGGTTTATTGACAATAACTTTAAAAAAGCATTAATAGAAGTCCTTCAAAAAAATGAATTTGACGTCATCCAGTTAGAAGGATTATATGTTGCGCCTTATATCCCTGTCATTCGGAAGTATTCAAAAGCAGTTGTTTCCTTCCGTGCTCATAATGTTGAGCATGAAATATGGAGCAGAATTAAAGCAAACGAAACAACATTGTTAAAACGGGAATACCTGGGGGTATTGGTCAGACGACTTAAACGTTTCGAAATGAGTCTGCTTAATTCAGCAGATGTTGTAGTTCCCATTACCGAAAGAGATGCTTCAGTTTTCCGGACACTGGGTTGTTCCAAGCCTCTACATGTCTGTCCAGCAGCTATTAATTTACTGGAAGTGGTTCCACAACCCCGTAAAACCATTTTCCCCAGCCTGTTTTTCATTGGAGCTCTCGACTGGGCGCCCAATCAGGAAGGACTGATATGGTTTTTTGATAACTTATGGGCAAATATACATTCCGAAATTCCCGAAATCACTTTATATGTCGCTGGCAGAAATTGTCCCGACTGGCTCCTAAAAAAAATACAGGTTGATGGCGTTGAATATGTTGGAGAAGTAGATAATGCTTATAATTTTATGAATACCTATGCCATTATGATTGCTCCCATATTTTCGGGTAGTGGCATGCGGGTGAAGATCATTGAAGGAATGGCACTGGGAAAAACTATTATCACTACAACCATTGGAACCGAGGGGATTAACACATGCCACCAGCAAAATATTCTCATTGCCAATAAAGCCGATGATTTTATCCTGTTGATTAAAAAATGTCTTGAAAATCGTGAATTTTGTGATTCAATTGGCAAAAATGCCATTGAATTTGTCAGAACTAACTATGATATTAAAAGTATTACAAAGTCACTAATAAAGTTTTACAAACATTCTGGGGCCTAACTTTTCTCATATATTATTGCTGGCAAAATATCTAATTTTAAAAAAAAATCAAGTGGACGAAATAAAACTGAATACAATAGAAGAAGCCATCGAAGAGCTTCGTAGTGGAAGAATCATTATTGTTGTTGATGATGAAGATCGCGAAAACGAAGGCGATTTTATTGCTGCTTCGGACGGTATTACTACCGAAATGGTAAATTTTATGGCAACGCACGGTCGTGGTCTTATTTGTAATGCCATTCCTGAATCCAGATGCAAAGAACTCGATCTGCCTATGATGGTAACCAACAATACTTCTTCGCATGAGACTGCCTTCACAGTGTCAGTTGATTTAATAGGCTCCGGTTGCACGACAGGAATTTCAGCCTCCGACCGCGCAAAAACCATTAATGCACTAGTTAATGAGAATACCAAACCTTCAGATTTAGGTCGTCCTGGACATATTTTCCCTCTAAGAGCCAAAGAAAAAGGAGTACTCCG
>PHDH01000016.1 GCA_002840935.1 Bacteroidetes bacterium HGW-Bacteroidetes-21 | reverse complement strand
CGGTTTCTGTTCCCATTAAACTGTATGTACTCATAATATTGCCTTGGGCATCACGAAGGTAATAATAATTGTTGGTGCGGGCAAATTCTGTACTGGTTCCGGGTTTTATTACTGTTTTCCTTATCCTGTTACCTGCTGGGTCGTATCCAAACTCAAGGTCGTATTTATCGCTTCCGTTGATGCGTTTAATTCTTTTTACTTTTCCATATACTGTCCACTCGATTTCTAAGATATCTTCCTGTACGTCTTCAATTAAATTTCCAATGTCGTCATAAGCGTAATTATCTGCTGATTGACCGGGTTTTAAGTCTTTAAGCAAGGGATCAGAAGGGGTAGCATCCTGAACCGAAAGCAATTTATTGGTGTGCTTGGGCATGCCTGTTAATGGGTCAGCATTTTCGTAGGTATATGTTAGATCATCCATACCTGTAAAATTGGCTGTAGCATTTCCAGAAGCTCCGTTGCGGCTTAGTTGCATTATATTTCCGTTTTGGTCGTAGCTTAAGTTTTCACCGTAATTATTATTCAAAGCAGCATTGTCCCATGCATTGTCAGAAATTACATCATTATCATTGTATACTCTTACTTTGGTCAAACGGTTCAACTGGTCGTACTTATACACATTAGCAAATATCTCATTGGAATTGCCCTGTACAAATTGCCGTATAGAAGTAACCATTGAAGAAATATTTCCGTTGTATAAATTGCTTACATCAGCAGTCAATGCACTCGAAGTTCCTCTTTCTGCCAGCCAATCGTTCGAAGGGGTATTAATAGCACTGTAATCGCCTGCAAAATAGCCCAAACTGTATGCATACTGGTCGGGGGCAACATATTTGTTTATGTTTCCGGCATCGCTTTTACCGTCTTTCCCCATATCGCGGTCTTCGTTCAGTGTTTCGGAGTTAACACCTTTCATCCAACCTTGAAGGGTATAGGCATAATCGGTTCCCTGAACTTTATTCTGGCCAATTTCTGCTCTGGCCAATGGTCCATGGGCATAATAAAAGTATTTGGCATCCTGATCCCAGTTAATGCCATCGCTGCTGGTATACACGTTGGTAATGCGGTTGTCGGCATCGTATTCGTATTTATGTATCATCATGTCGGGAGCGCCATCCTGGTAAACTACCTGATGTACATTGCCACTAATTAGGTCGAAGCTATAATCCAACTTCTTATACTGATTGTTATAAACAGCCAGTTCGGGCAAATCATAAATAAGGGTTTTAACATTGCCATGAATATCATAACTGTAATACATGGCATAATTAAAGTTATTTGTTCCGCCAAATTGATATGTGTCGAAAATCATTGAACCTGCTACCCTGTTCCGCAAGTTTTCCTGTCCCTGAGTACCAAATAATGCGCTGATGAAAGGATTATATGCATAATCGTAAATTGATTGGGTAACTTCGGTACGGCATATATTCCAGTTGTTGGGGAATGTAAGATCGTTAATTAAAGCAACGTTGGGTTCAGTATTCGATTCGAGTTCGCCAACTTCGTTAATTCTACCCATAGCATCGTATTTTGTATACGAATAATGCGGGGGATCCATTTTATACTGTTTGGTATTCTGCGAAGCTACCATTTTGCCTACTTTGTCGTACCAGTAACGAGTAGAGAAAAGGTTGCCCTGATCGAGAAAAGCAATCTGAGTAGATTGGGTACCAGAAATGTAACCACTGTTACCATTAAAGGTAATACTATTAATGTTTCCGGTTGCTACGGTAATGTCTACTTCAACCCAGGTATGTCCACCATCGGTGGTTTTGTACATTTCGCCATTGGTACAAACTACATACCCCTGGTCGAAACTGGTAAAATGAACTCCCATTATATCCAATGGATCGGGAATATTGCAATTTACCCATAAATCGCCACCATTGTTGGTTTTAAGTACTACTCCACCATCGCCTACAACATAGCCCAAAGAGGTGTTAACAAAATAAAGGGCATTCATATTAGTTGCAGAGTTAATTTGAATGAAGTTATTGCCATCGGTTGTCCGATAAATACCGGTAGAACCTGCGGTTATGGCCAAATTGGAAGAAAATGCTTTAATGTCATTAAAATTCCCAAAGGAGGGAGGTGTAGTCGTACATATACCCCATCCCGGATTTATTGCATCTTTTTTACGCAAAGTTCCGTTGGCCCCACCTGCAAAACCGTTATCAATATCAGAGAATGAAATGCAATAAAGGTCTGACGAAGAGGATCCAACCTGAGACCAGTTTTGTCCACCGTTGATGCTTTCGAGTATTTGTTGGCCTCCTACTGCATAACAAGTATTGGTTCCGGGAATTACAAAGGCATCGGTAAGCACAGGAGCACTGGCACCTGTGGCTAAATCCCATTGACTTATGTTGTTTGCAAAAATCTTTCCGGTTTCGCCCACCGAAAAATCAGAGGATATTCCGCCAGGAGTACTAATGGCTGAAGTGGCAGGCAAATACGGCTGAGCTACATTGTTTTTAAACATTTGACCGTTTCCGGCCATGTAATAATAATCGTTGCCTTTTATGGCTGATTTCACAACAGGTTGACTTCCTACTAAATTCTGTGTTTGAGTACTTCCGGCTTTTTCGTACACATTATAAGTGGAACTGACAATATCACCGGCAGCGGAATAATCTGTATACGATTTAGCCGCAACAGTCTTAAAATCGATGGCAGAGTTAACGCTTTGCATTAACCATTCCATACCATTGTTGGTCTTCAGAACTGTGGCATCATCTCCCACGGCAAATGCTTCTCCGGTTGGGGTAAGGCAAATGTCTTTCAATGGTAAAGTTTTAATTCCGTTAGAATGATCGATGACAGAAGTGGCTGTTATGGCATAAATTACGCCATTGGCTCCGGCTCCATAGACTGTTCCTGAGCACAAGTTGTTAACGGCTAAATTTAAACTGTTTCCTGTAGATGCTTTAATAACACCGTTATTTGTTGTTGCTATATAGGCTTCTGCATTGTCGTTGGCAAGAGAAATTGCGTTGGAATAGATAACACCCGAAAGTGTTCCATTAGAATTAAGTTGATATGCAGTATTGGAACTATTTAATATATAATAATTGTTTTGAGATTTTGTTACCTGAGTAATATTCCCTACACCATTAAGCAATACTTCGATAAGAAACGGATAAACATTACTTGTGTTATCTATAGTATAAGCTTGAATTTTGTCATTACATCCAAAAACCATCAGGTTATTATCAACATATAATGATGATGCGTTTACAAGCAAACCCGAGGGAGATAATTGTATTACAGACCATGTAAACCCACCGTCGTGAGTTATTTTAAGGGTATTGCCCGAGCAGATGGCATATCCGTTGTAAGCGTCCATAAAATAAATACTGGTAACATTGCTTAAAACGGAGTGCCATGACGTAAAATCATTACTATTGGTATTCACGAAAAGCTGATTCTGATCGAAACGCAAAACATAATACTGATTAATACAATGGATACGTGAAGCAGAAAGATTTCTGTCTTTTGTCTCCAGTTGTTCCCACAATGTTCCGGCAGTTGTCTTTCTGAATAACCGGCCATTGCTACCCAATGCAAAACCATAAGTAGAATTGGCCATATTAATATCTATAAAATTAATATCCTCCGCTTTAACATATAGCATAAGCGATTGCCAAGCGCTGTTTAAAACAGAATATTTGAACATTCCTTCATTGCAAACGCCATAAAACGCATTATTTACATATTCAATGTCAGTAAAGGTGTGATTTAGTAGTAATAAAGAATAGTCAGTCCATGTTAACCCACCATCCAGAGTTTGCCAGCCTTTTCCATCATTCTGGAACACATAACCCTCATTTTCAGTAATGAATATAACTTTGAAAAAGTCGGATGTGGGAGCCCAGGGAGCAATCAGGTTCCATGTACTTCCACCATCGGCGGTCTTTACACAAGTTCCATTTTCACCTACTGCAAAAGCCGAGTTATTGATTAATGGAGTAACGTCGTTCAGGTTTTCGATACCCACAGAACTTACAGGAGCCCAGTTTTCGCCTCCATCCGTTGAATAATACAGAACACTGTTGGTTCCATCACTACCAGTGATAAAGGCATGTTGATCGTCGACAAAATAGGTTCCGGTTAAGTTTAGCCCGGCTGCCAGACCGTTTCCGGCTGGTTCAAAATCGAATAAGTCGAAACGCCGGTGATCGGGCACATCTTGATATACCAGTTGGTTCAATGAGTTATACTTATAAATGGTGGGCATTGTGTGTTGTGTAAGCAGGTTCTTTTCGCGTTGATCGCGGTCAGTTCTTATCTGCTGCAAATCCGTTGGATTATCAATCAAAACAATTCCAGCCGGAGGTACTGTTTTAATCAAATTACCCGCCTGATCGTAATAATACAAAGTATATTGTTTTGAAGCTTTTTCGGTATACTCCATTTTAAAGTCTTCGTATGCATTGAGACAATGCTGAATATAATGTTGTTGGAAACTGTCTCTTTGAGCTTCAATATAATTTGAATAAGCTACATGAGCATTTTGGGCTGCATTATTGAATTGTTCTTCAAGACAATTGTTGGTAACTGGGATGGGAGGCACCCCCTGAAAATCGCATAATACACTTGGGTTGACTTCACAATTGGGGTTATTTGTAACCACAATAGTTGCCTGTGAAACACAGCCATTACTTGTTAATGAAACAGTATAAGTACCAGCCTGAGTTACAGTAATTGATGGTGTGGTTTGATTACCTGGAGACCAATGAAACTGACCAGTAAAATTGTTTTGTGAGACAATACTGGTATACAACTGAATTGGGGCATTATTACACAATTCTGTTTCTTCCCCTTGGAGTATAAAAATGGGCAATCCATTTTGAGCCACAAAAACTTCGTCGGACACACCGCAACCATTATTTATTGAGACGGTATATGTACCCTCGGCACTTACAATAAGACTTTGACCTGTGGAACCATCAGACCACACAACATTTGAACTACCCGATGCTGTCAATTCGACACTACCACCAGCACAGAATTGGAGTGGGCCAGTAATACTTACATACTGATAGTCAGCCGGATTTACCGTACCACTAGCGACAGCAGTACAACCGAATCCATCAGTTACAGTACAAGTGTATGATTGAGGAACAAGATTATTAATGGTTTGAGTCGATGGCTGGTTGTGATTCCAAAGAAAAGTAAATGGTTCTACACCCACGCCACCTGCAGTTACAGCCATTGCTTGTCCAGTACTCTGACCGTAGCATGCAGGATCAACAGTTTCAATAGTAATTGCAAAATTTTCGCATGGCTCAGGACACGGCGGTTTGCTAATTACCACTGTCTGAACTGCACTACAATTTGCAGCATCAGTAACGGTTACAGTATATGTTCCTTCGCAAAGTCCGGATACCGCATGAGTGGTAGCCCCAGTAGACCAATGATAAGAATAAGGCTGAACTCCATTGACACCGCCAACATTAGCAGCACCACCACATTCGTTATCACAAGTTGCATTCACAACAGAAGTGACCAATAGACTAAGTATGTGAGGATATGAAGTTATTCCGGAACGAATTACGCAACCAGCAGCGTCGGTGACGGTAACAGGAAAGTAGCCTCCACAGATTTGAGACAATGTTGAAGTTGTATTCCCAGAAAGATTCCATTGATAAGTATAAGGAGCTGTTCCACCAGAAGGAATTGCAGTCAAACTACCATTGGTTCCACATGTACAAGTTTGTTCCTGAAAACTCACGGACAATCCGGATTGATTTCCAATAGTAAAGCTCTCGATAGTAGAACAATTATATGTTAAATCTGTAATTGTAACGGTATGTACTCCAGCACAAAGATTGGATGCCGTTGATCCACTGTTTCCGGGAGAAGACCATGCATAACTGTATGAGCCACTTCCGGAATTAATCGAAATACTTGCAGATCCAGTGCAAGTACAAGCTGCATCAGTAGTTGTAATTTCAAGACCATCGAAATTGCAGCAGCTTTCATTCTGATTTTGAAGTTCGATACCTGTATAGTTGAATGGGCATCCGTTTTGATCGGCAACACTTACAGAATATGTACCTTGACATAAATTGCTTAAATCTTCGGTCTCTGCATTATTCGACCACAAATAAGTATAAGGTGGAACACCATTTGAAACAGTAAGATTAATTGCCCCGTTACAATTATCAGGACAAAGAGGTTCAGTAACACTAACATTAGCAGTTAATGTAGATGCATTTGACCCAACTGTAAAACTTAGAACAGCATTACAATTTCCGGCATCATTCACTGTTACAAAATATATTCCAGCATCCAGTTCTGTGATAGAAGAAGCCGAACCAGGTACTGACCAATGATAAGTATACGGAGCAACACCATTACTGGCAAATACTTCTATAGCACCTGAACTGTTACAATTATCATTGGTAATTGAAGAAGTTACTGACCAACTGCAACAATTATCTGCAGAAAAACCTAAATGCTCTGATAGTGTCACGGAACAACCGTTATGGTCTGTAACTGTTACAGAATAATCACCAACACCAATATTGCTAAGATCCTGAGTAGTCTGACTACCATTCCACAAATAAGTATAAGGAGGAATACCTCCAGTTACTGTTAGGTCCATATTCCCATCAAGAGCTGTAGGGCAACTTGTTTCGTCAGGAGTCAATGTCAGAAAAATTCCTGCTGTGTTGTTTATAGTTCCTGTCATCACAGTTTCACATGCCCCTGCATCACTAACAGATACAGTAAAAGTGCCATGGTCTTCAAGTATTGAAGAAGTTGCTGCCCCATTCGACCAATGATAAGTAAATGGGGGCAATCCGTCCGAAATCGCAACAGTAGCTGATCCATCACAACCCAAAGTACAAGAAGAGGGGGTTACCACAAAACTTGCTGACAGTGAACTATTACTAACTGTATAAGTATTGACCTCGGTACAGTTATTGGCATCAGTTACTGTTACTGTATAATCATTAGAAATCAAATTCGAAATTGTTGAGCTTGTAGCGTTATTTGACCATTCATAACTAATTGGGATTTCTCCTCCGGTTACTCCAAGTGCAATAGATCCGGTTGCTCCACAAGTAGCATTTACGATGGAGGAATAAACGTTTAAACTACAGCAATCTATCACTTCAACATTCATCGTAAATACACAACCTCTGTAGCCCATGACTATAGTATGTGTTCCCAGAGTGGTAAATTGCCACGGAAATTCCAAATAACCATTTGAAGAGCCATTACTTACTACAGCATTACCATCGATTGTGATATAGCCTCCATCGATGATTGGATACCCTTCGTAATAAATCATCAATGTCTCAGAAAGACATATGGTATTACTGCTTAGATAAGCATTTACCTCATCTACTGTAACCGTTCTATCATCGGTTATTTCACATCCGGGATAGGCAGGATTAGTAATTGTTACATACACAGTATATGTGCCTGAACTAAGATAAGTGTGTGAACCATTTAAGCCTGTTCCAGTTGTACCATCACCAAAATTCCATTGATATAAATTCCCTGGGGTAGGATTGGCTTCGCTTATGGAGTAATGTATCATATTATCGTCGCACTGCTGAATAGCAACACTTATTGCACCTCCAGTCATCAAAGACATGATTTGAACCTGATTGGTATATGTACAGTTATTTGCATCTGTAACAGTTACAAAATAAGTATCAGGACATAAATTAGTTAAATCTTCGGTTGAAGCATTAAAACTATTGTCAGCGTTAGCCCAGTTATAGGTGTATGGAGGCTGCCCCTGGGTCATTGTCAGATTTATTGATCCTGTGCAACTGCTACTACAATCAGCATTAATTGATGTCAGCGTTCCACTGATGGCACTTACATTTACCAAAATAGTGTCTCTACATTTATCACCATGATATTCGACAATAACCTGATGTTGCCCTATAGTTGTAAATGTGTATTCATATTCAAAGCTTGCAGTAAAAGGACCACTGTATTCAGTAATACCGTCAATATAAATAACTCCGTTAGGAACGGGATAACCTTCGTAAAAAATACTTACAGGATTACCCAGACATACATTACTGCTGCTAACATGAGGGTTTACTTCCATTACTTCAATGCTAATATCATCGTTATACACGCAACCTGGATGTGCAGGATTGGTTACAGTAAGACTAACGGTATAAGTACCAGAAGTTGCGTAATTATGAGACCCACCTTGGTTTGATGAAGTGTTTCCATCACCAAAATTCCACAAATACACATTCCCAGTCGCAGGATTGGTAAATATGGCATTATAATCTATTCTATTGTCTTCGCATTCAACAAAACCAGCAATTAATGAGCCAGCAAACTGAGTGACCTCAATTTCAATCCGGCCAATAGTCACGGTACAACCAGCTTGGTCAGTCACTGTAACATAATAAGTATCTGCGCACAAATTATTAATATCCTGTGTAGTGGCAGAATAGGTTTCTGCCGCATTTGTCCAATTATAAGTATAAGGTGCGATACCTTCTGTAACTGTAAGATCAATAGCTCCTGTGCAACTTGAGGCACAAAGAAGGTTGGTTCCTGCAATTGTAGCATCAACATTGCCTACTGTAATAATAATAGTATCATTATCCTCAGGATTCTTTCCGGCAAAAATGAAAGTATATTGTCCACTTTCAGCATAAGTGTGTATAAATTGCTGGTTTAGGGTTAAATTTGAACCTGTTTCCGTATTACCATCTCCGTAATTTATTGTCCAGGTACTTGTATAACTTTGAATGCAGGTAAATATTGACTGATGGCCCAAACAAATGGTATTATCATCAACTGAAAGATATGTTGTTTGCCCGTACAAAGCCGTTGTCAAAAACATTATCCAGATTATATTTAATAGTCTTTTTGGCATATTCAAAAATTTTAAATTCATGAATTAATTATTTGTACCTACAAATTCCGCTTCAGTACATGTCCCAATTTCGAAGCAAGTGCTATTCCCTTCCAATTGGACATATTTCAAAACACCATTATCGTTTACTAATGCAGTAATCAAGAAATATTTTGTAGTATAAGAATTACTTCCATTTAATGTAAGATGAGCTTGATCGGGCCGAATATTCAAAAACGAAATAATATCATCCCATTGATACGTAGTAGTATTCTCTACAAAACTCAGGTTAATTCCGCAAGTCAAGCTACCATCAGTTAAAGTAGCCGACATTGAACCGTTAAAGGTTCCTGGGACAACGGGATGCCATTGCCATGAATTAATATTGCTACTCATTCCGGAAGCTTGTATCATATTATTTGTAATCGCTGAATTTAAAGGAGCAGCATTAAAAGGAACTGGATTATAGGTGAACACACTATTGAGCGCTGGCAAATTATTTACAGCATCCTGACTGTATAGTAATGCATTAAACATGTTTTGAATATCAGCCCCCAATGGAGTTGTGTTACACAAGTAATCTAAATCGCAGCCTGAAAGCAAGAGGCAACTTGCTCCTTCTAGAACCACTTGACTATTATCGGACATATTTGCTGTAATATTAAAATAATACATTCCTGGCAGTTGAGTTAGATAAAGCGGATTTACAATACCTTCAAGGCAGCAGAATCCAGTAATATTGTCCCAAATGATACCAGGTTGTGAATGTAAATACAGGCTGCAAGGGCTATTCGATCCACTTGTTATAGAAACAACAACATCATTTGAATTGGACGAAACAAGATTCCAAACTGTTGGAGCATTTGTAGAGAACATTGCAGATTGGAGATCGGGTACAAATTCAGGAACTCCGCCATTACTGCAATTTAAATCAACATTTGTAAGCAACTCATCAGCCATTGCGTTTAAAAAGAATTGCAAATCGCGTGCAACCGGGCACTGTCCACAATAAGAGAATACTGCTGCATCAGCTGAATTTTGCTGAGTACTTACATAGTCTTGTACCGTCTGGCCTGGCATAGGCAATGGCAGCTCATCTTCTGGCCTTGGAAATCTTTTAATTTTTTCTTTATAATAAGTATTGGTTAAAACATTACAAGGTTGTTCGTAATTACTAAATTGTCTTTGAGGAGGATCGTAGCCTGGAGGAAGAGTAATATACCCTGGAAGAGTAACAAATGGAGGGATTCGTGAAGGAGTGATAAAATTCCAGTCAATAACCTGAGCTGTGTGCTCTGGTTGTGTAAGATTATAAGGCCAATTGTAAAAACCATCCTGATATGGATTAAACGGATCTTCTCCAATACAACCGTTATAACAGGCGTGTTCTATTGAGTAACGAGTTTGTTGTTTATAATAATACTTTTGTTTTAGAGATTCATAAAATGATTTAAAATACATCCATTCTTCATCTGTATTTATAGTTACATCATTATAACAAGTAGCTATGAAAGCGGCACAATTTCCATCTGGGCAATTTGCCATAATATTTGCAACATTCCAAATTGAATAGAAATGCCCCGGCACATCACCAACTTCATAATAGTTTATCATTTCATTATTCATGTTGATCCAATCGTTGGGATCTAAATATGGATTTTTTGTACTATTAAAGTAAGGGTCTAAAGCGTTTGAAATGCCTGTTCCAAGTGGATTTGGCTTAGATCCGGTATAATAACTACTATTAACACCACTAAAGAAATATCCTAAAGCATCCTCACTACTATTCAGATCATCAAATACAAATACGCTGTTCCATTTCCAATCAAAATCGTGGCTTTCGCTAAGATCAGTACAATGTTTATACAGTGGATATTCGGGATGATAAAAGACAAGCGAATTAGCCCAATTGGCTTGCCAATAATAGATAAAATCTTCTATATTAAGTAAATATTGGGGCAGAACCGTGGTTAGTCCGTCGGCATCCGTTTCCGTAGGCGAACCTGGCTGTATTTCAGGGTAGTACGTTCCATCAATATCATTAAGAATTATTTTACTTATGGTGTTATCGTCGTTTAGATATCTGAATCTTTCTTCATCTGTAGCTGGAATATCGGGGTTGTAAGGGAATCTCCAATTTGGCAGCAAGACTTCGCCAAAAACGGGTTCTTCATCTTGGAATACTTCTTTAAGAGGGAGTTTGTTATCCTCATTAAAAACAGATAAAGGAAAATAGGAAGGATCTATATAAACTTCACCAATCAATGACGATTGATTTTCCAAGCTATATACATCCGATGAAGGGAATGCATTATCATTATCAGTAACAACAACTCCACCATATTGCCCCATTGGACTGACATCTATCAACATTAAATCCAATTTAGACTGACATTCAATAGAGCCTTCGTCGCAATATTTGTTACATTCAGCCATCAATTCTAAATATTCTTCATAAGTATAACATGGGTCGCAAGTAGCATTTGGCAAATCAGGATTGTATTGATCATATGCACCAAGGTCTGTAAGGCATTCTGCACAAGTCATAGCACATATAGAAGAATCAATATCTTCCATTGCCTGATTCAAAAAATAAGAATATGAATAGATACAAGGGTTATTTAAAGGATCCAGATAATGATTGGTATACAAAGCTAATGCGTCCATGTTAACACTCAACCTTTTATTTAACGAATGACTCCCAATTCCCAATGGAAGACTTGTCCATGGATTTGAAATACTGTTGGAATGAAACGATGGGGGAGTGCTTGAACAACTTATGGTAGGCGTTCCAATAGTAATATCTAATATTTCATTATTTACTTGATCGCTTAATAATTCCTCATCATTGCATTCATTTGTTAAAGAAATCAGTAGATCGTAAATACAATCATAACATATAGGGGTATTACATCCAATATCATATTTATTTCCTCTCATCTCGTAAGTATACTTTCTTGGACCATCAGTAGCTACTAACAACTCTCTTGAATACAAATTTGCTCCCACTTCTGGAAGATATTGATTTTCTGGACCTGTAAAATCTGCTGCATTTACTTTGTTAAATAAATCCACAACAAGATTGTCAATATAATTACTGTCCAATTGTTCTAAATTATCAGGAACTTTACCAATAAGTGTAGTTGCAATAGTTTTACCTTGCAAATCGGTATAAGTTAAGGAGATTTGCCCATTGGCATCAACAACCATATTCTTTTTATAATGATTAGCGTAACCCACTTCGGAACCAAAGAGCTGATCTAATTCGTATTGATCTGGTTTTCCGTAATAATATTTTGTTTCGTGTCCATTCCCAAGCCTATGAGTTTCTCCTACTCCACTTTCCCGACTTACCCTTCCAGTATTATCAGGGGTATACTCAATTTGCGAAAATGGGTATTGATTTGCATCTGGAATATAATCTCTGTTAATTCCTCCTACGTTGTTGTTCTCAGAATAGTATTTTGAAGAACCTTCAGTCTTTATCATTGGATCGGTTATCGTATTACAACTATTCGATATAGCATCAAGATCGAAATTATTACGTGTATAAGGGAGTAACCCCAGATTCTGATTGAAATAATCAAAATATTTAATTGAACTTTCATTCGTGGGAGTTGGAAGTACCTGAATTGCTTTACGGCCCTGATAATCATAGATTAATTCACCAACTATTACATTATTATCAGTATTGCTTTTGGTAACTGACTGTCTATTTCGCAATGAACCATCGAAATATGAAATACTTGCCTTATTTTTCCCCTCTTCAGCATAGTTAATTGACATTTGCCAGTTTAAATCTTTCTCATGTCCAGTGATGGTATAATAATCACCAAAAGTTGATACAGATACAAATAAATCCGGGTGGGAACTCCAATGAGTATATACTCTATTTTTGAAATCGACTCCTGTTTTTCCAACTGCTCTAACTCTATATAAAATAAACCCTTGCTCATATAACAATGGTATTCTATATTCATTAGATAATGTAGTAACTCGTGTACTGTTATATTTAAAAAGTTTTTCAGTGGTTTCGGGAATACTAACATCAGAATTAGCTCCACCAGATGCATTGAAATTATTAACAAATGTCCATTCTAAGTCGTATTCTTCGGCTCCCTGAACTAAAGCCCAATTTATAACTAGCTCTCCGGTTGTGTTATCATATATTGAATTTACAGTATTGATCTGACTTGAATAATTAAGTGAATAATATCTTTCCGTTTCAATTTCAGTTTCAACAATCAAATTTTGAGGAACAGAGCCAGTGCTGGAAGTAATCGTTAGTATGGTGACTTCCATTTTTAAACCACCTTCATAAGTATACACCGAGCGGTTTTTAAAAGCTTGTAATTCACTATAATTTACAGTTAAAATAGGATTAGGACTAACAATATGAGGATCAAATGAATGACTCCCAGTATTGTAAGTGTAATATTTGACCTGAAACTCAATCGTAACATTTGATTGAGGTGCCTGATTATCCACATATTCTTCATCAAATCCTAAAACCAAGTTATTTTTAATTTTATAATTGGTAAATTCATTAGTCCACGACGAGTTATTTTCCATGTAATCGAACTTATTGTCTTTAATTTCAATTACCTGAAATGGATTAATATTATTTGCCGTTATTCTAACGTTAGTTTTTTCTTTAGCAGCATTTGAATTATAAACTGATAATAGCATTAAAGATATTACCAGAAACGAAACTTGTATGTTTTTAATAATTTTCATTTTGCCTGAATTTAATTACATGAAAGAGTATAATTTGAATAAGAACTTTTAAGCGAATATTTTCCATCCGACTCGTTCAAATATTGGAGATAGCTAAAATCATCTTTAGTAAAAGTTGGGTTAACCACAATATTACTATACACAATTTTAAGGCGAGGCTTTGCTTCTTTTCCCGCAATATTTGTAAGGTTTTGATTTCTCTTATAGAAAAATTCAATTTCTGTAATCAGAAAATTATATCTATCAAATCTTATCCTTACTTTATTGTAGTCACCAAATCCCGGGAACAATATATATTCTCCTAGTTTGCTTGATATTTCGTTATATTTTACACTTTTGCTATAATGCAACAACGTATCTACCATTTTTAGCATTAGTTCAGTATTTTTATAAGAATTAGAATTCAGTTTTGTATTTGCTTTATTTTTCGAAAAAGAAATAAACTTTTCGATTGAGTTTAATGTAAAAGAAAAGTCAGGAGTATTAATTAAATAATACTGACCAAGCTTCATACAAGTTTTCTTTTCACTTGCATTCAGTTTGTAATACCCAGTTTCAGACTGCAAAGGAGTTATATCAGCACTACTCTGAAAAACAGAATAGCAAACATCAGCAGTATAGCTGGTTTTTAAATAGGCCGAATTAATTTTCTTAAAATCAGATGAGGCATTCTGTGCATTAAGAATGCAAACAGAGAATACAACCACACAAAGACTAAATATCTTATACATAATTTACATTTAAGGCGTTACAGTTTTTTTCGTATTGTTTCTGTTTTCATTTATTGTAAAGACCCCTCTAACGGTTTCCTTTTTCACTCTTATAAGCGCACCTTCTTCATCATATTCATAAAAAGTGGCATAATTGTTTTCGTCAAGTTCTGCCATTACTCTTAAATGCAGCGGGTCATATACAAATGACTTCATTGTTGAATTAAAAGGGTGAATTCTAATATCATCAAACAAAGCTGATTTTGAATACGAAGTATTTCCAGAAGCTGTATTATTCAATTTAACAACTATTTTTTCGGCATTTAGTGGAACATCAAAAAGGCCTTCAATCCTTTGCCAACCATCAATTATTTCACCTGAAGCATTAAATATTATTTCAGGAACGACAACACCTATAAATGATATACTAATACCAGGAACAGCATAGGTTAACACACCTTCTTCGTCCTCTACCTTTACCCAGGCACTTACAACATATTTTTGATTATGAAGAGGTGAAAATGACGTAATACAATCTTCACAATCCGAGACTCCACATATAGAATCAATATGTACAAATGAAATTTTTTCACAATTGAAAGCATCTGTTATTGTTACTGCATAGTATCCCTGAGACAAATTCTGAATACTTTGCGTTGTTGCATCATTTGTCCACAAATAAGTATATGGAACTGCCCCATTTGATGCAATCACAGTAGCCTGTCCCTGAACATTACAATTAACTCCTGAATAGGTAATTAAAGATTGAATATCACAGCAATTGTCTGAGTTAAAATTTATAAGATATGAACCAGTCACAGCACAACCCTGTGAGTCAGTAATGGTTACACTGTAGTTATTTCCAGAACATAAATTACTTATCGTTGGGGTTGTTAAGTCATTACTCCATAAGTATTGATATGGAGGAACTCCAGCTCCTGCGCTTACAGTAATATTGCCGTTACAAATTGTGGCACAATGCGCATTATTTATTGTTGTAATTATATTAAAATTATTATTTGGGATTACCACATTTGCTATTTGTTGACAATTCTGACTGTCAGTTACAGTAACAGAGATATCACTACCTGCACACAAATTTAGAACTTGATATGAAGTGGACTCATCTGTCCAAAAATAAGTATAAGGCGGAACTCCTCCATGCGGAACAACTGCCAAATCATAATTACACCCACAACCTTCACCTCTTGTCTGAACTTCAATTGTCCAATCGCAAGGTTCTGCATTTTGGTGAATATTTACCACAACATTTTCTGGAATGTAAGGAGAAGGACAATTAACTGCATTGCAACTAATATTCAATACTAAATCATAGTGACCGGTCACTTGTCCTGTAGTTGCCAATGCCGAGTTATTTGTGATTCCAAAATTAAAATTCATTAAATTTAATGGCGAAGGTATCGCCCATGTTAAAGTTGATCCGCCGTTAGTAATTATTGGTTCTCCAATAGTTGAAGATCCCGCATTATATGACAATCCCGAAGTCAAACCAATTACTAGATTTCCGTTAACGATTGAATTATTCCCTGTTGCAGATACATTAATCGTTGTAGATTGTAAGTAGTTGAGATTTGGATTACTTGTAGTAATTGATAAATCAAGATCACTTACAACTTGAGCTCCACTAATTGGTATACTTTGATTAATTTGAGGTAGATGTACAAGTTCGTTACAATTGGTATATCCGTTTACATTTATGATGATTTCATCACCAAGATTAAACCCACATGCTGTTTCCAATACAAGAACTACTTTTATAACATCTTCTGGTTGAAAATTTGGTATAAGACTCGTTAGATTTATCAGTCCTCCATTGGCAGGAAGTAGAAGGCTTAAAGGATTATTATTATAAGTTATTGAACTGCTTCCTGAAAGTATAGTTACAAAATCAGGCAAATCAATATTTATTGTAACCCCATGCATATCAGCAAAACCGGTACTAGTTACCAGAAGTTCATAATTCAATTGACTACATAATGTATAGGGGGGAGTATTCATAACATCTGTAAATTCAGCCTGCATATCTGCATTTTTCACAGTTAATGTCAATTGTTCTGGAACAGGTGTGCACGGAGCATAAGAACTTCTATTAAGTGGATAATCCATACAACTCCAACCTGCTGAAATATCAATTATGTCTACTGCGTTTGGTAAACAATTAGAGTATGTTGAAAACAATGCCACATCTTTTGAGGTGCCAATATTTCCTAAATGAACAATCGCAGCTTCTTTTCCATTGAAAATGTAAGATGAAGAAGTTAATGTTGAAAGAGTATTGGCATCAATAAAATCAGTAAAATCGAAAATCGTAGTGTTTGTGCTAGCTTGTTCCATCGAAAGCCATACATTATTTGGATGCATACTTGTAGTATTACTTACTCTAACATCCCAACGGGCAACAGCACTCACTCCCGGCTCATCAGTTTCTGGAGATACTGTAAGTATCGGAGAAGTATATGTATAACTAGTGTTCAATGTTGAATTGCTCGTTGGACAACCCAAATTGCCTGCATTACAATTATTTGTATAGACAAAATCACGAACAACTACATTGCTATTTAAATCAACATTTCCATTGGCAACCTGACAACTTGGATGTACCTTAAATGAAAAATAATTATTTCCTTTTTCAAATAACAAAGGAGATGAAAAAGCTGACCATGTATATGTATTTAGATTTACCTGAGGAATCAAATTTGAAAGCAAACTGCCATTTCTAAACAGGCTGGCATTATTTGTATTATCAAAAGAATGACCTGAAGGTAAAAGAAATGAAAAATCATCATAACTAATCAAGGGTCGATATTCATTTACAAAGTAACTTCCATGAGTAATAATAACATAATTATAATCTTCTATGTCACAATGACTATTGGAATATGCCGAATACCTGCTTATTACAGGTTTAATCAGATAAAAACGTTCACCGTAACTATCTGAAAACTCATTACCTCCTCCGGTCACATCTGCTTTATAATAACCTCTAAATTCTGGAAATTCAAAAATTCCATCGTTGGTTGAAGCATCTTTTATAATTTTGAATCGAGCTGAAAACTTTAAAGTACCAGAACTTAAAAGATTAGCCGGAACTTTATAATAATAAATAAATTTTCTCTGAGTACCAATAACCTGTTCATCAATCTGTAATACATTAACAGGAATTGAAGTGCTGTTGGTATTGAAAACGGCTGAATTTGGTATATATTCGAATAGATTCACCGAATGAGGTGCAGTATAATTAAATACTGCATACACATCATCATAGTTACAAGTCGACAAATAGCTACCATCCAATATTACTTCAAACTCATCATATTCATATACCTTTTGCAATTCAACTCCTGTTGATGATTGATTCAAGGTCGTAGGTGTATTTTCTAAAACAGTTAATGTAGAATTATTCCTAAAGGATTCTGGCCACCCAAATGTATTGCGGTTGACTGAAAAGTCACTTAAGGTCAGGCAACCTGTTCCTGGTCCTGTTATTACACAATGATTATATAAAGTAGCTGATTTATCACAAACTAACTTTTCATTACAATTGCAACCAGAACCATAGTCCATATACACATTCCACATTATTTCAGAAGTAGGAGGAACCGTAAGTGAGGAACAATTTAGTAGAATATTCAGACTAAAATTGAGTCTCGTATTAATAGATGTACTCGGAAATGATGCTTTAAACCTATGAACATTAGAAACTTCGCCCAAATAAGTCAAATTGATAATATTATTACTATTATCTATACACGTTGCAGAATTTGAAACGTAATTATACCCATAAGGCAAAGTAAGTTCATAAATTAATCCCCAATCGTTTTGTAAACTTTGAAAGTTTTGAGTCCTACTGATGTTAAAGTTTCCGCTTAGAGAAATCGTTTCTGGAGTGCCTTCGTCAATATCAGTGGGAGATGAGAATAACACATCCTGAATATCAAAATAATTGAAGTAAAAGAAATTCTTTTCAAGAGAATTAACTTGACATTTTGGTGTATAATTTAATCTAAACATTATAAATTTGTACATATTTCCACATGGATTTGGACCACACGAAACTTTATAGGAAACACTCAAGTTCGCAGACTGTTGAGGACCAAGAACAAAGCCGCTAAACACCGTATTTGATTGCAATGGGTTACCATTATAACTTACAACTACATCCGTCAAATATTGAGAGTATAACGTATAGAAAAACTGTTCGGCAACATCCCATACATTTGTTGAATTATTTGTGACCGTAATAGTAAAACTGGTTGTAGGGGTAGAACTTCCCGGGCAGTATTCGGAACTAAAATTAAATGGTTGAGATAAAACAATAATTGGATTTGCTACAGGCAGATTGACATAAGCTGTCCAAATTGAATTTGTATTCTCTTCGCAAAATACTGAATTACAACCCCAATTTAATCGGAATTCCTCTGGAGTATTATCAAAACATGGTGGTGTTAAAACATTCATTGTTTCTTTTACAATTATCTCATCATTCTGAGCAAACCCATTAAGAAAATTTAAATTAATTAAATCTGTTTCACTAATCTCAAATGTGTAAACACCAGAAACAGGTGGATAGATAGTCAAGGGTATTTCTACTGTTCCATGAACTAATATAACGGAGGTTAGCTGAAGTTTTAATATATCATGCTTAATTTTAAATGTAAAATTATCAACTGCACCTAATCCATTGTTTTTTATACTTATATCATTCCTATTCAAAGGCAACCCAGATGTTCCATTAATCGTTTGAACAGTTGTAGATACTATAAGCTCAGGATATGTCACATCATAGCTATTCGTTAGATATTCGAATACCAGTCCAGAATTATAAGTAACCTTATAGTTATTTTTTTTAATATTTTGATTTACTGCGTCACAAAAAGCTTTTGCCATAAATTTAATAGTAACATTATCACTTGGCGTTAACCCAGTTAAATTTGATATTGAAATTATTAGATGTTCAGGATCTGTTCCCACCAAACTATATGATGGATATAAGTTATTATTCAAATACACTGAAACAGTACTATTTATACAATTAATTCCCTCAGGCAACTCTGCTTCGAACTGACTTATTAAAGTTGCTGTTGAAGGATTTAGAAATATTTCAAATTCACTTTCAGCAGAACAGACATTAAATGAGCCTTCTTCTGTTGAAATTAAGAATTGACAATAACTCTTGCTACTCGCTAAAAGAATTATGGTTAAAACAATTATTGTTTTTGCTAATATTTTAATTGAATTCAACATCTTGACAATTTTTATTTGTTTGCGATTAAAACGTTAGAAGACTGATTACTTCGTAAAACAAAAACACAGAGTTTATTGAAGTTATTTCTTTCAATCTCATTTACATTTACAATTACTTCAACGTAATTCCAAGTAATATTTCCTTCTGTAAATTCGGGTGCAACAGTAACAAATTCATCGTTTCTAATAACCGAGAATCCATTTTCTTTTATTACATTTAATTGAACAACCTTTACCTTGTTATTGGAGTTATCTTCAAGATTAATAATAACAAACTCACCACCAATTAAGGAGTTCGCATAAAAAGAGATTTTATACTTACTGCTATCTATTGCTTCAAGATTCAATCTGTTAATCTCCAATTGATTTTGACCATAAATGCCTGTTAGCATTAAGAATGTTCCTAAAAATATTATTAACCTTTTCATAAACTTTTTATTAATGATATTGCTGAGTATATTCATCATATGTACTTTCGCCACAATCAATTAAATTTTTAATTACCCCAAGAGAAACCCCAGCTCCAACACGAATACTTCTTTTTCCAGAATGAGCATCGTCTTGTGTTACGAAATTAGGATAAGCTTTAAAACTAAAATGATCTTGAACGCAATGACCAAAATCGTAATCTTCGAAATTATCGAACCCAATTTCTCTAAACATGGCATTTGAAGCAACTCCAACAGGCAAACTATAATTATAGCCATACACAGCTGATGAATATCTTCCAAGAGCATCTTTATTTTCTAACTCAAACCCTTGAGGGCTATACTCAGTAGCTTTTGTAGCCCAAGTCCAATTTGTTTCATCTTTTTCCCAATCAGTGCCGGATAATGAGGGTATCCAGAAAGGATTAAAGTTTTCGAAAACTCCGTCTTCTCTTACATCAGTATTATCAGAATTTCTAGTAATACTCCTGTCTACCAGGAACAAATAGGATGTTTCGGGTCGCCAATTTCCACGAATACCTTTTATAACTGGGTTAATAGTTGCTCCGGGTAAATGTCCACAATCACAGAACAATCGCCATTCATCCGAATACTCCATTGATTGAGCCTGAACAACTCTGGTATCATTATCAAAAACAATATCCTTTTCACTTCCTACTTGTCTTATTGGGCTTTCCATAGAAACAACAGTTCCAATAGGAACACTCGACTGATTTCTTCTTCCAGATCTGATAATTTTAATCAAGTCATAATCTGCAAATGGGTTTATTTCATTTCCATCTCTATCTATGACAGTTATTCCAGGATTAGGGCCACTTTGCACCACATTTGAAACCCATCCGGTGGTTACTGTAGACCCATTAACCAAACCCAATTCGTCCCATTTTACGAAATAACCAGCACCTAAATCATTGATTGACTGACCATAAAATTCAATGCCTATGTTTTTATACACCTGTCCCATCCTATCATACCCCCAGTGCGCAGGATATGTAAAAGAATACAATGGGTCGTCAAAGCTATTTTGTGTCTTTGTTAATAGCACATTACCAGTATTGGCATCCCAAAGCATATTTGTAGTAGATATCTTTGAACCAAGGTCATGTGCTACTGTTTTTGACAAAACACCATATTGATTTATCACTTTTGTGGCCACAACGGAACGGAACCGAGTTTGTTCGTATACAAAAGAGGGGAATAAAGTAGGAATATACAATGTTACAGGAATAGGTGCAGGAATCACAAAAATGTCAAGATTGAAATTTGCACCCCCACCAGATGTTGTTGATTCATATTCTCTCATGTCGACTACATGGTCGTATTCAACCCCAATCATTCCTGAAGTAATTCTACCTCCACCCGAATTATTCTTTTTGATAATTTGGACATAATTATTCAACGAATTAGCTTTTATATCATTATATCCACCATTAGTTTTATAGAAATACTCGATTCCTGAAATGGGCTCATTTTTATCTTCCTGATAAACCCATTGAGCTTTCTGTTTACCATGCATATCATTAAGAATAACGGCATACCCCTGGCTTGCAGTCATATAATCTTCAGATTCAAATTTAAGTATCTGGAACAATGGTTGGTGTTTGTATCGATCCTTATCAAGAGAAGTTTGAGTTACTTGCGTTGGATAGTCTTTGGCCGTATAAAACTCATTTACAACTTTTCCTGTAGCATGTTTGGTAACACTTCTGTTTTGTGAATTGATAAGAATATTCTTCCATTGAAGATTCATCACAGAAACTTTACTATAACCAACAGAAGGTGAAGGAAAGAAAGATTCTCCATAAGGTGTTTCTTTATAATAGGTATCGTCTGGAACCATTAACTTTTCTTCTGAGTAATAAATGGGTTGTCTCCAGGGGTTTTCATCTCCTCCAATAATTGGCTCATAAGAGGCAACACCGCTGCTAATAATCTCACCCTTCTTAGTTTTTGTAGTATAGTCGTACTCTTGCCCATAAACCATATTGTCATTATCAGACGCATTTGTCATTGTTTGCCATGAGTCACCAATGGTTATTTTTTTAACACGAGAACCTCCTCCAAATTTAAAGCCATCTCCATTATACAATCGAACGTAGGACTTACTATTAGAAAAATTGAATCCCATTCCGCGACTTCTTAAATTCTCATTTATTCCAGTCACAAATTGCCAAATCTGCAAAAAAGGAGAAGCTAATGCTTGAAGTACGTTTTCCAAACTCCCTGTAGCGTTTGTCGGCTGAGAATAGACATATTGCGGCGTATATAATCTAGCAAAATTCCACGCTGACTTAGTTATTGGATTTACTGGATCTCCTCCTCCATCATCATCTATTCCAACAGGTGTTATTTTTAAATATCCATTAATGTACTGTCCTGATACTGCAGGCATCAAGCCAATGGCCTCTACCTTACAATATCCCGGGACAAATTCATATTTTCCAGCATCCAGTTCAAGTAAAAATTTATAATAAATAAACTCAGGAGTATTTCCATATTCATCCTTTAGCATTTTTTGAACAATATTCGATGCTTGAGAATTTGATACATCAATAGGCTTATTTAATCTAAAAATTAAATAATTATTTACAGAGTTGCCACTACTCATAAGACTGCTATTCGGCGTTGCATTTATGTCATTAGTAGCTCCAATAACTTTAACCATTTCCATGGCTTTTTTGTTTTGTACATATGCATAATCATCCGATTCATAATTTACATCAATCACACCACCAGATGGCAATTTAATAGAAGTTAAACTCCAGGCCTCTGAAAACAAATCTGCTTTTGCTTTATCTTGTTCTGCGTAGGGATATTCCGCATTGGAAGGCTCTTGAGTGAAATCGCATCCATTACCATTATCTTCTTTATAATTTCCCCAACGATCAAAAGAATGTGTGCTATATTTTGGATTTTCTTCACTATAGTTAAAAACATAGGAGTTTAACATACCCTTTTTAGAATTCCCATAGGTAAAATACAGTTTAGTTAGGGTTAATTTTCCACTATTTGAGTTACTATTTAGCACTTCAGGACAAAGTAAATACTCGTAAACAAAATGGACCGTTTTAATTGGAATAGCATTCGCCCCATTTTTAATTCTGTCTTGTTTTGAAAACACTCTTATGGAATCCAACTTCATTGAAGTTCCATTTCCAGATCCTGTAGGATGTTCACCTCCTGCATCGCGACCGTCTTCTCTTTCAGACAAATAAAATTCTGCCAAATGAGTTTTACTTTCAATAGAATGAACATTCCATATTTCTTTCGTTCCAAAAATATAGGAGGCTTTATCGTCATTATCAAATGTTTTCATGCCTTCATTATAGGTCGCATTTAAATATGGAGTTCTCCAATTGTAATTTTCACATTGTTTGCTGTAATTAATTTTTGTATAAGTACCGTAATCTCCGTCAGAAGGGCCAGGGATATCGTCGGCATCAACATAATCAACAGATAAAATATGAGTCAACAAATAAGAATGGGCATACGGAGGGATAGACTTCTTAGATACAAAGTTGTCCATTCCTTTATTATTTGTAGAAGCATCAGCATCGGATGGCGAGTATGAAATCTGATAATCATCACAAGCGGTTACATCTTGTTGTACCGCAAAAGTTACTTCTTTCTGAGATAAATTATATGCAGGAATTCCATAGATATATCTGGCTCCATCGGGTCTGCTAACCGTAACCTCTGAAATGTGATTTGGTTTATATGGTGTACTGGTTCTGTCGATAACCTGATCTGGAATATATTTTCCATTAGGTGACACATTAAATCCATAGAAAACTTCAATTTTTCTTGATGCAGCAAATTTGTCGGCCATTTCAGAGTTTAAAACTGAAATATGTTGATCACGAATACTTCTTGTACTGCGAGTATTTGTATTCATACTTCCTCCCTCAACATAATTTCCAGCAGCTTGTTTAGATACTGAGGGGCCTGTCAAAGCGACATGAACAGGCGAATATTGTCCAATATTCGAGAAAAAATTCATGTCATTTTCATATGACATTTCTCCAGCATTCTTAAAATAATATGGTTCATAATACCTATTTGTAGGATTATTCCCTTTGAACTTTAATTTACCGGTAACACTTTCATTTGACTTCCACTTGCCACTTGTAGTATTTGTAGTATTATTCTGATAATCTATACCAAAATGAGTCGCATTTCCTGTCCCTACTTCAAATCCAAGATTAGCAGGTGATGTTCCCAGATTAAAACTGTTTTTATCATAAACCACGCCCACATCAGAACGAAATGGGCGATACATACCTCCAATACCCTGACCCGATACAGAAAAAACATCATATGTAAAATTGGTTGGAGGCAAATTTGGTGTGTTTTCGCTGAAGGAACCGTCTTTTTCTCTGTTAAAATCATATATAGCGTTAGGTCTTCCTACTGCATTTTGAGAGAACATATACCCCCATGCTGGATTACTCTCGCTTGTGTACATCAACGCCTGATGCGAATAAAATCCTTTCAACCGAATGTCAATCCCATGCAATCCAAACAATGCTCCTCCTAAAGTAGCATTGAATGATTGATTGATGTTGATCATTGGATATTCAACATTTGGAACGTAAGTTGGGGATGCAAAAGTTATGGTTGAATTAGCAATATTAGTTCCAACTGAACCGCGACTTCCTTTACTATTTGATTCACCCATTATATTACGACTTCCACCGGAAACTGATGGATTTACTCCCATAGTCAATGTTGATAACCCCGCTCTTGAATTGATAGATAACCCAACATTAACACCAACTCCCAAAGAAGTAGCAGAACTATTTGCGGCCGATGTTGATGCATTAAAACTAAGTGAAGGATTAACAGTAACCCCTTCAAAAGTTCCAGCCGAAACACCCAATCCCAAACTCATTCGCCCTGCACTTCCTAAAGATGCGCCAATAGAAGGAATAGCGAAAACATTAAAACCAACACCTTTATAGTTATTATAATTCACACCAAAACCCATTTCTAGTGACATTAAGGAAACACCCAACATTTCATCTCCAAGTATAGCCGAAGAATTAAGTCCAAATGTGTAGTTATTCTTCATATTAAACTCTGAATCAATCAACTCACCATTAAAATCATCAGGTATACCTCGCATGTTTCTAGTAATTGCACCCGGGTTAATATTCCATCCCAATCCAACCCAACTTGCTTCCTGATCCATGGTAACACCAGAATGATAGCTAATATTAATTGGATAGCCCCCAACATCAACCAAAGGAATATTATAGACAAAGTCACCTGAGAATAAATTAACCATCTCTGATGTCCCAATTGGCTCAAAACTTTGAACTTCAGGTTGACTAGGTCCACCTGTTAACGCAAACAAACGCATAGGATCGATAATGCTATTTAAAATAAAGAATATCATATTTAATGATATCACTTTAACCAGCCTGCTATTTCTTATATACCTTAACATAATTAAAACCCTATTTTAGGTGAGTTATTCAATTCCTTATTACTAAACCGAAATTTAATAATGCCATTACCAAACAATCTGTCATTATAGATAAAGACTTTATCTCCATTTGAAGTAGTATCTACTTTATCAAATGAAAAACTTTCAGTTATGTATGGATCCAGATTATAGCTTCTTTCGAAATTATTTAATTTACAAAAGAGCGAATCTTCATTTTCAATCAAACAAATATCATTCAGAATCCCAAAAGACAAATACTCTACTCTAGCATAATATTCATTTTCAGAGACTAAATTGTATTTTATTGGATTTCCGGAATAATCCTTAACACTAATCCTGAACGTAAAATACTGGCTATTAGAAAATTCTTTAACATCTTTATTGAATGCTTCAATACTTTTATATTTTGAGTTCTTTAATAATTTATATTCAACCGGTATATATTTGAGCTCATAAATCACATTCCCATAATTTACTTGTTTTGAGAATTTTGCATCAACCCATTGAATATAGTCATCTGGTGTAATGATATCACTTTTACAGTAGTCAATATATGCAATACTTGATTTAAATTCATTAACACTTTCTTCCGATTGGGAACAAGCATAAAACACTATTGACAATATAATTAATAGGAGAAAATTATTTTTCATTATTAACATCCTGATATTTATTGTTTATAAAAAGGAGTACCTCAGACGTAATATTTAAAGTACTATCACAATACATAATACTGCCACTTCCCTCAGCTCCAAAAATATAGGAATAGTTATTTGCCTTCCCATATTCAGAAATATTTTGATTTATTCGCTTCCATATAAGTTCGTCAATTTGTTTAACCTGAAGATTAAAACTTTGTAAAAACTCATTTTGTTTCTGATTATAAGCTTCTTTAACCTGTTCAATTTCCAAAAGCAACTGTGATTTTCTCGTATTTTGATTTACATTTTCTAGAACCAGATATAAGCTATCGATTCTGTTTTCATATTTCATCTTTAAAGTATCGCCAAGACCCTTAATTTCTGTTAGTTTCACCTTTTGCTCTTTGGTGTAATCGTAATCATTATAAATAGTATACAATTCAACATATGCGTTTTTATCCTTGCTGCTGCAACTACAAAGAATAATTAATAGAATAAATAATGTTTGTTTCACTTTCATAAAGCCTGTTTTTTAAAATTCATAAAATACTTAACCTTGTGATCATCTGTAACCTCTAAAATATAATCTCCTAGGGGTAAAGACGAAATATCAATATCATATTTATTGTACCCATATTTAACGCTAACATTAAGTGAATTTGAGTCAATTTGGACTTGATTGGTTGAATTTTTAATTTGGAAATTAAGTTTTGAAGTTGGCAATGTATTATATTCTTCATCGAATCTGAAACTAAGCGTATTATCAACATAGATCAATCCACCATCCTTTTTCTTTGTCAACAAACAATATTCATCAATTATTGGAGTAGGATAAATTGAAACAACAACATTATCTGTTCCTGTACAACCATTTATTCCAGTAACAGTAACATAATATGTAGTTGTAACCGTAGGGGACACAATTATCATTTGACTGATTTCATTTGTGCTCCATAAATATGCTACTCCACCAGATGCTGTTAATGAATCTACCTGTCCATTATATATATAATGGTTTTGTCCTGCATCAGCTATTGGAAGTGAATTAACAGTCACCTGAACACTATCAGAATCGGTACAACCATATTGATTTGTTACTAAAACAATATAAACTGTTGTTATCGATGGGTTCGCGATAGGATTACTTATCATCGAATTATTTAATCCTATTACAGGAGTCCATTGATATGAAGTTCCTCCTGATGCTTGTAATTGTGAACTTGAGTTATTGCAAATACTTACGTCTAAGCCTGCATTTGCAATGGGAGCCTGATTTACAGCAATAACAATTTCGTTAGAATTTATAACCCCACAAGGATTTGTAACTTGACAATATATTGTTGAATTATTGGTTAGTACTCCCGGATCAAATGTTTGAGTCGTAATTCCAGTACTAACTTGATTAAGATACCATAAATAGGTATAGGATCCATTACCACCTTGAGGGTTAACAACAAATTGCCCGGGAGAATTGTTACTACAAACAGAATTCAATCCTCCTGAAATATTTGCATTTAAAACCGAATAAACTGTAATATTATAAGTTTGCGTATTAAGGGTCTGTCCGCAACTAGATACAGCACAATATACTGTTGAGTTTGTCAATAATGCAGGTGCTGTATAAGTTGAAGTTGTAATTCCGGTTGAAACACCGTTCAGATACCACAAATAAGTATACACTCCACTACCACCAATGGCCGAAACTGAGAAGGAAGATGGAGATGTATTATAGCAAACATTAGATATTCCTCCAGACAATTGAACCATTAAAGTAGTGCAAGTTGACTTATATTGTAAATAATAATTGCCATAAGCAGAACTATTGTATCCCGTAATTTGCAAATAATAAGTTCCTGAGGTCGTACAAGTCCATCCATTGATAAATGATTCTAAATTTGAGCAAGAGCCACCATCATCGTTATAAGCAGCAACGCTACAACTTCCATTTGTTCCAAAAAGTTTAAGGTAAGTATCCCAACCCGTATTTGAGCCACAACCTAGATTTGCAGAACATGTACTAAAGTAATATACATTTCCGGCTTCAGCATGAAATGAATAGTAATTAGCCCCACCTTCTACTAACAAATGGCTTCCTGTGGATTGACAAGTTGAAGTAGGAATAATATTGAAGTCAGACACAGAACCAATATATTTTGGAAAAGGCAATAAGTTATTTGTAGAGGAATTTGCCTCTCCACAATTTCCATTAACACTCACATACCACTGTGCATTAACACCACACCATGATGCACTATTATACTCACTTAATATTAAATTAATAAATCTATTGGTATCACAATCAAAATCAAGCCATGAAGATCCATTCCATAAATAAAAAGTATAGTTATATGGTCCTGTACCTGTTATTGGAGCATTCCATGTAAAATTTGTTGTTTTACCAGGTTGTACGTATGCATTATTGGCAGGAAAAGTCAAAACTGGAGATATCGGAGGAACACATGATTTATACTGTAAATTGTAGGTTCCATATTCAGAGCTATTATATCCAGTAATTTGAAGATAATATGTTCCAGATACTGCACATTGCCATCCATCAATAAACGTCTCATAATCAGAGCATGAACTTCCGTCATCTGTCGAATTTGAAGTTGTACAGCTATTATTTGTTCCGTATATCTTCATATACGTATCCCAACCTGCACTATTTCCACACCCCAGATCACTTCCACATGTGCTAAAATAATAAGATGTACCAGCAATAGCATTAAACGAATAATAATCTGCATTCCCTTGTGATATTGTATGTGGTCCTGATGTTTGACAAACAGATGATGGTGAAATCGAATAATCTGGTGTTGAACCAGAATATTTGGGATAAGGCACTATGTTTCTTGTTTCAGAATTAGTATTACCACAACTGTTAGTAGCTTTTACATACCACTGTGTATTGGTACCACACCATGAATTACTTCCATATTCTTCAAGCTTTAAATCATAGAATGTATTTGATCCTGCACTCCAGTTTTGCCAAGAACTTCCATTGTAATAATATAAAGAATAAGTAAAAGGAGCTGTACCAGTTGTTGGCTCATTCCATGTAAAATGAATTGTCTTACCAGGTTGAGCATTGGAGTTATTTGCAGGAGATGCTAACACTGGAGCATTGGGTACTGTACAAGGAATAGTATATGTAACTGTCTCTGTCCATGTGTAATTAGTTACATATAAATTAGCTGCACTACAAGTACCACTTGGATAATCACGAGAAACATTTAGCGAAAAGGGAACAGAGCCATTAGAATATGTCCCGTTAGCAATAGTAGAGTTTGATGTCCCTGTTACATTACATGTTCCAGGGCTGCTAACATTACAATACCAATACCCATCTAGATTACTGCCAGATTGAAAACCAATCCAACCATCTGACATCCATGAAGGAGAAACCGCAACATAAGTGCAAGAAGAGTTAGTTGATGTAACAGTACTTCCAGCAGGTATGCTAACAGTCATATTTACAGTATTGAATGTAGGATAGTAACAAGAATTAATATTGCCTGTGCTGTATGTATTACTAATAGTAGGATCTATTGTTACTGGGTATACTCTATCTTTATTAAGAAGCCAATGTAGAGGGACGATTACAGAAATCAGATACTTGTTATTTGACTTTGTGATTTTATATGCTCCATAAATATAATTACTTCTTTCTTTTTCAGTATTGTTAGAACTATTTGATTTCTCAGTTGAGTATTCTTCCTGTATTAAATCACTATTTAAAGAATTGTCATAATAAATTGGAGTATTAAAACGACCAACTTCGGCTCCTTTTTCATTTAATATTATCAAATTGCCTTGAAATCCAAATTTTGTTTCAACACCATCAATTGATTTTATTATTTGCCAATTTTCTGGAATTTCATATTCGTCTTCATAGGCCAAGAATCCGTTTTTATTATCAATCTCAGGTTTTGAATTTATAATGTAATCTGTTTTAACGTACCAATAGTCGGCATGTTGAACTCTATCTATATTTTCCCATACATTCTTATATACCAGCTTATTCGAATTTACTGATGAACTTGACTTTTTTATATCAGATGACTGTCTACTGGATTCTTCAAGCTTCGAATCATATATGACCATTTTTACATTATTACAGTAATTGATTTGTTTTCCTTTTTCGAGAAATATATTTGTACTTCCTGAATTAAAATCGAAAGAAATTGGCAAATCCGTTTTAGAAATCTCTAGTATGTTACTATTATTAGCACTAACTGATAATGTTCCGTCAATAGTGATCCAATCACCCTGCTCATTTTTGTAATGCATAGCCTTTGAAGAATGAACCTTTGTAAAGGAATTATCCGGGTTTTTAAAAGTTCTTGAATTGGATCCCCTAAGCTGAGTCTCCTCATAACTATTTGGAGAATTACTTAACTTATACAAACCTTTTTCAGGATGGTCTTTAACCTGTTCTTCTCTTCCTTTACATAACCTAAATTCTTCAGGTTGATTATTTTTCACTGTAGCCGACGCAGGTATAGTATCATCCTTATGAAGTGTATTAGACTTAGGATTCCCTTTCCACGGGCTTGTATTATTTGTTGAGACATTGTTCTGTGGTAGCCCTTTAGAGTTATTTTGTGCTGACAAATTACTATCTAAAATATTCTGCAATAACAACATTAACAAAAACGTAATTATTTTTACATTTTTAAAACAACAATCCTTAACCATACATTTTAAAAGTGTTTTGTTTAAAAATTCTTTAAATACTAATTCAAAATTGACTTTATATCATATAATTTCTCAAATATATTGCAGATATTCAACTGGTAATACAATTATTTCAACGACTTATTTATCGCTTATTTTACACAATTAACGTCGTTATATTTGATTGTTCGTTTTTAAATAATTATTAGAGGTTGTTTAAAATTCACTTTTAAATTCTGTTGAGCATTAATCTAACCATTGCTAGTAGGACAAAACTCTTACT
>PHDH01000304.1 GCA_002840935.1 Bacteroidetes bacterium HGW-Bacteroidetes-21 | reverse complement strand
CGTGGATGGGCTTCTCCTGACGCTGTATAGGATTAAACAGGTCAGGACAAAAAGCGTGCAACATATCCCGAAGCCTCGGAATCATGCTGGGTCTCGTGCCTCGACTATACGAAGCTTACTTATTAGCGGTTGTATTATTTAATTTTAATATGAATTGGTGGGAGCGCTAAATATGTACATTCTGGACAGCCAACAGAGATATTTTCAATCCAAATTTCATCCCCTTTCTTTAATGTCTTAATTATCTTGATATGCATTTCGTTTAATATACCACTAGATAATCCACAATATTCATCTCCACCTTTTTCTACTTTCAATATCAATTCATTGTTTTTTTTGTCCTCTACATAGAAAGTGTCAACAAGCTGGCAAACTGTTATTTCTTCTGTCGTTTTGTTGAATTTTTTATGTATTATTTTATAATCATTTTTAATCTCACTATAATTCTTTTTACCTTTAATAGAATGTCGATAAAAAGTAATATCACATCTACTTACGAAGTAGAATGGTTTCCAAAAACAATCTGGTTGTGTTACTACAAGTTTTGTATTTGAAATAATTTCATTTACAGTTGCTACAGTATCTTTAATGTTGCCGAGTATCACTATTGGCGGTGGAAATATTTTATTTAGATATATTTTTTTTAAAATTAAACTATCATTATTATAGACTTTAATTGTGTCATTACCTTGTTTTTTGGGGATTAGATAAAAAAATATTGAACTAGAACTGTCCTGATCTACATTACAATTAGAAGCGGAAATAGTTAAATTAATATTATCCTTAATTCCAGATATCATTATTTTATTATACTTCCCAATATATAAGATGTTGATATTTGAATCGACTAAATTTACATTATAAAGATTTACTTGAGCAAAAATGAAATTGGGCAATAGAATAAGTAATATTGTTTTCAATGTTTTCATATTATTATAGCAGGTAACGTTGACAATAAACGCAGTGCGTATTAATTACTACTAAAGTTTCAATTTGCTTCATAGCCGAAATAAATTTACGCTTCCGAATTTACAGCTAATTTTATCTAGCCGAAAATTTATTTTCGGCGGGGCTAACAAATACGGACACATTTTGACGTAACTACTTGATAGCATTGCTTTTATTGTGGGTTAGCAAAAGTTATTTCAATGCGAGTTATTTTTTCCGATATTTCATTTATTAACATAATTGCAAGTTCACTACTTGTTTGCATTTTACTTACCAACAATTGAACTTTTTCAGAAACATTCTTTTTTGCTCTATTAATTTCTTTATCAATTCTTGGTAATTGAATAATACTATTATAAAATTCTTCCATTGGATCTAATCCTTGGGTTATCCCTGCATTCATTTCAATTATAGTTTGTCTAGCTTCAATTAGTTCATCGATATTAGAATGGTCAAAAAAGTCATCAGCAAGATTTACAATTGAAGAAAATGCTTTTATACCGTCTTCATAATTTTCAAAAAATATAGGAATTTCAACATCTATTCTTGAAGCATACTCATTCATTACTTGGGCTGTCAATTTTAATACTCGTCTTAGTTGATGAGTATTTGGTTGAAATGACATTTTAGCAATTTTATTAATATCATCGGTTTTCTCTAATAGTTTTGCCGCAATCCATTCTGTTGCTTCTGTTATATTCAGCACCGCATTAGTTGAAGTCTCAAAACGGGTTTCAATAATTTCAAGAAAGTCAAGCAAACCCAACTCATCGTCAGGTTTTAAAATCATATCAACCTCTAGTATTTCAATATTTTTCTTTATAACAACTTGCTCAGAAATTAAATTCAATATTCTTTTTGGGATATGTATTCTTAGGAAACTTTGTAATTGTTCTGTTGTATTATAATTCCAATAAAGTACCTTTTCGTCACCAATTTTCTTTTTAAAGTTATTTATTTTATCCAATTCTTGTGGATTTATATCTTGAAGACTTTTTGGAAGAGAATTGTTAAAGTAGAATAAAATCTGAAGTGAATTTGGATGCTCTTCAAATCTACAGTACGCATTATAAAATTCTTCTTCAGTCCCAGAACCTGCAATACTTGTAGGTGTCCCAAATTTCAACCACATTAAACCAATAAACAAATCATAGGTACTCCCAATATCTTTATTTATTAACTCCTGAGGGTGTTTTTCACTTATCCCCGGGGCGGAATGTGTTTCCCATTTTAAGAGTTCAAGCACCAAATTATTTTGTTGTCCAAAAGTTAAGTTTAACTCATGAATAACCTCGTCAATAGCTTTTCTGTCCTCATTTAAATCGGATGGGGAAGCAATGAATAATTTGTATTTTGTAACTATTTCTGGCATACTCTCATAATTTTTGCTAACGAGTAGATAACATTAACTCGTTGATGTTATCTACACTATATCTCCAGTGACGGAATAATCGCAATGCATTATTTAGCAAATAGATATTCATTTGTAGTCGTTTGTAATCGTTTGTAGTCAAATATAACATCAATGTATTGTCTCAGCAAATATAACAATATTTTCAATTGTTAGTGTTTTTAGAATTTAAAAATAGCTTAGCTAATTCTTCAATGGGGTCACAGTAGGCTTTATGAGTTACGTGGGTGGGGATAATTCGCTGCTAAAAATATTTTTATCAAAAAAAAGGACTGCCATAAACGACAGTCCTCATAAAACTAATTATCATATGGTTACCTTTATTATTTATAAATTACTTTTTCCGTGAGTATTTGATTATTTGTTTGGACTTTTACCAGATAGATGCCTTTTGGATATTTTTCCAAATTCAAATCAAATTTGTTATTTTCAACCACACCTTGATATATTATTTCCAATTTTTCACCAAGGATGTTATAAAGAGCAATTTCACCATCACATTCTTCGGAAACTGATAATTCAATGTTCAACAATCCTGTTGTTGGGTTTGGATAGATACTAACCTCAAGATTGTCGCCTAGAATATTTTGGGTATGTGGATTAAAAGCCAAGCAGGCAGATGTGCCAGTGGTGCTTGTATTACATCCATTTGCATCAACAACGTTGAGGCTCCAGGCTGAACCCAAAGTTACCAAGATGGATGTTCCTCCTGGTAGAAGAGAGCCATTCCAGTAGTAACTGTATGGTGCAGTGCCAGCACTTACTGTTGCTGTAATTCTGCATTTATAAGGTTTTGTTAATGTACTTATTTGCGTGCCAATCACAACAACAGGGTCACCAATTTCATCAACTACCCAGGTATTTGAAGTGGTGCAGCCATTATTCGCAGTAACAGTAACCGAATAGGTTCCTGCAGTTAGGTTACTCAAATCCTGACTCGTTGCTCCATTAGACCAACTATAAGATAGTGGAAGAGGACCTCCCGTTACGGATAAATCTATTGCTCCATTAGCATCTCCAGTGCAAATTGCATCAGTAACAATCGCTGAAGTTGTAAATACCTTAAGAAATTTCAGAGTAGTTACTAATGAGTTTGATGTGCATCCATTGGCATCCACAACCCATGCAGTTACCTGGCAACCCTCACATAAATTATCCAACGGATTTGGATGAGAAAATGGGAATGACGTCATTCCAGAACAA
>PHDH01000303.1 GCA_002840935.1 Bacteroidetes bacterium HGW-Bacteroidetes-21 | reverse complement strand
ATACGACTTGAATCATCGCAAATACGTAATTTTTTTATTTTTATTTTAATGTTCTTCGATTTAAATGCGTTTGCCCTGTGATTAATTGGTGCGTTTTCCAGTGAACGAAAATAATAACTAAAAGTAAGTTCTATTCAAAAAAAATACAATAAAAAACAGCGTAGAATAATCTACACTGTTTTCATTAATAGTTATTTTAATTCGCTAGTTTACCGTTGGTAGTAAAGAGAAGTTTTTAGAATAATTGAGCATTTGTTGGGTATAATCAACTGGATAAAGAACTTTAATGTCTTTAATGACTCCGTTTTCTTCCTGTAATTCAAACTCGGGATTAACAAATCCTCCATAGGGAGCCACGTTCAATTTACTATATCTTTCCAGCACTTCTTTATGTAATTCGGGATCAACCTGTACAGCATAGTTTTCGACCAAAGTTTTCCCTGCTTCATAATCCCCGGTTGATTTTATTCTTTGGATTTCAGCCAGCAAGTTGCCAAATAATATTTGCAGTTTTTTATAATCATTGACAACAAAGTAGGTCTTTCCGTCTTTGATTTTCTTTTCGATTACATTTTCAGGCTGACCTTTTTCGTAGCACCAATGGGCAATCAACGAACGACAACGCATATGCGCCTGCTCGATATTTTTTCCGGGATCAATTCGGGTCAACTGCATCATAAGACCATTACGGATATACTTATCATATTCGGCATAAGCATAGGCTATGGTATCAAAAAGACCCAGTTCTATCATTTTTGGGTCGAGAAGATAATACAATGCAAACAAATCAGCTCTTGACTCTTCCAGTGCAGAATGGTAGTTCTTTAATGCCCCATCAGACACGCCAGGAAGCATTTGACCAGAACCATGACCAAGGCATTCGTGTAAGTCTGTATGCAAATTATCAGCTAATGAACCATATTTTTTAGTTCTTTCAATTTCTTCGGGTGAGAAACAAAACTCTTCCAGCACACCATTCCCAAGAGCTGATTTACTGTATGCATAAGTAATGTTTTCCATCGTTACTGATTTTGATCCATGTTCTTTGCGAATCCAATTAGCATTTGGCAAATTAATTCCAATAGGAGTCGTTGGGTAACATGCACCTCCTAATTGAGCAACAGTAATTACTTTGGCAGAAACACCTTTAACTTCTTTCTTCTTGAATTCTTTAGCCACAGGGGAATTATCTTCGAACCATTTTGCAGAGGAACTGATTTTCTCTGTTCTTTTAGTAGCTTCAATATCTTTAAAATTCACGACCGATTCCCAGGTTGCTTTCATACCCATGGGATCGTCATAGACTTCGATAAAACCATTCACATAATCCACTTGTGAACTCAGATCCGACACCCATAATACATTATAATCATCCCATGTTTTCAAATTTCCGGTAGAGTAATATTCAATCAGTTTGTTCAGGTGATTCTTCTGAGCATCATTCTCTGCTACACTGGCAGCCTTTTCGAGCCAATAAATAATTTTTTCGATGGCTTTTCCATAAAGGCCGTCTTTCTTATATACTTTTTCAACCACCTTACCATTCTCTTTCACCAATTTTGAGTTCAGACCATAAGAAATGGGATTCTCTGCCATTTTACCATTAGCAGCTTCTGTTTGTAACTTTAAATCAGCATAATACTTCTCTACTTCTTTCTGACTTACTCCTTCATAAAAATTGGAAGAGGATGCTTTTATAAGATCTGTAAAAGAATCCAGACTCACTTTTTTGGGTGCAATAGCAGGATTGTATATAATGTCAGTTATACGAGCAATAAAAGCTTCTTTAGTTTCACCACTTTCAGCAGTAATTTCATCGGTGTTACTATTCTTTAAAAAATCGACAAATTCTTCTTTCGTGGTTTCGGGAAAAAACTTATCGTTCGAATAGTGGTGATGTATTCCATTCGAGAACCAAACTCTTTTTGTATAGATCATGATTTTTTTATAGGCTTCCGAATTTTTATCCCCTTGATATGAATTTACTATAGCCTCCAATGTTTTCCTGATGGTCAGATTATACTTATAATTCTGATCAAAAATTATATCTCTGCCACAAAGTGCAGCCTGACTCAGGTAATAAACCAATTCTTTTTGTTTTAGAGTAAGACTGTCCCAACCGGGAATTGTATACCGGATAATTTTAATATCCGCAAACTGTTCGAGAAGATATTTCATAGTATCTTCAGTAGGTTTATTCTCCTGAACTGTCTCTTTCTGAGGTTCGGAACAGGCCATCGCCAGACTCGTCATAATAATTAGAATTAGTAAGTTCTTCATAGGTCTTTTTTTTACAAAAGAAACAATTTTCAACGAAATTAAAAATGACATATTTGATATTTAAAAATATTCATATATTTGCCCATTATTAACCAACTTAATTTCCTATGAAAAATTTAATCCTTGTTTCTTTTTTAGGCATTGCCTTAATGTTTTCTTCTTGTGGTAAATATGAAGAAGGTCCTTCTTTAAGTTTACTTAGCAAAAAAGCTCGCGTAGCTGGCGAATGGGTTTACGAATCGATGACTGTTAATGGAACTGATGTTACTTTAACTGAAGATATGAAAAACTCATCTACTGTACTTGAAAAAGATGGTACTGGAAAAGTTAATTGGGTAACTACTGGTTTAACAGTTACAATGGATCTTGAATGGAAATTCAATGATGACAAAACCAAATTCATGACCCGTATGAAAAATGCTTCAGGTTCTTTTGATGAAACTTGGGACGAATCAGAAATTCTCAGACTTACTAACAAAGAATTCTGGATGAAAGATGTACAAACTGACGCTGGAGTTACTACCACCACTATTTCTCATATGAAAACCAAATAATTTTTTTTAAATATTTTTTTAAAGCTACCCTCGGGTAGCTTTTTTTTTAGGGTTACTTTTTTAATAGATCATTTATTAAATAAAAAAAAGCTATGAAGACAAAACTGTATTTTCTGGCCCTATTATTTCTGATTTTCTCCTGTTCATCAAATTCTTCAGTGAATATGGATGAATCAGCAAATATGGAAAAAGCTGCTATGGAAGAACAAATGCTTTCAGATGAAGCGGCTAAAACAACAACAAATTCGGAAGACAGCCCCGGAAGTCAGGGTGTTACATCAGAAAGTATTCAAGTAAAAACTCCTGAAAAGATTATTAAAAACGGGTCTATTTCCTTATTGGCGGAAGATTACGACACTTGCGTTCAGAAAGTAAAAGGTATAATTAAAAAATACAATGCCTATATTTCAAACGAAAACGAATATAAAACAACGTATTCTATTTCCAATACTATTATTATCAGAACGACTTCCAATGATTTTGAAAAGTTATGCGAAGACATTGAAAAATCGGGAGATCAAGTAACTGCCAAAAACATCGAGATGCTTGACGTTACTGAAGAATTTGTTGATATACAAGCACGTTTGAAAACCAAGAAAGAGACAGAAGAAAGGTATCGTGAAATACTAAAATCGGCACGTACAATCAACGAAATTCTTGAAGTCGAAAGTTATTTAAAATCTGTACGGGAAGAAATCGAATCGGCCGAAGGTCGTCTAAAATACCTTAACGATAAAGTTAGCTATT
>PHDH01000302.1 GCA_002840935.1 Bacteroidetes bacterium HGW-Bacteroidetes-21 | reverse complement strand
TTTCAGGAGACTGAAAAAGTTTTGGCCAAGTTGAAAAAGCCTCGCAACAGATATATTAACGAAGCATTGCAATATTACAACCGGCTTCAGAGCAAAAGACTGATAGAAAAAAAACTTAGCTATGAGTCGCACATTGTAAGCGAAGAATCGTTAAGAGTTTTGAACGATTTTGAAAATCTAGACGACTATGCAGATTAAGCAATTCGAAGTTTGGGTTGCTAATCTGGATCCACGGTTTGGGACGGAAGCTGGTAAATTTAGGCCGGTACTTATTATCCAAACGGATTTGCTGAATAAAGTTCATCCATCAACATTAATATGTCCTATTACAACGAATGTGCAGCCACAATCTGACGTATTAAGAGTGCATATTAAGAAGGGTATAGCCAGAATGAAAGAAGATGGTGATATTATGATTGATCAGATCAGAGCCATTGATAATCGTCGATTAACAAAAAAAATCGGAGACTTACCAAAGGAAGTTTCTGAAAAAGTAAAAGAGAATATCAGGATAGTACTAGATCTATAAATTTCTTTTTGCTCTAAAGAATTATTTATAACAATTTCTTATAGTTTATTTAGTTCCGTTGTTAGCTTTTTTGCCAGCTTATTATAGTAACGCTTATTCTTGTAGGCTACAACATATTGAACTCCCCGTATGGCATTGGTCAGAAATATTTCATCGGCACCCGACAGTTCGTGCTTGGTGACATAATTATCGTCGAAAACCGTTATTCCCATTTGTAACGCCAGCTTAATAACGACTTCCCGCATGATACCCGGAATACATCCCTCTGAAATGGCTGGGGTAATCAGACTATTGTCTTTAAAAATGAAAACGTTGGAGTTAATGGCTTCGCATATGTAATTGTTTTCATTAAGGATGAGGCAGTCGTCTACTTTTTTTTCTTTTGCCCAGATTCCGGCCATGACGTATAGCAGAGAATTACCCGATTTATTGGCAAAAAGTGGATTTAAGGATTTCTGAAAGTCGGGAAAAATATCTATAGTCAGTCCTTTCGAATTCAGTTGCCATGTTTCCTGATCAAGGCCAAATGCTTCAATAAGTACATTGGATCGGTTGGTGTCTGGTGTGTAAAATCCGCTACCATCGCGAAAAACAGTCAGTCGTATACGGCAGCCTTTAAAGAGTTTGTTGGAGTTAATAACCTGACTAATTGCTTTTTCTATAGTCTCAGTGCTCAGCGGGAGTATAGGTTCCATTTTCAGACTGGCCATAGAGAGCTTTAGTCGATTCAGGTGTTGCTGCAGAAACATGGGGCGTGTATTGATTACCCGGATGCTTTCAAAGAGACTGTCGCCATAGCGAAAAGATCTGGATCCGATTCCCACGGGTACATTTTCTGCGGCAATGACAGAACCATTATAGAATACAGTTTGGCTCACAGACTATTTTATTTTCTTTAAAATCTGACGAAGGTCTGAGTTGGCTTCGATCAATATTCCTTTGAGTCCGGCTTTTTTTCCTGCATCAATGTCTCGTGGGCTGTCGCCTACCATATAGGACTGTTTCGGATCAATAGTAAAACGATGTATGGTTTTTTCAAAAAGCAAGCTTTCGGGTTTTCTGCACAAGCATTTCCCGCTGTCGGGGTGGTGTGTGCAATACATAATGCAGGTAATTTCAATACAGGATTTTAGCAATTCCGATTTCATAAAATCATGTACTTTTTCCACATCTTTAATGGAGTATAGATTCTTACCAATGCCACTTTGGTTAGAGATGATAAAGAGTCGGTAACCTCTTTTAGTCAGTTCGGCTAATGTCTCAACAACCCCGGGATTAAACACAAATCGGTCGGGCGAATAAACGTAGTAATCGGAATTATTATTAATTGTTCCGTCGCGGTCCAGAAAGACAGCTTTATTAGAAGTGGTTGATGCCATGTTTGATTTGATCAATGAATACAAAAATTAATTGGTAGTTTATGGCAAGCGGGAAGATAAAGCCATAGACAGATCCCCAGAAATGGGTGTCATGTGCTACATTGTCGGTGGCCCTTTTAGCCATACGAGCCGATAGAATAAGATAGAGTACTCCGAAAATTACTGCAGGTATGCCAATGGGTATAAAAAAGATATAGATTTTCATCAGGGGATCGAAGAGTATGCCAGCGAATAAAATGGCAGAAACTGCTCCCGAGGCACCAACGGCATTATACATTATATTATCTCTTTGCTTGTAATAGGCGGGAATGGAGGAGCATAAGGCCGCAGTAAAAAAGAATACAATATATAATAGGTCACCTTTATCCCCAAAGTAACGATTGAAATTATATTCCACCATTCCTCCGAAGAAGAATAATGTCAGCATATTAAAAATGAGGTGGGTGAAGTCGGCATGAAGAAAAGCATGGGTAAAAAAACGATACCACTGATTCTTCTCCCTTATCAGATAAGGGTTGAACAAACCTTTATGAAATATCGTTCTGTTCGAAAAAGCAACAAAAGAAACTACTGAAATGATTCCTATCAGAACGAATGTAATCATAGTTATTGGAGTACCACTTTAACTGTTCGGGTTCCTTTATCGGAATTTACACGGATAAAATAGATGCCGTTTAATCCGGTACGGTCAAAGTCTATGTAATTGTTTCCTTCGGGCCAGATTCCGGTATAGAGATTTCTGATGGATTGTCCAGTAATACTTACCAGTTCCATTTGACATTGAATTTGGTATCCCGATTTGATCATGAGTCTTTGTAATGATTCATTTACGGAGGTACTGCTGACGTTAAAGCTATTGGCAGTAATTTCCTGACAACCTGTAGTGTTTAATACAATGAAATCCCAGTAAGCATCGGGAGCGGGTAGGGGTCTGTTTAGTGTTTTGCCGGAAGCAGCTTGAGCTTCAATGTAGTAAAAAACGTGAGTGCCAGAAGTCTGAACGGGAATATAGCCTGTCCATGTATGGGCTGTCGCATCGGTAAGAGTCATGTTGACAGAAGTATAGGCCTGAGAAGTATCTGTTGTATACCAGATTTTAGCCCAGGAAATGCCCGATTTGTGGTTGACATATGCATTGACTTCATAATCGCTCCAGATATTGTCTGTATTGTCTAATTCCTGATGAGAAATTAGCAAAGGATTTTCAACTCCAATTTCATGGGTAGTGCAATGTATCGTTCCGCTCATTGGTATCACTGCGTTTGCATCAATGCCAATAACACGGTAACCCGGCATGGCTTCACGATAAATTCTGAGTGCCATGGTATCATATTGCTGATAATAAGTCGGAACCAGTACCGTTTTATTAATAATGAGCGAGTTAGTATAAGTAAGATAATCTGATCCTTGACTTGGATAGTCTCCACTTTGATCGGGAGGCATGGGAATGCGGACAATTTTGAAAGGGGTACCAAAAACCGTTGTGAAATTATTTAATATATTTTGAATATTGGCTTCAATTTGAGGTCCGTCCGACATGCCTGTAGGATATTCTCCTACTAAGAGAGTTTCTTCATCGAGGAGCTTCATGTGCATATCTAGATGGTGAATTCCATCGTATGGAAGCGTATTCATTAATATATATGTTTCAATTCCGAGGTAGTCGTATACAATATCTTTTACGTCTTGTTCTGTTTTTGGGG
>PHDH01000301.1 GCA_002840935.1 Bacteroidetes bacterium HGW-Bacteroidetes-21 | reverse complement strand
CCGGCTTTGAACCAGCAAATACTCGAGCGTTTGGGTTGCACTGTTTTTTATGTCAGTCTGAGTCAGATTACCCGCCAGTCGCTCGACAGCGGCATACTTGTGAATGCTACCCGACTGAGGACCGGACTGGAGCTGAGCATGTTCAACCGGATTAGTTTCACTGTGGCAGGATATCCTGATATTCGTAGGACAGACTCCAAAGACATTCAACAGGAAATTGAATCCTGTTACGATAAATACGGTATGGACGAGACAGTTATTATTTGCCGCTCGAACAAAATGGCGAATAAATACAACGAATTTATCCGCAACCGCATACTTTACCGCGAAGAAGCCCTGAGTTGCAGCGACAAGCTATTGGTTGTCAAAAACAACTACTTCTGGCTACCCGAAAACGAAAACACCGAATTTATTGCCAATGGTGACTTTGTGATTTTGCGAAAAATAAGACGTATTCACGAAATGCACGGTTTTAACTTTGCCGATTGCACCGTCGACTTTCCCGATTACAACATGGAATTCGAAGTCAAGCTCCTGCTCGAATCTATCCGGGCCGAAGGACCCGGCATCAGTGCCGATCAATCGAGAGAACTGTATAATGCCGTTTCGCTCGACTACTCCCACATAGCCAATAAACGAAAAAGGTACGAAAAACTACTGGAAGATCCTTACTATAATGCCTTACAGACAAAGATGGGTTATGCCATGACCTGCCATAAAGCACAAGGTGGACAATGGAAAGCCGTATTTGTTGATTTTAGCTTTTTTAGTCAGGACAGTGACAATCCCGAAACCTTTCGCTGGCTCTATACGGCTATCACTAGAGCTACTGAAAGACTTTATCTGGTCAATTTCAAGGACATGTACTTTGATAATGAGGACTAATTAAATCCAGCAATAAAATCGCTTTGAGAATTTCAAAAGAAAATTACTTTTGGAACTCTCCCTTTTCAATTTCAGGATGCCTGATTTCGCCTCCGGTAGATCCTGTAATGGCTGCAAGGACTGACATCAAAAGAGCCGCAATAATCAAATAGAGATTAAGCTTTTTCAACCAAATTTCTTTCTTTTTAGAAAAATACAAGCCCGGTAAAGACAAGCCTCCGATAATCATCAATCCAATAAAAAATAAAAGTCCATATAGCTCATGACTTTCAATCAATTCTTCATTTATTCCTGGATATGTTTTAATGATTTCCCCTGCTCCATCCCCTGTCATGTATGCAAGAACAGCAAATACACCAACAATCAGATAAACCCAAAGCGTGAGTTTAATTAGCTCCTTAGTTTTATAAAATAAGGAATATAAATTAATCATGATGGCTATTCCCAAGCCGACAATGGGCAAGTGTGTAAACATTAAATGCAGGTGAGCTGTATTCATATTTTCAGATTATTTATCCTGTACAACACATTCAGTGAAATACAGTGCTTATTTTTTTCAAAAATACCACTTTGTTTACTAAGCACAAAATTTCATATTTGAGCGTGAATTTGTAAAACGGATTACAGTCCACTGCCTATTCACTCGCCAATAATCTTCACCAAGACTCTTTTTCTTCGTTTTCCATCAAATTCGCCATAAAAGATCTGTTCCCAGGGACCAAAATCCAGCTTTCCTTGCGTGACGGCCACTACTACTTCGCGACCCATGATGGTACGTTTCAGATGTGCGTCGGCATTATCTTCGAAGCCATTGTGTTTGTATTGAGAATAAGGCTTTTCGGGGGCCAATTTTTCAAGCCATACTTCGTAATCGTGATGTAAACCCGATTCATCGTCGTTTATAAAAACGCTGGAAGTAATGTGCATGGCGTTGACAAGAATCAATCCTTCTTTAACTCCACTCTCATGCAAGCATTGAATAACTTCCGGAGTGATATTTATTAATTGTCTGCGTTGGTGCGTCTCAAACCACAGCTCCTTCCGGTAAGATTTCATACTACCTTAGTTTAAGAGAATCAATGATATTGTTTATTTTCTCGTCAAGTTTTGCATTGGCAGCAGCAAATTCGCTTTTATTAGTCATGGGTGTCTTAACGCCAAAATAGAATTTAATTTTGGGTTCGGTACCACTGGGGCGAACTGAGATCAGGGAACCATCTTCTGTTAAAAACTGAAGTACGTTGGACTTGGGAAGATCTATCGGAGTCGCTGCCCCCGTTTGAATATCTTTCTTTACAGATAACTGATAATCAAACAAAGAAACTACCTTGTAACCATTAATGACTGTTGGGGGCGACTGACGATATTCGGCCATCATTCGTCCAATTTCTTCTATTCCTTCTTTTCCCTTTTTGGTAATGGAAATCAGAGATTCTTTGTACAAGCCATATTCAGCATAAATATCCATCAAAATGTCGTAAATCGATTTATTCTGACTCTTAGCCCAGGCGGCACACTCAGCAATCATGACACAGGCATTAATGGCATCTTTGTCGCGCACATAATCACCAACCAGAAAGCCATAGCTTTCTTCACCACCACAGATGTATTTCTTTTTACCCTCGTTACGAAGTATGACATCGGCGATAAATTTGAAACCAGTCAGCACATTAAAAACCTCGACATTATATGATTTGGCAATGTCTGACAGCAATTCACTGGACACAATTGTTTTAATGACATACTCATTGCCGTTATACAGTCCATTTTCTTTCCATCTTCTGAGGACATAATACATGAGCAATGAGGCCGTCTGATTCCCATTCATTAGTTCAAGTTTCCCATCAGAATTACGAATGGCAATACCCACCCGGTCGGCATCAGGATCAGTTGCCATAACCAAATCAGCCTGGACTTCTTCTGCGAGATTTAACGCCATATCCAGCGCAGCTTTTTCCTCAGGGTTGGGGGAATGTATGGTAGGAAAGTTCCCGTCAGGAATATCCTGCTGAGCCACTGTATGGAGATTTGTAAATCCCATTTTTTTCAAAGCAGCAGGAACCAGTTTTGCTCCTGTTCCGTGTAAAGCGGAATATACAATCTTAATATCGTTGAATTTCTTAACACTGTCGGGTGAAAGTGTTTGTTTGAGAACTTCCGAAATAAATATTTCGTCGAATTTCTCATCAAGAATTTCGATTTTTTCTTTGCAGGCATCGAATTTCACCTGCTCCAGTGTCAATTCGGTGACCTTTTTCACTACATTTTTATCGTGTGGTGCCGTAAGTTGTCCGCCGTCGCTCCAATAAGCTTTAAACCCGTTGTATTCCTTGGGATTATGTGAAGCAGTTATAACAACGCCTCCTGAACATCCGAAATAACGCACTGCGTATGACAACTCGGGAGTTGGTCTGAGTGAATTAAACAAATATACTTTAAAGCCATTGGCCGAAAATACGTTGGCTACAGTCTGAGCAAAAAGCACGCTATTATTTCTACAGTCATGTGCTATAGCCACTTTTAGTTCCGGCGTCGGACGCTGTTCAATGATATAATTGGCGAATCCTTGCGTAGCTAAAGCTACTGTATAGATGTTCATACGATTGATTCCCACGCCCATTATACCTCTTAAACCACCTGTGCCGAATTCGAGATTGGTATAAAAAGATTCAATGAGTTCTTTTTCGTCATGATCCATCAGATACTTTACTTGTTTGCGGGTTTCCTCATCAAACAATGGACTAAGCCAAGAGCCTGCCCTTTCA
>PHDH01000300.1 GCA_002840935.1 Bacteroidetes bacterium HGW-Bacteroidetes-21 | reverse complement strand
TGTATCCATTGTTTTTCAGGGAGGATAATCCATAGTGATCCTGCATAGCAGAGTTTTTCATGGCTTCGAATGCCAGCTTTTTATCGTAGTCATTAATGCCTTTTTGAAAGAGGTCGTAAATGACAGATACGGCATGATATCCGATCATGCAGAAAGTTTCGTTAGACGACAGTTCCCAAACGGGTAGGAGTCCTCCTTGCTTATACATTAAAAGAAAGGTTTTCACAAAGTTGTTTGACTCTTCCGGCTCAAGAATCGACATGAGAGGATGAAGGGCTCTGTATGTGTCCCATAATGAGAAAACAGTGTAATAGTTGTGATTTGCTGTGTGATTTTTTTTGTCCATACCCCTGTAACGACCGTCATAATCGTTGGCAAGGTTTGGTGCCAAATACGAGTGATAAAGTGCTGTGTAGAAATTGGCCAGGGTCGTTGAGTCGCCATAAGCATCTACCTTGCTAAGTGTTTTGTTCCATGTGTTTTGGGCGTTTTTTACGTATTTGTCGAAGTCGTTGCAGGTGATTTCTTTGCTCAGATTCAGTTTAGCTCCTTCAATACTTGTTTGGGAAATGCCGATTTTGACTAAGATAGGTTCGTTGGAATTGGGGTTAAAGCTAAAATAAGCAATCAGATTCTTTCCTTTAATGTCTTTCCCAGTTTGTATAGTGTCGTTTACAAAAATGCCTGATTGTATGATGGGTTCAGAAAATTCGATGTGATAATAAATAATTTGATCGGTGGCCCAGGCTTTAGAACGGCGATAACCCTCCAAGGTGTTTTGGTTGATGATTTTAAGTTCAGATTCGATGACTTCGTCGCGATGGGCTAGGTCGACAATAATGTTTTTCTGAGCATTTTCGGGATAGGAGTATTTATGCATAGCAGCTCTTTGAGTGGCTGTAAGTTCGGCTTTAATCTGATAGTTGTCGAGAACTACGGCGTAATAACCGGGGGTCGAAACTTCGGTCTCGTGTGAAAACGAAGAAGCATAACCTTCGCTGACTTTATCGGGGTATCCGTTAAAACATCGGGCAGGTCCGGTTGTAGGCATGAGAAGAATATCGCCATAGTCGGAGCATCCGGTACCGCTCAGGTGTGTGTGGCTAAACCCAAAAATAATGGAATCGCTGTAATGATACCCAGAGCATCCATCCCAACCTTCAAGTCGGGTGTCGGGGCTGACCTGCATCATGCCAAAAGGGAGGCAAACTCCTGGGTATGTGTGCCCGTGTCCTCCGGTGCCAACCAAGGGATTTACCAAATAAGTATAATCTCTTGTTTTTTCTTCGGAGCAGGAAATAAGTAAAACAAAAGAGAGAAAGGCAAGTATCGAAAATTTCATTATTTAATGTTTTTTACACTGTTTCGTGGAATAAGTTCAGTGGATAATATTACATCGCCGATATGTAACTGAGGATTGTTTATCTTTTTAATGATGCAATCAAATGCAGCTTCGCCGATCTTCTTGATGGGTTGAGCGATGGCAGAAACTGATGGGTTGCTGTAGTGGAATAATTCAATATCATCGAATGATACAAGCGAAATTTCGTCGGGGATTGACAATTTATTATTGATAATACAATCGAGGCAGCCCAGAGCAATAAAATTGTTTGCTGCGATAATGGCTGTGGGCATGGTATTGGTGGAACGCCAGGTGTAAATACTGGTACAGATGCAACGATTAATATCGTTGTGAGGGATTTCTACGATATAATTTCTGAGAACCTTAATGTTGTGGGTTTCCAAACTTTTAATATAACCTTCGATACGCTCTGTTTGTGTGCTGAGATGGGAAGGGCCGATGGTCATGATGGAAATTTTCTGATGGCCTTTGGAGATAAGGTAATCTGTAGCTTTTTTTGTCCCATCGAGATTATCGACTTTAATCACAGGGTAGTGTGAGTTGTCCCAGTGTCTGTCGACCAGCACGAGGGGGAAATCGTCGCCCAGAATGTCGCGGATTTGTTTTTCGTCGTCGAGGGTACTGGCAAGAATGATTCCGTCGGCCTGCTTTTCGGTCATTAGTTGAAGCAGTTTCAATTCTGTTTCTTTATTCTCGTCCGAACTGCACATAATGACAGAATAGTTGTGTTTTCGGGCAATGTCTTCGACGCTTCTGGCCAGACCGGCATAAAAAGTATTAGAAATGTCGGGTAGAATAAGACCAATGGAATTAGATTTTCCCATTCTTAACCCCCGGGCAAATAAATTGGGACGATATTCAAGTTTTTGAGCTATTTCGATGACTCTTTTCTCGGTATCGGGACTTATTCCGTTTTCGCGTGCTTTTCCGTTAAGAACCATAGAGACCAGCGTCTTTGAAACACCTGCGGCCATGGCGAGATCGGCAATAGATACTTTTTTAGGCATATGTTATTTAGTTAATACTGCAAATATATAATTATATTTTTAAACATTAAATCGGTTTAGATAAAAAAATCGACTGTCTAATTATTGTTTTTCAACATTTTATTTAGTCGTTAGAATTTTATTCATTTAATTTTATAAAAAATATCTATATTTGCAGCGCTTTATTGGTAACGGAGAGCAGCAGTCAATAAAGGTTCAAACAAATACGGAGAGATGGCAGAGTGGTCGAATGCGGCGGTCTCGAAAACCGTTGTCCGGGCGACTGGACCGGGGGTTCGAATCCCCCTTTCTCCGCAACACCGAAAAATCAATCCCCATGATCGCAGATCATGGGGATTTTTATTTGAAATTGGTTTCGTTGAAAGCTTTGCTTTCATAAGAAAACGATTTCAAATAAAAATAATTTGCGCAGCAAATTGATTTTTCGGTATTGCAGGACGCCCTTCCGGGATCACGTCCGAGTGAAGCGAGGACGTAATCCCCCCAAAGCTGATGATTTGCTTTTCAAGTCGGGAATTAAGTCAGCCCATGTTGGTTGAAAATTGATTGTTTAAGTTACTCATTGATGAGGGCATTGGCTAGTAACCATATTTTCAATTTGTAATATTAACCAGCCAATAGCCACCTTTTTCGCTTCCTATACGGTTTACTTTACCCGCTTTTTTTAGTCCGGCCAATTGCTTTTCAACGGCACGGGTCGAAATTCCAAGTTGTTTGGCCATTTCAGGTATAGTTATTTTACGGTTTTCTTTAATCATTTCAATGATAATGACCGAACTTTTCCCCGAACTTTTTGCACATTAGGGTCGTATATAAAAATGTTCAGAGAATCTGCGTTTTTTCTAATTTGAATGATCCCATTATATCTGCCGGAAATCTTAACTTCCCCATAAGAAATTTTGTCTTTTAAATTAAATAAATCAATATTCCCTTCCATTGGAGGAAGTAGATCTCCAAGTGGATTTGTAACAATAAAGTCTTTTTCCCTAATCGTTCTGCATGAGATTATTAATGTGGATAATACGAGATGTATAAATACTATCTTGAGTTTCATAAATCAATATATTATTGCAAATACTAATTGTTTCTTGCTCTATGTTTTAATTTGCAGCAAAGATCGAAAGAATATTATGTTTTTAATAGACATTTGTTAATTCTATAATTTAGTGATAATGAAATCTCAATGAGCGTATTTTTGGGGATCCTTTTTCGCCATGTATAGAGGTTGTTTAAAATTTAATTTTAAACTCTGTTCAGCATTATTCTAATCATTGCTAATTGGACAAAACTTATACTAC
>PHDH01000299.1 GCA_002840935.1 Bacteroidetes bacterium HGW-Bacteroidetes-21 | reverse complement strand
TACTGCTCCATTAAAAATTGGCTATACTGAATTGTCTGAATGGGTTGTTAGTCAAGGAGGAATAATTGTTCCTGCGCATATTGATAGACCTGTCAATGGGTTGCTTATGCAAATGGGTAAAATTCCTGATGGGTTAAAGTATGACGCACTAGAAATCTCCGCTTTTTCAAATGCGGGGATGTTGATTGAAGAACATCCAATAATTGCAACCAAAACTATTATTCGTTCATCAGATAGTCATGTGCTTAAAACAATTGGGAATAGTTCTACTATTTTTTCAGTTGAAAGTTTAAGTTTTGATGAAATTAAATGGGCCATGAATAAAAAGGATGGCCGATCTGTGATTCATTAGAGTTTGTGAAATTATTTCATTAAAATATTTTTCTGACTTCCTTTCAAGTAGCTTTTTATAAAAAATGATTTTATTTTTTAAATCAATTAGTTATTTGTAATGATTCTAGTAAGTAAAAATGCCTATTTATAACAATCATATATTGTGTTTAATGTGTGATTGTTGTAAGGAAAGCCAATTGCTTTGATTGTTAAAAAAGACAGGTAAATGTTAATAAAATACTAAATGGTTTAGGTTGACATTGAAAAAAATGTTGTATTTTTGATTTTTAAATCAGAAAAAATGAGACGTTTTGCAATATTAATTATTCTGTCGCTCTTGATTGCCAGCGCATTCGTATCTTGTAAATCCAGTGAGCATTGTCCTGCTTACGGTAGTGCTGCCAGCCATCAGGTAAGTAACCCCAGTTAATATTTCTGCCGTTCGCCCGTTTTCAAACTCTGATAATAGGCATGTGTAGATCATATATATATACTGTTGTATTATTGTTTTTACTGACCGTTGTTGCGAGATCTCAGGGAGATCTTATTAACGAAGATCGTATAGTCACTTATAATGAAAATAGTTATGCTGCCTATTTAAACAGTAATGGCTTCTCTTTGCAGTATCGTTTTGGGAAAAGAATGGATGGGTATAAAAAGCACATTTTTGATGTCGATTTTAGTCACATTAAGCATCCCAAAGAGTTTAAAGTCAGAAACCCCTATTATGATAATCAGAAGAGATTTGTTTTTGGAAAGCTAAATACTTTTATGACTTTACGTGGAGGGTGGGGTATTCAGAAAGAGCAATTTTCGAAACAAGACAAAGGTGGCGTTTCTATTAAATATTATTATCAGGTCGGTGTAAGTTTGGGTCTTTTAAAGCCTGTATACTACGAAGTCGTTGATAGTGCCAGAATTGATCCTATAAGGAATGAAGTCTTACTTTACATCGGGAATAAAAAATTTAGTTCAGATATTCATAGTGTTAGTGATATTTATGGAAGATCCTCATTTTTTAATGGATTTGGTGAAATGAGCCTGGTTCCTGGTGCTTTCGGTAAATTAGGAATAAGTTTTGAATATAGTGGCTCTTATAAGTATATTAATGCAATAGAAACAGGTGTGATGTTTGACGTCTATAGTAAGTCTGTGCCTATTATGGATACTGAAAATAATAGTCGTTTTTTTATTACATTATTCATTGGGTATAGATTTGGAAAAGTTGGAATACGAAAAGATGAACTCTGAAGAAAATAATCCAAAAAAAAGAACCATTTCTCCACATAAGCCCCGTGTAAGAATAGGGAATAACGATAATTACAGGTTTGTTCGTGAAGTTGTAAATTCACATTCGTTGAATACGATTTGCCAAAGTGGAAATTGTCCAAATATAAGTGAGTGTTGGGGGAATCGTACAGCTACATTTATGATATTAGGAAATATTTGTACACGTGGCTGTCGCTTTTGTTCGGTTGAAACCGGAAAACCCTTTATTCATGATGAGTCTGAGCCTGATAGAGTATCTGAATCGGTTCAACTAATGCGGCTTAAGTCCTGCGTAATAACTAGTGTCGATCGAGATGATTTGCCTGATGGCGGAGCAACTCATTGGGCAAAGGTTATTAAAACTGTGAGACAAAATAATCCCGAACTGCAAATGGAAGTTCTGATTCCCGATTTTCAGCTAAAAAGCGAGTTGTTAGATCAGATTATTGATGCTTCACCTGAAATTATTAGTCATAATATTGAAACAGTCAGAAGATTATCTCCATCTGTCCGGCCCTCAGCGTCGTACGAAAGAAGTCTGGGAGTTCTTGAGTATTTGGCAGGAAAAGGAGTCAGGACAAAGAGTGGAATTATGTTAGGACTGGGAGAAACATGGGCGGAAATTGAAGCTACTTTGCGTGATATTTATAAAACAAATTGCTTCATTTTGACGATCGGTCAGTATCTTCAACCCGATACATCATGCTTGCATGTAGAAAAGTATTATTCTGATGAAGAATTTTATCAACTAAAAGATATCGCATATAATATTGGATATAAAATGGTTGAGAGTGGAAAGTTAATACGTTCGTCTTACCACGCTGAAAAACATCATATATAATTTTTTTGTATTTAAGATTTTTTGTATTTTCAAAAGTTGAAAATTATTAAAGTTTCATTTAGAAAACGTAAACTTAAATTTATGAATATCAAAAAGTTGATTTTACCTTTAGTGGTTCTGGTCGTAGTAGGATTTACCTTTTCATGGGTAACAAATTCATTTGTGGGCGGTGAAACGAAGTATAATCCCCGCAATGTACTTAACGAAAAAGGTTTTTCGGGTGCTATCGAATGGTTGAATAATCGCAGAGCCGATCTTCAAACCGGAGAAGTCAGTGCAGAAGATAGAGCAAATGCATTGAATAATTATCTGACCTTTCATAACCAACAAACCCGTTCTTCTTTGTCCCTCGACTGGATTGAGATGGGGCCTAACAATGTCGGAGGTCGTACCAGGGCTATTCTTTTTGATAGAACTAACCCAAATATTATGTTTGCGGGTGCTGTTTCTGGAGGTTTGTGGAAATCCACAACGGGTGGATCTTCATGGAATCAAGTTCCTGGAATGGAGTTTTTAATCATTGGAAGTATATGCCAGACTGTCAATGGTGATATTTATATAGGTACTGGCGAAGGTTTTACTGTTTCTGTCAGTACTTCAGGTTTTTGGGGGCAGGGTATTTATAAATCAACTGATGGAGGAAATTCCTTTCAGGTAATTCCTTCTACATGGGACGGAACAGCAGCAACAATAAATGCTTATAAAGCAGTTTACAGCCTTGCCGCTCATCCTACCAATCCATTAAAATTATATGCTGGGACACAACAAGGTCTCAGAGTTACTGAAGATGGCGGTCTAACCTGGTCGAATCCTATTACCGGAACAGATGCTAATCAACGTGCTACTTGTGTTAAAGTATCAACGGATGGAAACACTGTAATCGCTGCTGTTAATAATCATGTCTATGTATGCAATACCGGAGATGATCTCTTTGTGAAAAAGTCAGCCAACAGTGCAGGAATGGTTCCTACCAGTGTAACTCGAATTGAATTATCTGTAGCTCCTTCAAACAGTAATTATATGTATTGTCTGGCTGCTAGTTCAAATGGTGGCTTTAATGATATTTATCAGTCTAAAGATAAAGGAGAAACTTGGAATCCAGTAATAAATTCTAGTTCAGAAGCAGTTCAAATTTTCGGATCAAATAATCAAGGTTGGTACGATAACGTAATTGCTGCTTATCCAAACGACCCCGAACGTTTTATTGCCGGTGGTGTGGATGTATGGCATTGGA
>PHDH01000015.1 GCA_002840935.1 Bacteroidetes bacterium HGW-Bacteroidetes-21 | reverse complement strand
TTGGTCTCAGTATTTAACACACAAAGGCAAATATCCATTCCATCTTTTACATCATGCAATGAATCACGGTTGATAGGTATGGCCGGATTAAACTCGTTTACATGTTTCCCTTCTTCATCAATTTGCTGGCGAAGAGAGACAACGATACTGGCTCTCAGCTCGTTTAATATGTCGGAAGCCGAAAAGATGTTGTGTCTTTTAGCAATTTCGTTGAGATAAGACAACCCGAGCATAGACATAAAGGCACCCGGGACACCGTGTCCTGTGCAATCGGCGACACAAAAGATAAGTCGGTTTTCGATTTTAATCGACCAGAAAAAATCGCCCGAAACAATATCGCGGGGTTTGAAATACACAAAATAATCAGCAATAACACTACGGCTTTCCTTCATCAACAAATCTGTTAACATTTCCTCCGAAGGAATTAAAGCTTTCTGAATCCGTTTGGCATACCTTATACTATCTGTCTGTTCGTTATGAATTCTTTCTAATAGATTTTTCTGGGAATCGAGAGTATCACGCTGAGCTTCGATTTCGTCGCGTTGAGCCGTAATTTCGGTATTCGCTTGTTCGAGCTGACCGTTTTTGTAGGAAATAAGAACATTGGCTTTTTTCTTGGTCTGATAGCCTCTGTATATAAAATAAGCCAACAACAAGACAAGTAAAAGTCCTCCGAACAAAGCCATAGAAAGCGTTTGCTGAAAGGCGGATTCGGCTTCTTTTCTTTTAATTTCCTCTTCTTTTTTCGTCAGTTCAAGCTGCTGTTTATCAATCTCCTGCTGCTTTTTAACCGACTGATACTTGGTCTCCATTTCCTGAACAACTTTCGATTTTTCTATGCCTTTAAGAGAGTCGTTAGAAATAATATGCTGTTTGGCGTTTTCGTATGCCAGCTTGTAATTTCCTTTACCTGCCCAGCCTTCCATCAGGAGATAATAAGCGCGGGTAGATTCAGCCAGACTCGACACTTTAGCTGCCATATCATGGGCTTTTTCGGCACAGGATAAAGCTTTATCGAATTGTTCGGTTTTAAAATAAATGTCAGATAAATTATTATTAATATGCGCAATAGCCTGCTTATCACCAATTTCTTCGGCGATGGCAAGAGATTTTAAATTCAGGTCAGTGGCTTTTTCGTAATCCATGGTTTCAATATACAGAACACCCATATTGCTCATCACACGAAGTATCCCTTTTTTATCGCCCAAACGTTCGAAAACAAGCAGAGCTTTATCGTAATACATCAGGGCTTTGTCAAATTCTTTGAAGTATTTATAGGCAATCCCCATGTTTACATAACAATCAGTAAGTCCCTTAAAATCCTTAATAGCAATGCGAATATCGGCCGACCTCTGGTAATAATCTATCGCTTCTTCATAATTATTTTGATTGCGTTGTATGATACCCAAATTCATATACCCCATACTCATACCCTTTTTAGCTTCTTCTGAAAGTACTGGATCAGAAGTATCTTTCATCGCAGCCCACTGATCAATCCCTAGCTGGTAATAATTCAAAGCCTTATCATACTGCCCCTTAGCTAAATATACATTCCCAATATTATTAATACAAAGAGCCATTCCTTTTTTATCCTTCAACAACTTTTTCATGTACAAGGCCGCCAAATAATTGTTGGCCGCTTTATCGTAATCACCCATATAATATTGTATCCCGGCAAAATTCACTAACGATTTTGACAATCCCTGCCTTCCTTCTTTCACAGCTTCTGTATCGCTTTCCTCAGTGAGGTTGCGACACATATTAAATGACTTTTTGAAGTCGAACATACTTTTCTCGAAATCGCCTCTACCACCATGAAAGACTCCACTATAACGAGTTGCTACAGCATAAAGTAGTTTGTATTTCCAATGCCTTGCACGCGCATCCCATGCTACAACAGCTGCCTTATTGTAGTAAAAGATCTGACTATCGGGGTTTGATAATTCATAGGAATCGCCCACTTCCAGCATGAGTCGTATGCGAATGCTGTCCATTCTTTCTTTGTTCAGTTCAAGAAGAAGACTATCGGTATTACCCGCCAACAGACATAAAGTACAACTTGAAAATAGTAGTAATAAGAATAAACGCATAGTTTACGGGTGAATTTTCACACCAAAGATGAAAATTTTTTATGAATCTACTGTAATAAATTTTCAAAAACAGCAGAAAAAAGATTCAATTATAAGACTTTTATTTATTCGAAACTAAGCAAATACAAGCAAACCCACTCATTAATCCACTAGTTTATGAATTAATAGTTTTATAGACGCAGTTATTTTTTAACCCTGCCAATAGCACAACTCATATATGATTTTACTGTAGCACCTGCATTATTGCTTCCTTTTTCGGGATAACCCAGTTTTTTTAAAATAGCAGCAAACTCATCACGCCTATCCTTTTCACCATTATAAGTAACGCTGACGGTATTTGACTCATGATCTACTATGACATCTGTAACTCCATCCGTGCGTGAGAGACTTCGTGTAATAGTGTTTGCGCATCCGTAGCATTTTAAATTTTCAATGTCGATGTGTGTTTTCATGGTGATAGAGTTTATGCAAAAGTACGAAATATCACGATGTGCTTTGTAAAAAGCAGCCTCTATTTTTCAATATCTTACAAAAGATTAACAGTAAAGCGACTATTGAACAATATTAACAAAAACATAAGTTCCAAACAACTACTTTTCAAGAAAAATTAAAATTTTTCAAAAAAATTACTGTATTCTTAATATTTAGCTGTAACTTGCGCCAAATTAATTTTTCAAAATGAATAAAGGAATAGTAAAGTTTTATAATGAATCCAAAGGATTTGGATTTATTAAAGATCAGGCATCAGAGAAAGAATACTTTGTACATGCTTCAGGTTTAGTAGACGAAATCAACGAGAATGACGAAGTAACTTTCGACCTTCAAGAAGGTAAAAAAGGATTAAATGCTGTTAATGTTAAACTCGCATAGTTTATATCTTATTAACCATTAATTACTTAAGCCTTACTCTGTAAGGCTTTTTTTATGCCCTGTTTCGAGATACCTTAACTTTTTTTTCTATTACTAATATAAACTATACACTGCTCTAAGTCAAAAGGAATAAATTTTTCCTAAGTTAAGCCCATTCCCCTCCGAACTATCGTAATGGATTAGTGTTCATTATAATAAGCCGAAACACAAAAGCCTTTTTTCCAAATCCAACCCGGAAATCTGACCCTCTAGATTGGAATATTTCAATGATACCGCTAATTTCTGCGTTTTTTTATTTGAGATTAACCAAAATGTCATATTTTTACGGCTAAATCTAATATATAAGTATATGGAAAATTTTACTGTATCTAAGTTTTACGCTTACAACGGTCCGAACTTCTATTTGAACTCTCGGGCCTTTGTTTTCAACCTTTCAATTCAAAATGAAAGTCCTCTGCACATATACGAAGATGCGGTATCCAAACATTTTCCTGAGATTAAAAAACATAAACTAGATGATGTTGCCGAATTGTTCGCTGTTACTGTTAGGGATATCCTTAAAATGGAAATTGGCCTGTATATCGACAAATACGATGTCACACTTGACGGAGCTGATTTCGTTGTAGCTGTTGAGCATCTTGATGAAAAACTTTCAAAAAAATGTGTGAAAATTGTCGCCGAATGGTTTAATAAATTAACAAATGGAGAAGAATATGACTTTGGAAAAGTTTTTATTCAGCTTCAGAGTGAATTCGACAGAACATTATATGGAGGTCCTACCATCTATTCACTGGTAGAAGCAGGTTTTCGCCTCAACATTCCGGTATATTATCTTTTCGAAGAAAACCAATTTCAGTGGGGCTATGGTAAAAAGCAACTCAGAGGCCGTTCTACCACTTTTCATACCGACGGAATAAAAGATACAGAATTTACCATGTTTAAGGATATGGTGGGTGATTTTCTTGAAATGTGCGGACTTCCTACACCCAACGGCACCAACTGCTTTGAAGAAGATGAAATTGTGGCTGAAGCACTGAAAATCGGATTCCCCTGCGTGGTAAAACCAGTCGCTGGCCATAAAGGCAACGGTGTTACAACAGGCATTAACTCTGAAGAAGAAGTTCGCATTGCCTTCCGCAAAATTGTAGATTCGGCCAAAGCAGAAGGCGTCAACTTTGATGGAGCATTGGTACAGACTCAGATCTTTGGCACCGACCATCGCTTATTGGCCGTAGGTGGTAAATTTATTGCTGCGCTCGAACGTGTTCCGGCGTATGTTGACGGAGATGGCGTAAACACCATAGGCAAACTGATTGACATTGAAAATGATCTCGAAATACGCCTCGACAACGCACGTTCCCCTCTTTGTAAAATTAAAAAAGACGATAACCTTCACGAATTTCTCCATTTGCAGAATCTTAACATCGACAGCATACCACAACAAGGCGAACGTATCGTTTTACGCCGCGTAGCCAATATCTCTGCAGGAGGTGTCTCGATTAATGTAACAGACAAAATTCATCCTACCAATATTAAACTTGTTGAAGACATTGCACGCTTCTTCACTGTCAAATGTCTTGGCATAGATGTGCTGGCTGGCGATATTTCAAAACCCTGGAACGAAGGTAACTTCGGCATCATTGAAATCAATGCCGGTCCCGGTGTTTTCATGCATCTGGCACCAGCTTATGGTGGATCTATTGACGTTCCTGCAAAAATATTGCTCTCTCATTTCGAGAAACCCATTAACAGTCGCATACCCATTATTGCCGGAAATTTCATTTCCAACGAACTGGCTGCCATGCTCAATGGACTCTTACACGATATAAATCCCGATATATACGTAGGCGCCCTCACCTCCGACGGCATCTGGTTCAACCACCAATTCTTCTACAAAAATCCCGAACACGACCAGAATGTGAAAATCATACTCCGAAATCCACAAGTCGACTTCGCCATATTCCAACATACCCGCAACGATATTTACGACTTCGGACTCCTGCATCAAGGTGCAGACATTGTTATTCTCGACGAAGCCCATCCAGCCGAAGAAAAAGTACTCGAAGATCAACTACTGCCGGGTGGACTACTTATCATCATGGAAAAAGACACCTGTAAAATTTTTCGCGAAGGAAGAGAAACAGATCGTTTTTACTTCGACGGGGAAGAAGAAAAAGACAAAAAACTGGTACGTTCTATCGAAAGAGAACTGGAACGATTGGTGTATAAATATGAATAATTAACTTAAAACAAATAATTATGATTCTTTTCAAAAAATGTGAATTGTACGCTCCCGACTACAAAGGCAGAAAAGATATTCTGACCGGTGGAGGCAAAATTTTACTCATCGCCGACGACATTGCAAAACCCGATGGATATCCCGTAGAGGAAATTTCCTGCGACGGACTGAAAGTGGTTCCCGGTTTTGTTGATGCACACATACATATTGCCGGCGCCGGTGGCGAAGGCGGCCCCGGAACCCGCACTCCTGAACTCCAACTCAGCATGCTGGTCGAAGCTGGCGTAACTACCGTTGTGGGTTGTCTTGGAACAGACGGAATGACACGCACCGTAGAATCAGTTCTCATGAAAGCTAAAGGACTCAAAGCAGATGGTGTTACAGCTTATATTTATACTGGCGCTTATCAGGTTCCCACCCCGACCATTACAGGGGATTCCGGAAGAGACATTGCTATGATAGAAGAAGTCATTGGCGTGGGCGAAATCGCTATTTCCGACCATCGTTCATCTTGGCCTTCGACCGACGAATTACTCCGTCTGACCGAACATGCCCGCGTTGGCGGTATGCTGGGTGGCAAAGCCGGTTTGGTAAATATTCATCTGGGCGACCAGCAGAATCCTTTCCAGCCATTATATGATGTAATTGAAAGAAGTAAGGGCATGTTAAAACTAACTCAGTTTTATCCTACCCATTGCAATCGTAACGATTACACGCTGGTTGACGCTATTGAATATGGTAAAAAAGGTGGTATTGTAGATATCACTTCCAGTTCCTATCCTTATTTCCCCGAATATGAAGTGAAACCTTCAAAATCTGTCAAAATGCTGCTCGACGCCGGCGTTCCCATCGAAAGAATTACGTTTACCTCCGACGCTTGCGGCTCCCTTCCGGGCTTCGACGAAAACGGCAAACTCATAAAACTCGAAATGGGTCGTCCTTCTGCCAACTTCCGTGAACTCATGGATATGGTACGCGACGAAGATATCCCGCTCGAAACTGCTGTAAAAGTACTGACTTCCAGTCCTGCCGATATCCTGAAACTGAGCGCCAAAGGCCGTATCGAAGAAGGAAAAGATGCCGACATGGTTTTCATCAACAACAACGAAATTTATCACGTGGTGGCCATGGGCGAATTCCTGATGAAAGATCATACCATATTAAAAAAAGGGAATTACGAATAGTAGACCTCCAAAGTAACAGACCTCCAAGGTCTGTAAGACTAAAATAAATTAAGACAAAGACCTTGGAGGTCTTTGTAAAAAAAGCCTGAAAAATCAGGCTTTTTTTAGCTTTGTTCTGATTAAATAAAAACATTAATTTAGTAACTTAATTTCCCTTAGTCGTTTTATAATGAAAACTATCCTTTTCTCAGTCACCCTGCTATTGCTAATCAATAATAGCAGTTTCAGCCAGACAGAACCAGTTCTGGGCTTCGATTTCCTGAACAAAATTCCGGGACAATGGAATGGTCCCGTTACCTCGACCACCTCGGCAGGAAGTTTTGATCAGTGGTATGTTGATTTTCGCCCCGTTTCGGCCTCGCAGGTTTCGCAATTTTCTCTACTGGATTCTAATACCGTTAACATTTTTAGTTTTTTCGTTGTAAAACACGACGGAAAGTTAAAACTGGCGATGCGAACCGAAGGCTGTTTTAAAAACCAATGTTGCGTTACTTACGAAGTGATGGATTCTGTAGCTACCTCGGGAAACTATTTCCGTTTTTGCGACTTTGTGAAGGGAGTTAAACGGGCCTATACTGAATTCGTTTTCAATGGCGACGAAATGACCATGAAAGTCTACACCAACAAATTCAATAAAGTTTTTCCGCTTGAGCCACACACCACCTGGACAGCGACTTTGGCAAGTCGAGATAATGCCAAAGATGCCATTGCACATTTCAACTATCCCCAGCCAAAAATGATTAAAGATTTTTCGGACGAATTCAAAAACATGGAGGAAAGCATATTCTTTAATCTCGATAATGACCCATACAAAACTGCCGATCAGCCATACCTGGGCAGTATCACCGTAAATATTTCCATCGACAAAAAGCTAAATGTAGTACCCACCGACGAAATATGCATCCTGCTTACTACCAAACCATTTTTCGAGGGCATACAATACCTGCCGGAAAGAAAAAAGTTTATCTCCAAAGCCGTTTTTCTGACGTCTGAGACATCTGTCTACACAATTAAAAACGCACATCCCGGCAAGTATTACATTTACACATACGTCGACAAAAACAACGACAAAAAGCACCTGAGCGGGGATTACATGAACTCCAATGTAACACAGTCATTTGTTGTTCCTCCTGATGGAAATGCAAGCGTAAATTCGCATATTGACTTTATTATCCCTTAACTGCTTTGAAAACTTACAAGGCAGTTTATTTTCCATTATTTAATTCATTTTTAGAATACTGTTGATGACTTAAGAGGCTTTTAGCTTGCATTAAGTTTCACAAATCTTTTGGTAATATAATTATTTCTATTACTTTTGTGGCCGAAATAACGGAGGAAAATTACAGGGGGCGGAAAGTCCCCTGTTTTATTAAACAATGGTTATGAAAGCAAAAATAGAAGCCTGGCTCGAAAACAAATCTGCCGAAATGGGGTTTTTCCTTGTCGAAGTAGAGATTTCGAAAAAGAATGAAATCAGCGTCTTTATTGACACTGAGCAAGGCATCGGCATACAGGAATGTACGCAAGTAAGTCGTGGCTTATCCGAATTTTTGGGCGATGCCATGGAAAAATATTCTCTGGAAGTATCCTCTCCCGGCCTCGACAGACCGTTAAAAGTAGCCGCACAATTTGCCAAAAATCTGGGAAAGAATATTGAAATTGAATTAAAAGACAATTCTATCGTTGCCGGAAAAATGACAGCAGTCACATCCAAAGACATAACGATTGAAGAAAAGACCAAAAGCAAAAAGAAAGAAGTCGAACCCATTTTTAAAACCTTTTCCTTTAGCGAGGTAAAAGAAGTAAAAGTAAGTATATCATTCAAATAAAATCCTGATATGGAAAACATTAATCTTATCGAATCATTCTCAGAGTTCAAAGAACTAAAGAACATTGACCGTGCGACCATGATGCGTGTTCTGGAAGATGTTTTTAAACAAACCCTCACCAAGCTCAACGGAGACAAAGATAATTTCGATGTAATCATCAACATCGACAAAGGCGACTTTGAAATTTGGCAAAACCGCATCATTGTTGAGGATAGCGAATATGACGATCCTGCCACTCAGATTAAACTCAGCGAAGCCAAACTCATCGACGAAGACTATTCTGTGGGAGAAGACGTAACACAAGAAATTAAATTCGGAAGTTTTGGCCGTCGTGCTATCCTTTCGCTTAGGCAGAACTTACAATCGAAGATACTCGAGCTGGAAAAAGGAAACGTATTTTCGAAATACAAAGAACGCATTGGCGAAATTATTACAGCCGAAGTGTATCAGGTATGGAAAAAGGAAATTCTACTCCTCGACGATGAAGGCATAGAACTCATCCTGCCCAAAACAGAGCAAATCCCCGGCGACTTTTACCGCAAAGGAGAAACACTACGCTCAGTTGTAATTCGCGTTGAGATGAAAAATAACGTTCCTTTAATTATTCTTTCCCGCACCTCTCCTGTCTTCTTAGAAAGACTCTTTGAGCTCGAAGTTCCTGAAATTATGGATGGACTAATCACCATCAAGAAAATTGTACGTGTACCTGGCGAAAGAGCTAAAGTTGCCGTTGAGTCATACGATGAAAGAATCGACCCCGTTGGCGCTTGTGTAGGTATGAAAGGTAGCCGTATTCATGGTATCGTTCGCGAACTAAGAAACGAAAACATCGATGTGGTAAACTTTACCAATAACTTACCTCTCTTTATTTCCCGCGCACTGAGCCCCGCAAAAATTTCCAACATTAAAATCATTGAAGCCGACAAACGGGCCGAAGTTTACCTCGATACAGATCAGGTTTCTATGGCTATTGGTAAAGGCGGATTAAATATCAACCTGGCCGGTCAGCTTTCCGGTTATCAGATTGAAGTCTTTAGAAATATCGAACAGGAAGAAGAAGATGTAAATCTGGAAGAATTCTCCGATGAAATTGACGGCTGGATTATTGAAGAATTCAAAAAAATTGGTCTTGATACCGCTAAAAGTGTATTACGTAACACTTCTGAGTTTCTTGTCAAGCGCACCGATCTGGAAGAAGAAACAGTTCTGGATGTGATTAAAATATTAAAAGCAGAATTTGAATAAACTGAAAACAGGAGATCATAAAATATGACCGAAAAAACGGTATACCGACTTCAGAAAGTTTGCAAGGAACTAAACATTGGACTGCAGACCGCTGTCGATTTTCTTGCAAAAAAGGGAATTGAAATCAAGAAGGACCCTAACGAAAAACTCAATGAGGATATTCATATTTTCCTTATGAAAGAGTTCAAGCCTGATTTTGATGCCAAAATGGAATCCAGTCAGGTAATTATTCCTTCTAACGAGAAGCAGACTATTACGTTGGAGAACTTACAACGTAAACCCGCCGAAACTCCCGAGCAACAGGACGAGGAGATTATGATTAAAGATCAGTCCGTAAAACTTCCCGGCCCTACAGTAAAAGGAAAAATAAATCTGGACGAAATTAACAGACCTAAAAAAGTGGTCAAAGCACCCGAACCTGCTCCCGTAGTAAAGGAAGAAATTCCGGAAGTTAAACCTGAGCCGGTAGAAGTGATTAAAGAGATAGTAAAAGAGCCGGTTGTTATTCCTCCAATAAAAAAAGAGGAAGTAGTTGTTGAGCGTATTAAAACAGATAAGCCCAGTTTTAAAATCGTTGATAAAATTAACCTCGACGAAATAAAACCTAAAAAGGCAGAACCTGTTCAAGAACAACCTGTTGAAGAAGTAATTCCTGAGGAACCCGTTGCCAAAGTTATTCCCGAGCCCACACCCGAGCCCGAGACAGAACCTGAAGTTACAGCCGAAAAACCTGTTGAAGAAAAGTCTGCAGACGACAACTTCATTAAAACCAACTATCAGAAAATTGACGGACCCAAGATTTTAGGGAACATCATTCTGGAAGAGAAAAAAGTCGTAAAATCTAACAACGATAAGTTTCGCAAAGACAGAAAAGACGATAAATCCAGGCCACATGGCGACAAAAAACCTGGCGGTGCAGCACCCGCTGCAGGAACCCCAGCAGCCAACGATGCAGCCAAACACAAAAGAAAAAGAATCAGTCCCGAAAAACTCACCAATAATACGGTGGTGCCAGGAGCTAAACCAAATGCAGAAACAGCCAAAACAGGTCCGAAATGGAAAAAGAAGAAAAAAGGATCAAGCTCTGAAGTTGACCTGCAGGAAGTGGACGAAAACATCAAGCAAGTTAAAGCTTTTCTGGGAACCAAAGAAAAGTCAAAAACTTCAAGATATAAAAGAGATAAACGTGATGCTTTTCATCAGAAACAGCAGGACGAACAAGATAGAATTGACGGCGAAAGAAACATCATTAAAATTACTGAGTTTCTAACTGTTAACGAATTGGCAACCCTCATGAGTACTCCTGTAAATCAGGTCATACAGAAATGTATGGATGTTGGTCAGTTTGTATCTATCAACCAACGCCTTGATGCCGAAATGGTGTCGCTGATTGCCGACGAATTTGGATTTAAAGTAGAGTTCACTTCAGATGAAGAAGAGAACAAAATCATCACCGAAGAAGACAAACCCGAAGATCTCGAACATCGTCCACCCATTGTTACTGTTATGGGACACGTTGACCACGGTAAGACGAAACTCCTTGACTTTATCCGAAGCTCAAATGTTGTTGCTGGTGAAGCCGGAGGTATTACTCAGCATATCGGCGCATACAATGTAAGTCTCGAAGATGGCCGTAAAATCACTTTCCTCGATACTCCGGGTCACGAAGCTTTTACAGCTATGCGTGCTCGTGGAGCCAAAGTTACCGACGTTGCTATTATTGTAATTGCAGCTGACGACGGCATCATGCCTCAAACCATCGAAGCCATCAACCATGCTCAGGCTGCCGGTGTAAAAATTGTATTCGCTATCAACAAAATTGATAAGCCTGAAGCCAATCCCGACAGAATTAAAGAACAGCTGGCCCAAATGAACTTACTGGTTGAAGATTGGGGAGGCACTTATCAATCGCAAGAAATTGCAGCCAAACAGGGTTTGAATGTAAAAGAACTGCTGGAAAAAGTCTTACTTGAAGCAGAAATGCTTGATTTAAAAGCCAATCCTCATAAAAAAGCTATTGGGACCGTACTTGAATCATCGCTGGATAAAGGACGTGGATATGTTGCTACAGCCCTGATACATGCCGGCACACTGAAAATCGGAGATATCATTGTGGCAGGACCTAACTATGGTCGTGTGAAAGCCATGTACAACGAACGTAATCAGAAAATAACCGAAGCCGGACCTTCTATGCCCGTTCAGATTCTTGGACTTCAGGGAGCTCCTCAGGCAGGTGACTCGCTGAATTCTATGGTCGACGAACATGACGCCAAAGAAATCGCCAATAAAAGGACACAGATTATCCGCGAACAAGGCTTACGTACTCAGAAACATATTACGCTGGAAGAAATTGGTCGTCGTATTGCCATAGGGAACTTCAAAGAACTTAACGTTATTGTTAAGGGTGACGTAGATGGCTCTATCGAAGCACTAAGTGATTCAATCATTAAACTTTCTAACGAAGAAATTGTAGTGAACGTGATCCACAAAGCTGTTGGTCAGATTTCTGACTCAGACGTCATGCTTGCTGCTGCATCCAACGCAGTAATCATTGGATTCCAGGTTCGTCCTTCAACTTCGGCACGTAAACTGGCCGAAAAAGAAGAAATTCAGATTAAACTTTATTCTGTAATCTACGACGCCATTGAAGAAATTAAACAGGCCATGGAAGGTATGCTTTCGCCCATTATTAAAGAAGAAATTCTGGGTACTGCCGAAGTCCGTGAAACATTCAATATTGGCAAACTAGGCACCATTGCCGGTTGTATGGTAGTTGATGGAAAAATTATCCGCAGTGCAAAAGTTCGTCTTATCCGCGACGGTATTGTTGCCTTTACCGGAAATCTGGGCTCACTCAAACGTTTCAAAGACGATGCCAAGGAAGTCACTTCTGGTCTCGAATGCGGTCTTAACATCGACGGTTTTAACGACATCCAAAACGGTGACGTCATCGAATCATTTACCGAAAAAGAAGAAAAGAAGAGGTTATAACCTTTTCCAACCCTTTATCTGATCATGTCAGATAATACATATACAGTATTTCTAGCTCTGGGAAGCAATCTGGGTGACAAAACCAGAATGCTTTCTTTGGCATTAGAGCAAATAGCTGTCCGCGGTGGAAAAATTATTAAAACATCATCGATTTACGAAACCAGCCCCTGGGGATTTAATCACGAGGAATCATTTTACAATCTTGTGACAAAAATTGAAACTACCTTAACACCTTCCGAATTACTTCATCAACTCCTGCAAATAGAAACACAACTGGGCAGAATCCGCAACGCCAGCGAAGGCTATGCAGCCCGCACTATCGACATCGACATACTGTTTTACGACAACTTTATTCTAGTTGAAAATTCACTTACCACCCCCCACCCGCACATAGAAAAACGATTGTTTGTACTGGTTCCTCTAAACGAAATTGCTCCGGACTTTGTTCATCCCGTTTCTCAGAAAACTATACAAACTATATTGGCTGAATGCGAAGACAATGGGGATGTGAAGCGGGTTGAATAGGGTTTTTCAGAGATTAGAATTTCTTCCTATTAACAAAAGAAATATCTGCACATTAGAAAATAATAGTTTAAATTTGTATTTATAAATTAACAGGCAACCAATGACAAGCATCAACTTTAATATGCAAAATAACAACGCATTATTTTGTGGACAAGTGAGTTCTAGTTTAATTAACTACTATCAAAAATTGTAATCAGATGAAAGAAATTATTTCGATTTATTCAAAACTGTTAATTTCAATTCTAAGTTTTATTGCACCTGCTATAACTCTACTACTAAATGTTTTCATAGATGGAGTTGAAAAGTTTAAAGCAAGAAATGAGGAAGAAATTAAACAGATTGAAAAAATAACAAAGATGAATGTTCAAAATGATTCAGAAGATTTCGAAAAAACAATAAAAGATAGCCTTAAATCTCTAACTAAGAATAAGTCACGTGCTAAAAAACAATTGAAATTATTAAACCCCAAAAGACAAATATTAAGATTATTTATTCCTTTAATATTAGCATTAATACTCGTAATCTGCTATATTTATATAAAGGAATATGTGAAATCTATTAACTTTCCATTTGTGAGAATTTCTTGTTTAATATTAAGTGGAGTATTTTTTACATATGGGCTATTTGTTTTATATCAGTTATTTTGCATTATAATAGAGACTAAGCGGAAATTAAACTTCGATACGAAACAAGATGTTTTAAATCCTGCAATTACTGAAACGCCTAATACTTAAGATTATGAAATTTAAAGTTACAGAAATAATAAACTTTGACACTATCAAAGTTTCACCAATGTGGTCTTGGAAAAATCCAAATGGCACTATATTAGAAGGCGATATTTTACGAATTTGGGGATCTTTCACACCTCCACATGGGACGTCTGCTGCAAAATACGCAAAAGAAAAACTTGAAAAGTTATTAAAGGATCAACTGGTTGATTTGCGAAATCCCAAAATAATAATTAAACAAGAAGAGGCAAAAGTATCTCCTATTGCTTGTGATGTATATCTAAATGATGTAAATATAATGTTGTATTTTCCTGAGTATAAAGTTTAACCCCAACATATATTCTAATAGTTGATAGTTGAGCCAAATCCTAATCAAGAATACTGGCAATATAACTTACACTTGAATACTATCTATCTTATTCTCACATAAGTACACGGCCAATTTTGAACTCTTTTTGAAATTCAACTAAAAATTGTTAGTATTGCATTAGAATTAAATAATTAATGAGATGAATATTAAAGATTTAATAGAAAAGGATTTACCCAAGTTTTCTGGGATTTGTGTAGCTGAAACAATCACTCCAATTCAAAAAGTAAAAGTGTTTGGAATTTCTTTGGCTTGGAAATTTAATTTGAATAAAGGAAAACAATTTGATAAAATTTTAATTGCTGCTGGTGGAAATGATAGGGGTAAGTATTTTATTGCAGAAATTAAAGAAATACTAAGTGTTAAAGATTTATATAATAGAATTGAATTTAAAAAAGCAATTAAATATCATCAAGATTTGTTTGGAGATTGGATAACTCAAAGAGTAAATGGAATTATAAAGGACAATGTTTTAAATGAAAGATATGCAATAATATTTGAGAAAGCTTCAAAAATAGAACATTTTAGCATTAATGATTTTCAATTCAATAGCAATCCTGTATATTATAAAACTAATCCTTTAAAAATCACTAAACACATAGGTGAAAATTTGGATGAAATTTTTGAAATTAGAAATATAGGCAAGATTAAATCTGCAAGGATTAAATTGAATGGTCTTACTGTTATTGCTGGAATAAACGACACCGGAAAAAGCACAGTTGGCAAGCTAATATTTTCAATTGTTAAAGCAATTAGTAGATATGAACAAGACTTAAATGAAAGTAAAGAACAAATTGTTTTCTCCAAAATTGAAAAACTTTATTTTCGATTAAGAAGAGTTCCTGAATTTGGAAAAGATGAGTTTAGTAGAGATGAGTTTAATCCTAGAATATTTCAAAATCAAATAAAAAAATTATTTGAAACCAACCAAGCGTCAATATTTCCTGAATATGAGTTAGAACAATTAAATAAATTTTTTGATTACAAACAGAATTTGCTTTTAAAATATCCTACAAGTATACAACAAGATTGTACAAATATCCTATTAGAAATAAAAAAGGATTTACTTTCAAATGAAAATAAGAACGACCAAATAAAGCGAGCATTAACAAGAGCATTATTTTCTGAATTTCAATCTGAAATAACACCTAAAGGTTCCTCAAGAAAGTCATATATAAATTACAATGCAGGCACAAATCAAATATTGGAAATAGAATTTGACAAAAACCAAATTAGCTCATTAAACCTATTTGATGAACTTATGTTTAAAGATGTTGTATATATAGAAACTCCGTTGTTGCTTCAAATGTATGATTTAATTCAATCCTCGGATACTTTGTTTGAAAGTGATAGAAGCGAAATAAATTCTTTTCAAAGAACTAGACCTAAGGTTTCTTTACACATCAAAGATTTAATTTCTAAAATTGAGAATGCAAAATATTTTTCAAATACACTATTTGAGAATAATTTAAATTTCATTGAATGTATAAAAAATATTTCTACTATAATCAAAGGTGGATTTACATTTGACAAAAACAATCGAGATTTTATTTTTTCGCAAAAAATTGATAAACATAAAAATATTCAAATAAAACCTGCGAACACTGCATCTGGAATAAAATCATTTGGCATAATTCAGCTATTACTACAAGGTAATATGTTAAATGACAAAAGTTTATTAATAATTGACGAGCCAGAAAATCATCTTCATCCTCAATGGCAAATTGAATATGCTAAAATGATTATTGATTTAGTCAGAAATGATATTTCAGTTATAATCAGCTCTCATAGCCCCTATATTATTCAAGCATTAAAGTATTATAGCGAATTATCTCAATTAAAAAATAAAACGAGCTATTATTATGCTGAAATCGAGGACGGAGAGACGCAATCAACAATAACAGATGTCAGTAATAATTTAAATATTATTTTCTCAAAACTTGCTGAACCATTAAAAGAAATTGTATGGCAATAAGTCAGATATTAACAAAGTTATTCCAGTTTGGGATAGATAAAAAATACTTTGTTATTTTGGAAGTTGGGAAACTTGATAAAAATTGTTATAAAAAATCAAAAGTAGAAGTAATTGATTTTGACAGAACAAAAGAATTAATAGTACGTGAATACCAATTAGATACAATAAAATCATGTGATGCACTTAAAATAATTATTGATAGAGAATGTATTGATTTTATTGAAATGAAAAGTTCAATCGAGATTCTTAAAAACCCAAAAATAACTAATACTAAAAAATTACAATTACAAGTTGATAAATTTGATTTTATTGGCAAAATTAGAGATAGCTTATCAATTTTATCTTTAATTGTAAATAAAGCTAATAATAATTTAAACGGCAGAGAAAAACAAGAATACTATAGTATTCCTAAAAACTATACTATTCTAACTGATATTAAAATTGATAATAATCCACTTGAATATCTGACTTTCTCGTTGGTTTATTTAGGCCAAATGTCAACTTCATTAACTGATATGTTAGTAAAATCAGTTAGTAAAATCCCTACCGATAAATATCATAATTTACAGCAGCCAAAACTAATGGATTGTAAAACATTTGAAGATTATTATTCTTAATTATTGATTTTTGAAATTAATGTAGATTAGACACCGATTTTATTCTAGTAGCGAGCTTTTAAGCCCCCTCCCATCCCCCACCAACATCTATAACAGTCTGGTCTTTAGCTATATTTACTTGGCTATATTTAAATATTTTCGTGCGAAATATAATAAAAGTTTAAAATTGTTGTTTATTGCTACAATACAAACAACCGATAATGAAACATTCAAACAGCATAAAATGTCTCGCAAATAAAAATTAAATTAAATCAAAATAAATTTCTATGAAAAACATCATAACAATTGTCATTTTCTGCATGATGACAGCATATGCCTGGTCACAAGAGTCAAATTTTGACTATAAATATGCTTTAAAATTTTACAATATGACTACTTATGAGTATGTCAAATTAGATAGATTAAATGCAGACCAGACGCAATACACGTATAAATATTCAATATTTAAAGTGTTAAACCCTACAGTTGCCTTCCAATGGAATTCGAAAAACAATCACTTACAAGAGATCGAATTAACTGATCTTAATTGGGACAAAGAAACAATAATTAATCAGGAATTATATGATACTAATGGGTTTGTTCAGTCGTTGTACAATGTTGATAAAAGAACATCATCCATCTCATTGAGGTATGAATATCAATTAAACTTTAACAAAAATCATCGTTTAGTACCAGGGCTTGGCTTTGGAATAAACCCATATTATTTTAGCGAGAAATTTGTTCCCCAGATTGATAATTTATATAAAACAACTTCTACTGTCTTTGGAGCGGATATGCTTATAACTCCAAGGATTACTTATTTCGTCAATTCAAGAATATATTTAGACATGAATATTCCCTTTAGTTTAATAAACTTGAAATATAGTTCTCGTTTCGTCGACAACCCTTTACTTCCAAACTCTCAAAAGACACAAGCAACAGTTGACTTTGAAGAATTACAAAAAAAGTATTATTTAAGAATTGGTATTGGCATTAAATTTTAATAATCAGCATTTTACTCAAATTCCCAAAATCTTTTTTGAATAAATTACCTTACTTTAGTAAGAGTTTCTTCCACAGCAATAAAAAAATAACAGCGATTGGACATCGGGATATATTAAATGAGAGTTTTACTCACTCTATTATAAGTTTTCGGGATTCAATTTGCTGACGACCAATAACCCGGACAATATAAATGCCTTTAGCAAAACCAGATATGTCTAGTTTCGTATTCCCTTTCCCTTGATACTGAGCTACTTTTTGTCCGCTATAATTAATAAGTTCTATTGAATAATTATCATTAGGTAAACTAGAACTTACCATTACCTTATCTGAAGCAGGATTTGGGTGTAAAAAAAAGCTACTTGAAGTCAGTTCGTTTTGGTATACCGTATTCTGTATTGGATCACAATTTGGGAAATTTCCTCCAGTAATCCAGGGCATAGTCCCTCCATTTTTATACCATGCTATAACATCTGCTGTTTCTTCCTGATTTTTTGAGACTCCTGCGTGCACTCCGCCTGAATCGGCTCTGGACCATACATATGCAATGTCAATGTATTGAATTTCCCCTGGCGTCCATGCAAAAGGGCCCATACTGGCCAAACCACGCCTGTCGCCTGGTGAATTATTTTCACTTTCTTCACTCCAGTCTTCTTGAGGAATACCCCCGGTACCCCACCCATAAGGATCAGTGGTTGGTCTCCCTGGAAACATATACTGACAATTAACTCCCCCCGTATTGTAACCTGTTTCGCCATACTGCAAATGCGAACCATCCCTCCAACTGGCATTTAAATAATTGTACCCATCTTCTGCAGTTACGGGGTTCCCTAACGCACTACTTGAATTATTAAAGTAAGTAAAGCCAGACATGCCGGTTGACTCCCACATCTCATCTATGTCTCCATCATGGTCATTGTCTAACCCATCATTCTCTGGAGCCCAGGGCCCATTTAAAACAACAATCGACTGGCAAGGTGGATTCAATCCATAAGTTTTACCATTACCATCACCATCACATTCATCGCCATTGTAAACATAGAAACTATTTAATCCCACATTTGAGCCAACAAAGTCATCACTATGATCACCCAAATCAGCATCATTAAAAATCCCAACAAAGCAATTATTATAAGTATAGGTTGTACGATTAATTATTTCGTAGTGCATAAAAGTAGTATAGTTTATCGCGTTAGTGCTATCGTTAAGAGTGTCACAACCATAAGCATAGGCTGAAGCCCTGACCTCGACGCCCATGGGCAAACCATCAAACTCGCCATGTGGAGCAAGTTTATCGTTAAAAACCCACCATAACATTTGATTCCCCCGAATTTTTGGATAATCCCCATGCGCTGGTTCATATACTCCATTGCTATCGGTATCAACAAATGGTGCCAGATAATAATCGTAACCACTAAGGTCATCCCCATGTGCTGGCCAATTGGCTATAACCTCTGGAATAATATGATTGCCCGTTCCCAAGCTGCCATCCGCAAACCATTGTCTAAAATTATCAATTTCAGTTTTGTTTATTTTCCATATTCTATTATAGGGCAAACATGCTGTTGTATCGGTATAACCCGACCCTGAAGATGTTTTAAGCGGTCCTGGAAAATAATCATACCCATCCTGTTGAAACGTTGCGCCAGAAAAATGAATATGATCATTCGCATCAAGACCTCCAATCCAAAGACCACCGCAAAACAACGAATGTTTTCCCGATCCCTTTGGCACTTCGTATTTTGGACTACCTGCCAAATCCCAAAAAAACGAGCCCCTATTACCAAAACCTGCTTTGACCTGATTTATATCAAGGTATTTGTATGTGCCAGGCTTGTATAAATCACCATAGTCATTATAATATATTGAATAAAATGAATAAAACTTTGTAACATCCGAGGTAGCATGAATTACTTTATAGCTTCCATTATTGAAACAACACAATAGACCAAATCCCCCTGCAAAAGAAAGTTGAATAGTTTGCAATTCATCATTAAGCAAATATTGATACACATTAGAGCCGAAAAATATTTCACCATCTGAGTTTTCTGCAAAAGAAGAGATTTGCACTGGAAGCACTCCCATCCAATCCTCATATAACTGATTCGTTCTTACCAGAGAATCACCGTTATAAATAAATGTTGTTGAAGAAGTCCCTACCCAAATATTATCGTTACTATCCATAATTAATGCTCTAGGGCGAACTAAAAAGGTTGTATTATACTTTACAGACTCCCATACGGAGCCATTAAACCGGAGCAAACCGGCATCATATCGTCCGATCCAAATATTGCCAGAGGCATCTTTAATAATGGGGGTATGGAAATTCAAATAATCGAAAAATGTTCCTGCGCCAAAGTTTGAATTTGGAATCAGATAATTTGTCCAAACGCCACCGTTTCGTATAGATAAATGTTGTTCGGTAGTGACAATAAGAGACTGTCCATCGGCAAATATCCCATTGATTTGCGATCCTGCAAGTCCATTCGCCATTGTTGCAGTTGACCAGACCGTTCCGTTAAAAGAAATAAGTCCATGAGGTGTGCCGGCATAAACTACATTATTATAAATATAGAGACACAAGATCGTGTCGTTGGGTATCTGCGAATTTGAAGTATTATATAATGTCCAGCTGCTACCATCATACTTAGCTAATCCTTTATATTGGAAGGCTACCCATAAATTATTATCCGAATCAGAGGCAATACCTGTTCTATAATGCATTTCTGAGGCAGTATATTCCACGGGTAGATCTAAACTAATAATTTCGTTCTGACTTGACATTTCTTTAGCCAGAAAAGCAATTATAACCAAAGCAAAAATTGTTTTCATAATCTTATGATTTAATTTCACTTAAAACTACATTAAGAAAACAATAAATTAAGGAGGATCTTTCCGATCTGAAGAGAAGGCTTTCCTAACTGCAATATTTTGATTGCAACCTACCGCATAATGTACAACTTCCCGAAATCTTTTTTGAAATAGTTGTCGGCATCTGTCTCACGATGTTCGATAGAACTTCCGTTAATCTTGGTAAAAACCCGGTAAAAATACACTCCGTTGGCAAGCTTATCACCATATTCATCGGTGCCATCCCAAGCAAATTCGGTAATATTTGTTCCAATATGTATCGCGCCCAATTCCTCTAATTTAATTTCGCGTACCAACTTTCCGGTTACTGTCATAATCTGTATCCTCAAATCATCAGGCAACTCCCACCCAGTAAGCGTAAAGACAAAGCGTGTGGAAGTTGAAAAGGGATTGGGGTAATTAAACAAATGGGTCACCGTAGATTTATTGATTACTTCGAATCTGATGAGATAATCGAAATCGCCGCTTTCGTTACTCGATACATCACGCGCCTGAACACGGAGTTCGTAGATGCCATCGGTTACAAATACCGGATTGTATTTTATCTTACAACTATTCTTAGGCAAAACTGCAGGAATAAATTGCATTTCTCCGGTCTGACTAAAATACACTCTGTTTTCCAAACCCGTCTGCATATCTTTAATGTATACATTAAAAATGGACGTATCGTTGAGGGCTAAAAATTTATTCTCATCTTTCAGTGCGATAAGAATCTGAGGTTTGGCCGACACGATATCCCCGTTCATTATATGAACACCATCGAAAGTAACATCCAATATTGGGTTGGTTATGTCCGACTTGACAAAAAACGATTTCTGCACTACATTATTAAAATGGTATTGTTCCAGTTGATCGAAATATCCCGTAGTTGAATTTTCGGTATTTACTTCATACCATATATTATTGAGTCCTTGATATCCTGTGGTATTTAAACGAATAGTATCCATTAACACATCACCGGCAGGATGAGGCCTGAGACGTCGGACCCCAATATGAGCCAGATTATTATCATTATCGGTTAACCAGTATTTCACAAGAAGGCTATCCATATCAAATTCGCTGATATTTTCGGTAGCCACACCAAATAACATGTCTTCTCCTTCGTCTAAAGTATCGGCTTCAAAGACAAATCCACTGGGGGGATTAATGGCTGTTTCGGGAATTCCGTCGTAAGTAACTTGCCACCTTTTTAACTGTACTGGTGTTGTCAGGGTATCGTCTTTTGCATAGAGTTTAAGTTCCAGAAATGGATAATCCTGCGCATTAACATGAGTTTCGAGATCATAAATATCGAGTGAATCGGCATCCAGATTTGTAAATACATTCATTCTATTGCCATTGGGAGCTATTGCCGTAACGTTCAAATTTGCAATATCGCGTAACCCGGCGTCATGAGTATATCTCCAGTGTAGCGATCCCCAGCGGGAAGAAGGTCCGACAATGGTTGAAGTAATATAGCCATAATCAACATTCAAATTTATCTGATGCTCAAAATCAATTGTAGCCGTAGATGAACTACCAATAGTCTCTACAGCCGTTGAAATATCTCCCTTTTTACAGAAGAAAATATAGGGATAATTATCGGGTATCGCTCTTACAGAAGTTGCGCCCAGAGATTCGAATGTCTCATAAAGACCCGGCACATCATCCCAAACAGAACTAAACATTCCGTTTCGGAAAGAGTAAATCAACAAGTAGTAACCATCAGGAACTTCGTTCTGAAGGAAATCATTCATACTTGATAAAACACCGGGATCAACATAAAACTGATAATACCTATCGTATCTCGTTCGGCTTGGGCAAAGTGGATAATTTGTCTGTCCGTAATCGGATTTGTTCGATTCCCATGGAATAAGCGTCTCTGGGTCGATAACCACCACCAGAATTGCGTTACCGGGACCACAGGAAGAATAATCATTCAATCCTTCGATGGCATATTTTATATCAACAAACTGGCTGGAAGATGGGGAACCGATGTTATGACAGGTAATCAATGTAGGCGATGTATCAAAATCAAACGATCTTTGATTGCGGTTATAATTGATAAAGCTAAAATCATCCTTTTTAAACTGGAAAAAATGTGCCTGCGACCACCCTGTTTTGCCGGGAATATAAATAAATGAACTTTCTTTCCAGTTGTAACTCTGTCCGGCTGACGGAATCAGGCTCACTCTCCAGTAATACACGGTGCTATCTGTCAATGTAAAAGGAGGCTGCCAACTGGCCACCCCACCCGAATAGGTCAAAATTCCCTGACTTAAAGGAGTGTAAAAATTATCTGTGGTATCTATCTGAAATACACACTGCTGCGGACTTAAAAACGGATAACCGGAGGAAGCTTTCAGCGTTACGGTATTGGAGGGAAAAATCGCATATTCATATGGATATACCGGCACAAGATCACCCGAAACAATCACTTTATCGACGCAAACACTGTTATTGGTTTCATTCTCTTCGTCAATCCAGTTTTCAGAATCAACACGTACACAGAAACGGTTAACACCAGGTCCATTGACGACATCTACTGGCAATCTATAAGTAACGGTGTCTTTCAAAATACAACCCGACATGGATTTGTAAAATATTTCGGATTGACCACTGGGCAAAGTACGAGTCAGTTCAATTAAAAAAGTATCGGCTACTGTCCTGCCCAGATTATATACAATGACATGCACATCGAAAGAATCAACGATAGTTGTCAATTCGGTCGGCGTATAAAACAAAGAGGTATTGTTGACCATCAGATCGGGCTTGCGAAAAGAGTTTAGGATAATAGCCGGATCTCCGTGTAAAGTGAAATCCATGGCTGAATTCACATAGGTCTGGTCATAAGTTGTTCCAGTGACAATATAATTAATCGTCTCACTAACCTGCCGACCAATGCTATAACCATAGTGTTTATAAGAAAACTGTCTCACAAATTCACTGGTAAAAAAATTCAACGAGACGGCATAACCAATATCCACCGAAGCAAGAAATGCGATAGAACCTTTGGAAGGTGTTAACACCCAAGTCTCGCCTAATCGTAATGGGGGAGGCAGATGAATATCTCCGGTAAGACAGGAGTTGGCAATCAGGAGAGGATATTTACCGGTATTGGTATAATAGGATGGTTCCTGAATATTCTGATCAAAGCCTGAGGATGATCCATGCCCAAAAAAATTCATGAGAGAGCATCCCCCGTTGATAAGGTTGCGGATAGAATCGGACAATGTAATTTGAACCGGCACACTGGATGTCTTAAGAAAAGTATGCACCATGGCCCCAAACAGGGTATCACTTATCACTGAAGCATAATTGCTGAGAAATCCCGCAAAAAGTTGTTGTTCGTAAGAACTTTGCCCACCGCCAAAATGCAATACATTTTTCATCCAAAGTGAAGGGGGTTGGTTTTCGAAAGCGGTTACTTTGGCGAGGTAATTTGTCACATCGGCATTTGTAACCGCTGCCAGACGACCAATAGACAATGGCATATAGAAATCCACGCTATCAATACCCGCTACCAGCATATGATCGGAAGAAGGTGAGCCCCAGGAAGGGACTAAACACATGTCATAGTTCGCATTTGACTTTCTAAAACATTCGTTATACGACCATTTTCCGGAGTGAATGGATTTACCGATGAGAAAAACATATTCGGGTTTTACATTAAAGGAATCCAGCGCATATTCAATAAAATTACGGATAGCCAATGGGTGCTTATTAATTCCGTATGAAAACTGAGAATACAACTGATCGATATCTATCAGCGCCGTTGGATAGCCTTTGCTATCGCGGTAACTTTTATATTGCTGAGCAGAAGCCCATAAACTTTTGTGTGTAATGATAATGTATGTACTATTACCTGCCACGTTTTTATAATTTACCGGCTCAAATTTCCCTGCGAGAACCGCATTTTTTATTTGAGCAACCGAAGACATATAGCAGGTCAATTCGCTCCCATTATCGGGCAACAAAGCCTGAGCATTTGTCCCTGATCCCGTACACAGAATTTTTTTGAATCGGGAAATATCCCACAAAACAATACCCGACGATGGAATCTGGGCAAAGCTAATGAGTGTTTTAGCACCGCCCATTGACGGCAGTTTAAACTTCAGATATTCTGCCTGCAATAGGTTATAATTCCGGGGATATTCCAGCGTAAGATAACCAATAGTCATTCTATCGGCAGGCACATTCAGGTCATTTACACTTTCTGCTTTAAACTGAGTTTGCGCAGTCAAGGCCCCAGACACATCGAAACTTCCTTTAACCGCCTTATAACCAAGAAATAGCGTGTCAGCATAAGGAGTCGAACCCACAGACAATCTTAAATGGTGATTTGAGCCTATATACGTAGTAGCGTTAGAAGCTCCTGCCACAGAATAGCTGGCAGTCACCGGATAAACACCAGCAACATACCCGGGGGTACTGAGCGATCTGGTTACCTGACTCCCTAGCTGAAAGTATTCGTCGAACCAACCCTCACCCGACTGATACGCTGGATCGTCAGCCCCTGAATAAAAGTATTGAGGATTATGCCATATCACATTACTTTTGCACCAAAGCGATTGCCAAGCAGTATAAGCAGAGTAATTTACATCGGTTTCGTATCCCGCTCTCAAATTATTTAAGGATTGATTCCATGTTAAATAGGCAAACAAAGTATCATTCACCAGACTATAATAGGGATTGGTAATGGACAAATTGGGCGAATACATTAAGGAATCCAGCCAACCATCTGAAGCCGGGGCATAAAACTCAATATAATCGTAGTTATGAAAAATACCATCCTCTTCACCGCTAATAAAAATGGGCCATTCACGCCCTTTAATGTAAAGTTGAATATTCTTGGGCGAAATACTATTGATTGGAAACTGAAGATTAGAATTATTTAAAGTAGCATAGGAAACCCTGTAAATACCTTCGCCAGTAAGGGGGATCTTAAAATAAGTTTTATTGTAATCCACCCAATCGTTAGCGTAAGGCTGGGCAAACGAAAATTCCGCAAGCCAGAAAAATAGGATAGAAAAGAAAATTACCTTCATACCTTGAAAAACAAATATAAAGTTAATAAAAATATCAACATACACTGAATAATGAAAGCAATTAAATATAATTTTGCCAATCTTTTTTTAAATCATTCTGCATCTAAAATGAAAAATATTAAAGGAGACATCTTTGGTGGCATTACTGCTGGGATAGTCGCATTGCCATTGGCGCTAGCTTTTGGAGTTCAATCAGGAATGGGCGCAGAAGCTGGATTATACGGCGCCATTTTTTTGGGTATTTTCGCATCACTTTTTGGGGGCACGCCCTCTCAAATCAGCGGTCCAACGGGCCCAATGACAGTTATCACGTCGGGTTTAGTTGCCATGTATGCCATCAATGGCGAATTAACTTCAGCTACCCTCGGCTTTTTGCTCGGAATTTTCATTCTATCCGGAATTTTTCAAATCATCTTTGGACTGATCAAAATCGGTCAATATATACGATATATTCCTTACCCTGTCTTATCCGGATTTATGAGTGGTATTGGTGTAATCATTATTCTCTTACAGATTTTCCCATTGCTTGGTGTTGAATCGCCAAAAAAAACTTTAGATATTATTCAAAGTCTGCCTCTTTTATTTCAAAACATTAATCCGCTCGAGCTTATCCTCGGAAGCCTTACCATCGCAATAATATATTTTTTTCCAAAAATCACCAAAGCAGTACCATCTACTTTAGTGGCCTTATTAATTTCTACGCTTTTAGCCTTTTTCCTAAAATGGGATGTAAAAGCAATTGGAAATATTCCGGTTGGATTACCTTCATTCCACTTCAACGATATCATCAGCATGGATCCGAAAATGATTTTCGCTATGATTATTCCCGCCCTTACGCTGGCTGGACTTGGAACCATTGATACACTCCTTACCTCTGTAGTTGCTGACAATATAACTCAAACCAAACACAACAGCAACAAAGAACTTATTGGGCAAGGCATTGGCAATACAATATCCGGCTTTTTCGGTGGCATACCCGGTGCAGGAGCGACTATGAGAACATTGGTAAATGTAAAAGCAGGCGGTCGAGGAAAAATCAGTGGAATTATTCATGGGGCGTTCCTTGTAGGAATTCTTCTAGGATTAGGTAGTCTGGTTGCCTACATTCCCTTTTCTGTTCTGGCAGGTATTTTATTAACCGTTGGAATTGGTATTATCGACAAAAAAGGCATTAAAGACATCCTGTTTATTCCCCGGGCAGATGCCATTATACTTGTTCTGGTTCTTGTTTTAACTGTGTTTGTAGATTTGCTTCAAGCAGTTGGATTGGGAATGGTACTTGCGTCTGTTCTATTTATGAAAAGAGCCAGTGATTTGGTAGACAGCGGAATTAATGCAGATCCTATCAGCGGAAATGATAAAGAAATAACTTGGGACGATGAAATGGGGATTTCTGAAGATATTCGCAATAAAATCTACATACAACGTCTTGACGGTCCGCTTTTTTTCGGTTCAGTGAGCCGTTTTCAGCAAATAATGAATGGCATACCCGACAATGTAGAAGTAGTTATCATCCGAATGAGAAAAGTGCCGTTCATAGATCAATCAGGTCTCTACGCGCTTGAAACAGCTATTCTTAATCTGAAAAATAAAAATAAAACTGTTCTCATGACCATCATTCAGCCTCAACCTCTGTACATGATGGAGAAAGTTAACCTCATACCCAGTCTGCTCAAGAAAGAACACACCTTTAAATCTTTCGAAGAATGTTCCCAGTTTTTAAAGGTATTTCTAAAAAAAATGAAGGAAATCGACTAAAGTACACTCTCTATATTATCGCTAATGCGACTGGCAACAAGTAATGCGTTATATCCTGCCTCAAAAGAAACGGGCACCTCTTTATTTTGCTCAATGGCTAACAGCAAACAATCGTAACTACATGAAAGAGGCAAGCATTGATTATAAAGTTACAGATTTGCAGTATTCGCCTGTTTGCGAACCGTTACCATCCATATAAAAACGAAAGAACAAATTATGCATGATTCAATAATCTTTAAGATAGTATTCCCTATTATCTATTCAATTGCAATGATTCTTTGGATTTATTGCATTTGGTTTTTGAATAAATATGACAAGAATACAAATCGTCTGATAATGCTTGTGATTCTTAATGTTTATTATGTGCCTTTTTATTTATTCAGAATTAAAAAAATTCGAAAAGAAAATAGGATAAAAGCTATAAGTGATGAAATATATGATTCGAATTTCATTAGAATGTCTCGTAACAGTATAATAGAGAATCTTGAATTGTGGACATCAAAAGAAAAACAACTTGAATTTCAAGATTCAGAAAGCGATTTAAATCAATTACAGGAACTATTTCAACAATGGGAAAATTTTTATCGAATCGACAACAAAATAATTAATGAAGCATTTAATGATTCCGAAAAAGAATTACTTAAGACTTTTGATGAGTCAATAATGACTTGTAATGATAAATTTAATGGTGTTTATCCAAATATTGTTGAATTTCAAAAAACAAATGATTGGAAAGTTTTAAACCGATTAGCAATTGAGATAAAAAAAGAAATAAACTAGAAATACGGTTGGGAAAAGCAACTAAGCGCAAATTAATTGGGTATTACTTTAAGATACTTCGATTAACTCATTGTGCAAACTACACCAACGTTTTCTACCCGCTAAAAGATTTTTATTGCAGAATTCTATGCGCGCATCAACACTTGTATCTTATTCATATTCATATGTACAATAACTTTCCGAAGACCCATTGTTGATGGTTAATACTTTTGATACTAGACCTTTCTCATTATATTCAAATATTTCATCATTATACTCATGTGGCTTATCTGAGTCATCAACAATATAGAGTTCTTTTATTCTTATAAGTTTTCCATTATCATATATAAATGTTTTAATAATCGAAGGAATTGAACATTCCTTAATAAAATTGTATTCAATTTCTGTTTGAATTATTCCTAATGTATCATAATACTTCATAGTTTTAATAAAAGGAATAAAACTGACATTATTATTATAAAATTCAGTAATAGAAACCGTTTTTGATTTTGTCGAGACAATGTCTTCATATGAATATGTTTTATATCCATTTTGATAATTTCCATAAAAAATACTTTCACAAATAATAAGTCCATTAATATATTTATATTCAGTTATTAAAGTGTCTTCGTCTATTGGCCATGTGAACTTGGTTTTTACTAATAATTGAGAGTCATTATATAAGTATATTGTTCTTGCTGTATCAATTTTATGGTTTTTTTTACCGTAATCCCCAATATCTGTACATGTTGATAATAGGGTCCCATTGTATTTCCATTCAGTTGAACCAAGATATGTCTCTCCCCATAATGTATGTAGTTGATATGAAATCATTCTACCTGTAGAATCAATTTTCCATATTTCTCGATTCTCATTTGTGTCTTCGTCATGATAAACACTTATAATACTTTTTATCTTATGAGTAACATATAATGCCTTCTGATCAATATAATCAAATTGAGCCATGCTAATGACAGGCAATAAAATGAACAATAAACTAAAGTGCCTTTTCATAGTTTTAATTTTGCTGGGGACATTTTCACACTTGGCATTGTGCAAATTACACCAACTTTTTCAACCCGCCAAAAGATTTTTATTGCAGAATGCTATGCTGAATTACCCACTGTACTATTTAATTGTAATTGTTAATGGACCAATATTTACATCAGCTCCATCATTTTTCCGAATGATTATATTATCAAAAACTAATTTATCCCCAGATTGCATTAAGTTTATTATATCAAGATGTTCTTTAGGTAGTTTATTCTCATAAACAGTTGTGTTTAATACTTTATAATCTTTTTCGAAACTGATATGAAGACGATACTTTGGCTCATCTATTGGGATTAAATTTGATTCATACAATTGTTTTCGTCTTTTAATAACTAATCTATATTCACCTATTCTTTTGGGAAGTTTAATTTTACTTTTTTTCAATAAAAAACTAATATCATATCTAACAACATGGTAATCGACTTTATAAAAACAATCAATAAGCACTAAATTCAAAAAGGGATTGTTTACAATCTCCGTATTAGTTAACGCAGTATCATTAGTTTCACCTAATACTGTTTTATAATTAGGAAACGAGAGACAATCAAATTGTTTTGAAAAAGCGACACAATCACCTACTAGAACTTTTAATGTATCTGATTTCTCTAAATATGGATAAAGATGGTATAAATCACACCTATTTCTATCGACTTTATAACTTCTTACATTTGAAATTAACATTATATTAGTTTTATTCTCTATTCCAATGATTTTAATCAAATTTGTGGCCCCCCCCCCCACTATATAAAATATTTTTAGTGGAATCAGTCAAACTTAAATTAATAATATCAATCTGTCCAAAAGAAGGCAGAGTATAAAACATTAACAATGACAACAATATTCTATTCATCATATCATAATAGGCCGCTCAACAGTTAACCATCCAAAACCCCCACCTACAACACACTCTCAATCTTATCGCTAATGCGACTGGCAACAAGTAATGCGTTATATCCTGCCTCAAAAGAAACGGGCACGTCTTTATTTTGCTCAATGGCTTCCAGAAAACATTCCAGTTCGACTTTTATTGAGTTATTCGGACTAATGCTCAATGGTTCGCTGATAAAATCTTCGTAATTGCCAATATCTCCGCTTCCCGACATCAATCCGGTTAGTTCAATCTGACCGTTATTCTTCATTTTCAGCACTTCCGATTTTTTATTCAGACAATCAACATTAATATAAGTGTCTTTCTGGAAAAAACGCATACGACGCATATTATTGGTCGAAATCCGGCTGGCGGTAATATTGGCTACACAACCATTATCAAATTCGAGGCGGGCATTGGCTATATCGGTAGAATCTGTCACAACTTTTACCCCGCTGGCATGTATACGTCTGAGGTTGGATTTCACAACACTCAGTACAATGTCAATATCGTGTATCATTAAATTGTAAATCACCGACACATCGGTACTGCGTATGGTAAATTCGGCCAGACGGTGAATTTCAATAAACATGGGATTTGAAATATAAGGACGGGCAGCCAAAAATGCGGGGTTGAACCTTTCGATATGCCCCACTTGCGCTTTGACCTGGGCTTCGCCTGCCAGTTTAAGTATGGCCTCTGCTTCTTTCACCGTAGCGGTCATCGGCTTTTCAAGAAAAACATGTTTATGCTGTTTTATCGCCTGAACAGCGCATTCGTAATGCGAAACAGTGGGAACGACAATATCAACCACGTCCGAATTATCCAGCAATTCCTGGTACGACGAAAAAGCATGCACGTTGAACTCGCTTGCAATTTTTTCCGACCGCTCGGGATCAATATCGTAGAAGCCTGACAACCGGAACCCGGGTATCTGTGTAATTGATTGTATGTGAAACCGTCCAAAATGTCCGGCTCCTACTACGCCTATCCTCAGCATATCTCTTTTTTTTCAAAAATACTTTTTATTAACAGGCCTTTCTTAACGTTTTTCATGTTTTTTTTAACAGTTCGTTATTGAAAACATTATTTTTGCACAAAACTATGGAAGACGGATATCATCATAAAGGGCTACGCCAGAAACTGGCCAAAGAATTAGAATCAAAAGGCATTGCAAATCAGCTGGTTCTGAACGCCATTGCCAGCGTCCCCCGGCATTTGTTTATTCCTATGGGATTATCCAACCTGGCTTATAAAGATCAGGCTCTGCCCATTGGCAACGATCAAACCATTTCGCAACCCTATACCGTGGCCTTTCAAACCCAGCTGCTCGACATACAAAAAGGCTGCAAAGTTTTAGAAATAGGAACCGGCAGCGGATATCAGGCTGCTGTGCTTCTTGAAACTGGCGCAAGAGTTTTCACTATCGAACGAATAAAAGACTTATACAACCAAACCCGCACTTTACTCAATTCGCTGAACTACTTCCCCACCATGTTTTACGGCGATGGCTACGAAGGGAAACCCACTTATGGACCTTACGACAGAATTTTAATCACTGCCGCTGCTCCCGAAATCCCCGAAAAACTCATACAACAACTCAAACCCGGCGGAAAAATGGTCATCCCACTGGGAAAACAGGATTCGCAAACCATGACACTAATCGAAAAAAACATGGAAGGACAACTTAAATCATCCACACACGGATTATTTGCTTTCGTCCCCATGATAAAAGGAAACATATAATGAGAATAAAAGCTTTCGCATTTAACCCTTTGCAGGTAAATACCTATGTGGTATATGATGAATCCGGCGAATGCATCATCATCGATCCAGCTTGTTCAGATAATAGAGAAAACAACGAACTCGAAAGTTTTATAACAGAAAAGAGCCTGACCCCCAAAATGGTTATCGCAACCCATTTTCATTTCGATCATCTGATGGGAGCCAGTTTCGTTTGCAAAACCTATAATTTGGAGCTGGCTGGGCACAAGAACTTCAGCATTTACTGGGACAAATTTGGCGTCACTACGCAAACACAGAGTTTTGGCTTTAGCATGGACAGTCCTCCTAAACCCACCATTATTCTCGATAACGATTCTGTTATTCGTTTTGGAAATTCCTCCCTCATAGTAATGCATCTGCCAGGACATTCTATCTGTAGTATTGGGCTTTACAGCGAAAAAAACAATATCCTTTTTACCGGCGACGTCTTATTTAAAATGGGTTATGGTCGCACCGATCTGCCCGGAGGCGATTACGAAAGTCTGATGCATTCCATTACCAAAAAGATTTTTACTCTCGATCACAGTACCGCCATTTATCCCGGCCACGGTCCCTCATCGCATATTTATCAGGAAATAAATAATTTTTGACCGGAAGCAATCGCCCGGTCAAAAGCCCTAAACCGTCGGGGCGACTGTGCGTTAGCGGGGAAGTCACCTCGACGGTTTAGATGACTT
>PHDH01000298.1 GCA_002840935.1 Bacteroidetes bacterium HGW-Bacteroidetes-21 | reverse complement strand
GTTTTGTGGTGTATCCCGATTATTTTCCCATGACTTAAAACATAGGCAGAATTGTGAAGCTTTTTCCCGAATAAAAGTTCATTGGGCGATGGAGCGCCAATAATGACTGTAATATCCTGACAGGCATCAGCAATAAGCTGAATATATTTCTGACTTTGTAAAACAAATTGATTGCTTTCGAGTAAATCCAGCGGGGGATAGCCACACAATGCCAGTTCGCTGAATACGACTATGTCGACTTGTTTAGATTCTAAGTCGTGTATTACCTTAAGAATCTTTGAAGTGTTTTGTTCAAAAGCTCCTATGGTGTAGTTTAACTGGCAAAGAGCCAATTTCATCTAAAAAGCAAAATTTAAGAAAGACTAAAAAAGTATCCCGACGTTCAGCATAATGCCATTCTGAACCACTTTATCGGTTTTTGTTTTGCCAACAAGTACAGTTTTTGTTACATCTGTAAGTCCATTGCTGTATACTATTTCAGCAAGAACACGGGTGTTGCCACCGAGTACATATTCTATACCACCACCTAATTCAAAAGAAGTATAAATGCCGCGAACTTCATCACGAATATCATCGTTCGAATTGACTGTTACATCGCCTTTAGCTGAATAACGGAACGAAGGAACCACGCCGGCTTTCATGAAATAGAAAATACCTCCGATTTCATTTGTCTTACCTTTAATATAGATGGGAATGCCAACATATTGGGTTTTGTATTTAACTACATGACCTGGATTTAACTTATAGGTGCTATCCGGAGTTACAAATTTTGGAACAGTATCCAGATACTTCAGACTTCCGCCCATATTGTTGAAACGGAGTCCACTAGCAATTACAAAATTATCTGTTAGTATAAAATCTCCTTCGAGACCGAATCCAAAACTGGTGCGCATGGCATCCTTCTCAATTTGTTTTACATCTGGTTTCATCCAGTTGAAAGTAGGGCTAAAATACAAACCACCTGAAAATTTCTGTGCCATACCTGATAAGGTAAATGTCGCAAGAATTGAAATTATAACTAACTTTTTCATATTTTTACATTCTTTTTAATGACTACAAAAATATAAAAAAAAAACGCAGAATGAAACTTTGGATACTTTTTGTTGCAATATTATTTTCCGTTATGTTTGTTTCCTGCGGAGAAAAATCAAAGGAATTGCCCGATATTTCAAATTCTACCGTAGAATTGAAGTATTATAATTTTTATAAGGATTTTCCTGGCGAAAATCCCACTGTTTCGCCAGATACAGTGCTGGCGTTGTTTAAAAAATACCCCGTTTTTTTTAACTTATTTAACCGCTATGTAATTGCTATTGGAGGTCCAGAAAATAAGGATTTCACTGTGCTGACACAGGCATTTTGTAGTGATCATATGATCCGTGATTTATATAATCAATGTATAGATGTACACGGAGATCTTGCTGGATTAAAAATGCAAATGAATACTGCTTTTAAATATTATCACGAATATTTTCCAACACATCCTGTACCAGAAGTATACTTTTATATTTCAGGTCTGAATCAGTCGGTAGTTATTGACAGTCAGTTGCTGGCCATTGGTATAGATAAATTTCTGGGAAGTAACAATAAGTATTATCAGCAATTGGGTCTTCCTCAATATCAGCGAAAAAGAATGATTCCTGAAATGATGACGGTGGATGCAATGATGGCTTGGGCTGAATCAGAATTCCCCGCTTCCGATTCGAGCGATAATATTTTGAATTCCATGATATATTATGGAAAACTTCAATATATGCTTGAATATGTGCTGCCGGAAATGTCCGATTCTGTGCTCTTTTCCTTCTCGTCTCAGCAGTGGGATTGGTGCGAGAAAAACGAAAAGAAAATGTGGACGTGGTTTATCGAAAACAAAATGTTGTTCGAATCCAATCCTATGGAAATTCGTCGTTTTACAGCCGATGGTCCTTTTACTACACAATTTTCGAAAGACTCTCCTGCCCGTACCGGCGTGTGGCTGGGGTGGCGAATTATACATAAATATATGTCAAAGAATTCAAAAATCACCTTGCAGGAGCTTATGGAAAACGAGGATGGGCAAAAGATTTTGAGAGATTCGGGCTATAATCCTTGATTTGGTTCAGGCTCTTTTAATGCAAAATCATTGACAAGTCGCTACCCGAAAAACAAATATGCCACAAAAATGGCTGCCAGAATTCCTGCCAGATCGGCAATCAGACTACAGGTTACAGCGTAGCGGGTATTTTTAATTCCCACAGAGCCAAAGTATACTGCAATAATATAAAAGGTTGTATCAGATGCGCCCTGGAAGCAACAGGAAAGACGTCCTGCAAAAGAATCGACGCCAAAAGTGGTCATCGTATCTACCATTAAACCACGGGCTCCGCTTCCACTCAAAGGCTTCATAATCGCTACTGGCAAAGCGTCGGCAAAAGAGGTGTCGGCGCCAAAAAAGGAGAAGATTGATTTGATGCCTCCAATCAGCATATCCATGGCGCCAGATTCACGAAAAACACCAATCGCAACGAGGATGGCAATAAGGTAAGGGATAATTTTAATGGATATGCCAAAGCCTTCTTTTGCTCCTTCGATAAATGTCTCGTAGAGATTTACTTTTCTCACAAAACCCAGTACGAGAAACGAAATAATTATGAGAAACAAAATGATATTGGCTGTAGAAACAGAGTATTTGTTGGCGGCTTCGACGGGGATTGAGAGAAATCCGTATATGGCAAGTGAGATAAGTAATGTAAAGCCTCCAAGATATAATATAATGCTTTTCTGAAAGAGGTTAATCTTCTGAAAAAGAGATGTGACAATGATTCCAATAAGCGTAGAGAAAAAAGTAGAGATTAAAATCGGAATGAATATGTCCGCCGGATTAGCCGCTCCCATCTGAGCTCTGTAAACAAGAATGCTGATGGGAATAATGGTCAAGCCACTGGCATTAAGGACCAGAAACATAATCTGTGCATCGGAAGCTTTTTCTTTGTCTGGGTTCAATTCCTGTAATTGACTCATGGCTTTCAGACCCATGGGCGTGGCTGCATTGTCAAGTCCAAGCATGTTAGCTGCAATATTCATCATCATGGATCCGTGTACCGGGTGATTTTTGGGAATGGACGGAAAAATTCTTGAAAAGAAGGGAGAAACAGCTCTGGATAGAATGTTAATCATACCTCCTTTTTCTCCAATTTTCATAATACCGAGCCAAAGTGTCATGATGCCAGTGAGACCAAGAGATAATTCGAATCCCAGTTTGGCCATGTCGAAAGTACTTTGAACCATGCGGGAGAATACATCTGCGTTACCCTGTAATAATGAGCTAATGAGGGCAAAGATAAAGGCAATGATAAAAAAGGCAAACCAGATATAATTCAGTACCATGATGGGTTTATATTGATTCTAAAAATAAGACCAAAAAAGGGTTTTGTGGGGTGCTTTTCCCCCTTTTTATCAACATAAAACTATTCAAAACATAATTTAAGTAATACTACGGGAATAATTAGGATTTGAAGGTCTGTAAAAAATCTGTGAGAATATTTTTTTATGAATTTAATTTTTTGTAATATTGCAGCCTCATTTTTTTAAAAGGATTGCACTATGAATTTGCTTACAATTGCTGAAAAAGAACTGGTTCAGAAAATGGACATCCCCGTATTCAAAGCAGGCGATACAGTTACTGTACACTATAAGATTAAAGAAGGAAACAAGGAAAGAATCCAGGCATATCGTGGTGTAGTTATTCAACGTAAAGG
>PHDH01000297.1 GCA_002840935.1 Bacteroidetes bacterium HGW-Bacteroidetes-21 | reverse complement strand
AAATCGAGGGTTACGGGTCTGAAAATGGATTTTAATTTGAATGTAACTCCTGATGCTGAAGTTCAGATTATTTTTGACAGCAAAGCCGGAGATATTATCCGAGGACAAGGAAATGGAAATTTACATTTAGAAATTAATACATTGGGTGATTTTAATCTTTTCGGTGAGTATGTAATCGAACAGGGAGATTATCTTTTTACCCTGCAAAATATTATCAACAAAAAATTCGAAGTCGAAAAGGGTGGAACAATACGATGGAACGGTGATCCATATGAAGCCATTTTGGACATGAAAGCCATTTATCGTCTAAAAACCTCTTTGTATGATATTACGCTCGACTCTACTTATAAAAGCCGAGTTCCAGTTGAATGTGTATTGAGTATGAAGAATAGCCTGATGCATCCTGATATGGCATTTTCTATCAATCTGCCAACAGCCGATTCCAAGGCACAGGGAATCATTAGCAATCTTCCTCCTGATGAGATTAACAAGCAGATTATTTCGTTACTTGTTATGAATCGTTTTGTTACACCCGAAAGTATGAAAGGCGGAATTCAGGCTGCCGAGAGTAGGTCATCAAGTAATGCTTTTGGAGTGAATTCAAGTGAGCTTTTATCGAATCAACTCAGTCACTGGCTCTCACAAATCAGCAAGGACTTTGATGTAGGGGTCAATTATCGCCCTGGAGATGAACTTTCAACCGACGAGTTAGAAGTAGCGTTATCTACCCAAATACTGAACGATAGGGTGAGCATTAATGGTAACGTTGGTGTAGGGGGGCAGCAGCATAATGCTTCGGGGCAATTTATGGGCGATTTTGAAGTCGAAGTTAAAGTAAATCGTTCAGGAAAACTTCGTGTAAAAGGTTTTACTAAATCGAATGATAATCTAATATACGATACTTCGCCATATCGACAGGGTCTTGGTTTATTTTATCGTGAGGATTTCGATTCTTTTTCTGGTTTGATGAAACGATATTGGGAGGCGATATTCAAGCGGAAAAAGACGACAAACGAAAAAAAATAATGTGTTGCAAGATTATTTTTGTTATATTTGCACAAACCTAAAACCTTTTTTAATATGAGAAAACTTTTACCCTTAGTGGCACTTCTGTTTGTAGGTACATTCGTGAGTGCACAAACCATCCTTTTTGAGGATAATTTTGATGCTTATACAGCTGGTCAAACAGTTGCATCACAAACAACCAACTGGACCACATGGAGCGGTGGAACTACAGGTTCTGAAGCTGCGATGGTTAGTGCAACTCAGGCTCATTCTGGTGCAAATTCTATGAATGTTATTCCTAATAATGACATGATTTACAGTTTTGGTAATAAAACAACGGGAGTTTATCAAGTTGATTTTTATTATTATGTAGCTACTGGTTCAAAAGCTCATTTCAATATACAGCATATTTTTGCTGATGAATGGGCTTGTTCCGTTGATTTTGCAACTGGTACAATATCTCTTGAGCAAGGAAATGCTACTACCACTTATACGTATACTCCTGATACCTGGATGTTATTTACTCTTGATATTGACTTGAATAATGATGACATTGATTTAAACTTAAATGGTGTTGAACTTACTTCATGGACATTCAGTAATGAACAAACAGCTACAACTCCTGGAACCAATCAGTTGGGTTGTATCAACTTCTACGGACCTGCTGCTAACAATTATTTTGTAGATGATTTTATTTTTACTGAAATACAGAGCGGACTTCTTCCTGCAGATATTAACATTTCCTCTACTCCTATTACAACTGGTGGCTGGGCAACCGAATTTATTCCTTTTAGCAACGATGGTCAGGAAGATCTGATTTATTCAGCATACCCCACTTTTGTTGATCCTTCAGTTTCATCAACAATGATTAATGACACAATGAGATATAACCAAGGAGCTACAAGTATGATCGGATGGACTAATAGCTTTGAAGTTACTGCTGCTGTGAGATATCTTCCTGAGATGTCAAATACTCACCTTGGTCAACAGATTAAATCTGCTGTTATAGGTATTGGTGATTTGCCAGTCGGAAATACAATTACTGTTTATGCTTGGGAAAAAGGAGATTATATTTACCCTTCAGCAGGAACTGTTCTTGCTCAAAAAGATTTCGCAGTTACAACAGCCAATGCATTATATGAAGTAGTTTTTGATACACCAGTTCCAATTAATGGTGACGAAATTTGGGTTGGTTATAAATTCACAACTCCTGCAAGTGGTTATACCTTAGTTATGGATGATCAGGCTCTTGTTCCTCAGACTTCTTATCTTAAGACCGGTCCGGCATGGGGCGAATTTGAAGGATCTTCAACCACTCCTGGTTTTGGTAATTTTTCAATTAGTGCTGTTGTTGAAGGTTTAGGTTGGCCATCATGGTTAATCGTTTCTCCTGCAAGTGGAACTGTAGCACCTGCTGGTAACGAAACATTAAATTTAACTTTCAATACAACTGAACTTGTTACTTCTGGAACTTACAATGCTACTGTTGTTGTTGGTGCTAATGACCCTGCTCAAGAATGGACGAACATTCCTGTTCAACTTGACTTAATGGTTGGTATTAATGGTAATCCTTCTATTGGTGTTATGACTTATCCTAATCCTGCTACCGAAAGTATTAACGTAGTATCTGATGCTATGATTAACACAGTTTCTGTTTATTCTGTAAACGGTCAGTTAGTGAACACTTTTAATGTAAATGCTACAACTACTTCTATCGATGTAACCGGAATGGCTAAAGGTAACTATGTTATCGAAGTGAAAGCTGGTAACGATGTTGTAAAAAGCAATATCATTGTAAAATAATTTATTACATAATTATTGAAAACTGCCGGCCAAAAGCCGGCAGTTTTTTTTATGAAGACTTTAGACAACTTTTTGAAAGTAGTCAAATCTTTTGCCTAAAAAATAAAATAAAATATAACGTCATTACGGAATTCAAGACCCACATTGAGCTTAGACAAACAGTTCGAATATCCGGAATCTAAGCATTAAGTCTGAGGTTATACTTAGATACCGGATCTGCGCTTAAATGAAAGCCTGGAAATCAAGCTAGATATGCTCCATCCGGCATGACGGTAAAATTATATCACCCAAGTGGTTCGTCCTTTTAGGTGCCGAAGAGCATCGAAGGCAGCCTGACGAATCACTTGATCTACAGCCATTTTAATTTCTTTTGCCGTCCTTGAAATAACAACTCATTCCCCGCACAACCTCCCCGCAGAGATCGCCGCGTCAGCATTTGCGAATTCATTAATTTTTCAAAGACCTGCTTCCTCGCTACCGATGTCTCGGTAGACGTGAGGGCTACTCCCTCCGTATGACGGTAGTCTTTAGATTTGACAACTTTCAAAAAGTTGTCAAATCTCTTGCCTAATTTATAACAAAAAAAAGGCACGGTTTCCCGTGCCTTACCTCTACTAAGCTCGTTTGTTTAGGCAAACGACTTTTCGTCCAACTTCACTATTTCGAAATTGTTAGAAGAGATTTCGGTGACAAACTTCTCGTTACCGTCTTTGTCGGTATAACGGCGATACACCAGGCGACCCGTGAGGGCAATACGCATGCTTTTCTTCAGGTCTTTGTCGGCAGCTTCGGCTTGTTTGCCAAACATCACCACGTTGTGCCACGAGGTGTTATTAACCCAGTCGCCTTCGCGGGTCTTGTACGATTCGGTGGTGGCGATACGCAGACGGGCAACCTTGCCTCCATTACCTGTGTTAAAAATCACGGGATCG
>PHDH01000014.1 GCA_002840935.1 Bacteroidetes bacterium HGW-Bacteroidetes-21 | reverse complement strand
AAACCAACAATTTAGAAGTTGATTTTGTTGTTCGCAACAACGAAGGTTTTACACAATACATACAAGTTTCGCAAACAGTTGAAAACGCTACGACATTAGAACGTGAGTTAGCGCCATTTGACAGTATTGCAGACCATCATGAAAAACTTTTAATCACAATGGACTACGACACAGGCACATATAACGGAATAAAAAAAATAAACGCAATAGATTGGCTAACAAAGACCGTAAAATAAAGCTCAAAAAGAGGTTTAAATGAGCTTTAAATGGGATCTTTGTGAGCTAAATATATTAAAATGATTGATTTAAGAGCTTAAAAGAAAGCTCTTTCCCTCGTTAAATTTCCATTCCCAATATAGCAATATCGTCTACCTGCTTGTATTTAACTTCGTCGTATTGCATCCATTCGTCGAGAATATTTTCCATAGCTTTACCTTGTGCCTCGATGTCGAGGTGCGATGTATCCGTTATGATGCGTTTAAATTCGCTGTAGAGTATTTTTTTGCCTTTGGGCCCCCCGAACTGATCGGCATAACCATCGGAAAATAAATAGATACGGTCGCCTTTGTTTAATTGTAATTCATGATTTGTAAATTCATTCATGCGTACATGCACGGCGATGGGCATTTTGTCTCCCTTCACCTCCACTAACGTTGCGGTTCCGGGAGATGAATCTCCCTTCACCTCCACTAGCGTTGCGGTTCCGGGAGTTAAATCCACTTTTACCTCCTCAAGATTGCTATTGGCTTTTGGCCATTGGCCACCTACCTGCTGGCAGGCAAGGTGGGCTGAGGTCTCTTGGCTAATAGCCGCATTTCTAATTATGTAAAGTGGATTATTGGCTCCTGCCCATTGACAACGACCAGTAATTAAGTTGATCACTGTTAAGCTGATGTCCATGCCATCTTTCATGTGACCGGGGGTGGCCGAGTATACCGATCCGGCATCTGCATCAACGGATTGTCGCATGGTAGAGATAATATAAGCTCTGAGTTGATTGAGGATGTCGCTGGCCCGTGTTACGTCTTTTCTTCTCACAATTTCGTTCAGCGAACTAATGCCCAGCATCGACATAAATGCCCCCGGGACGCCATGACCTGTGCAATCGGCAACGGCAACCACCAGATTGTGTTCAATGCGGGTGGCCCAATAGAAGTCGCCAGAGACCACATCACGGGGCCTGAAAAGTATAAAGTGCTTACCCAGTATTTCGCGCGACTCCTTGTTGACAGGAATCACCGCCTGTTGTATCTTTTTTGCATAGTTAATGCTATCGATAATCTCTTTTTGTTGACCTTCGATAAATTCCTTTTGACCTATGACCATGTCGCGCTGTGCCTGAATTTCGTCTTTCTGTGCATTGATTTCTTCGTTGGCTTGTTCTAAAAGGTTGTTTTTTAATTCAATCTGCTCTTTCTGCTTGGCCAGAAGTATGTTTGCTTTTTTCTTTTGCACAAAGAGGCGCAGAATTAAGATAGAAAAAGTAAGAATTAATATAAACCCAAAGATAAAAGAATAGAGTATGATTTTCTGTTTTGCCCTTTGTTCTTCACTTTTAGATAATTCAAGCGCTTTAAGTTTGTTGGCATTGCTGAGGTTGTCTATCTCAAGTTGCTTTTTCTCCGATTGGTATTTTGCACCCATTTCGGCCAGTGCATTGGTTTTTTCGTCCGAAAACATGCTGTCTTTGGTAGAAATGTAGATGTTGGCATAGTAGATGGCTTCTTTATAAAGTCCCAGCTTAGTGTAAGCTTTTTTCAGGTGAGCAGCCGTGGTGTTCTGAACGGGAATGGCACCAATTTCTACTGCCAGATCGTACGACTTTTGACCGCATTCGAGTGCTTTCTTTAGTAGCTCAGCGGTATTGTTTCCTCCTTTTTCCGATAACTCCAGATATAACGAAGAGAGATTGCCGTAGACTTTGGCTATCCCGCTTTTGTCGCCTAATTCGAGCGAAATGGCCAGTGTTTTATTGTAATACTCGAGCGAACGGGATAATTCGCCTTTATAAAAATAAATCAAACCAATATTATTGTAACAGCCCGACATGCTGATTTTATCCTGAGTATCTTCTCTTATTTTTAATGACTTTTTGTAATACGCAATGGCTTCGTCGTATTTCGACTGATCGCTGTAAACATTGCCAATATTATTGAAGTTGCTGGCCAACTGTGTCTGATTTGCGATTTTCTCGTTGATTTTTAGTGATTTGAAAAAGTAGTCAAGAGCAGTCTCGTAGCTTTTCTGATCATATTGGAGTAATCCAATATTATTATAGCAAGAAGCAATGCCTTTTTCGTCTCCCATTTTCTCGAGTATTTTAAGGGCATTCTGGTAATTCTCCAGTGCCTTATCGTAGAGCCCTTGTCCGGCATACACCAGTCCGATATTCGAATAGGCAGCCGACATGCCACTATTATCGTTAAGTTCGTGGAATATTTTAATGGCATTCAGATATTGAAAAACAGCTTTATCGTAATCGCCCTGATAATAATGAATAATACCCAGTCCGTTATAGCAAGATGACATACTTTTTTTGTCCCCGGCTTCTTTTGCCATTTGTAAGGCCTTCCTGAAATACTGCGTGGCTTCGTCTAATTGGCCCTGTTCTTTGAATATGCTGCCAAAATTGCTGTAGCATTTCGAGAGACCTTTTTTACCTTCATCCGCAAGAAAAAGCACCGGTGAATCTTTCAACTCCCTGAAAAGCTTTAAGGCTGTCTGTACATAGTCTGTTGCTGTGTTATATTCACTCCAGTTGATGTAAACAATTCCGGAGTGCCTTGTGGCAGAAGCTTTTCTGAGCAAGTAAAGCCCTTTTTCGGTATCTGAACAATTTGGACAGTCTTTTAACTTTTTTCCCGCCAGAGTAATGGCTTCTTTGTAGTAAAATAATGCGGAGTCGGGGAGCGAAGATCTCAAGGCATCACCCATTTCGACGTATAAGCGTGCTTTTATAGTGTCGTGCTTTGCCCGGGTAATTGCATTTTGAAGTGAATCTGTTTTGCTGGCTTGAGAAAAAGAAAATACAGGTAGAAGAGAAACGAATGCAAATACTAATATGTGTTTCGAAAATACCACCCGGACTTTTTTTCAAAGATAAGATTTTCTTTTACATCGGTAAAAATTGGGAAGAGAAATGTGAATATTTGTGTATTGCCTCGATTTACTATATGCATATTAATTGTTTATCGATTATTTTTTAGTTGATTTGCCCCGAAAAACTTAGCAAGATTGGAAAAGATAAGTGTAATTTTGTGACCTACTTTTGTTTTGTAAATGAAATAAAATGTTGAAATCAATCACTAAACATGAACATCTTGAACGAATCAACAAAGTGATTCGTTATCTGTACGAGCATCCCATGGAGGAGTATGACCTTGATAAAATTGCCGGCATATCGGGCTATTCTCCTTATCACATTCATCGGATACTCAGAGCGCATCTGGGTGAGCCTGTGGGAACCTTTCTGCAGCGTATACGGCTCGACGGGGCCGCGCATCAGCTCAGACTGACGCAGAAACCGGTACAGGAAATCGCATGGGAATGCGGATACGAGATGGCATCATCTTTTAGTAAAGCTTTCCGCAAGCGCTTTAAGGTAAGTCCTGAAGAATTCAGGGAAGGCAAAAGCAGTCTGATTTCAACAGAAATGTCAAATCAACAAAACAAAATCATGATGGAAAAAACATTGAAATTTAAGGTAAAAGAACTGAAGGAAAAGAAAATAATTTATGCTCATGGCATTGGAGTATATGCCGATGTGGCGGGTCCTTGCTGGGATAAAGTGTGCACTTTTGCCAAAGAAAAACGTCTTTTTGGCTTCAAAACAGAATTTCTGGGATTAAGCTACGACGACCCGGGTGTGACCGAACCCGAAAAATGTCGTTACGAAGCATGTGTTGTGGTGAGTAAAGAAGTGAAACCCGAAGGCGAAATCGGGTATAAAACCATTCCTGCTGGAAAATATTTGATTGTACAGCACAATGGACCTTACGAAAACTTTAGCGAGACGTATAATTATATCTATGGGAAGATAATTCCGGATAATAATTTTATTTTACGCAATATGCCTTGTTTTGAGCATTATCTGAATTCGCCCGAAAAGACCAAACCCGAAAAACTCAAAACGGATATTTGTATCCCGATAGAATAAGGGAGAAAGCAATTACAGTTTAATAAAGCTTTTTCTGTAGTTGTTTTTAGCCGAGACTAAAACATATGAACCTGCTGGCAAATGAGAAATGTCGACAGGTTCATTTTCATGACTTTCAAAAGACATGACATTGATCCCAATCATATTGTAAATAAGCACATTGTCTTGTTCTTTAAGTGTGACATGTAAAATGTCTGTAGCAGGATTCGGGTATAAGTTCGTATTACTCATTTGCTCAAAGACAACATTTGTTGTCGAATCGGTTAATTTCCATAACTCTGCGCCATTGCTATCGAAGTTTGCCAGAAAATAAAGAGATCCGTTAAATACTACCGCTGTAGAATTGTCAAGTGGACTGGTATTTGGCGCAATGGATGGGGCAAGTAAAGTCGTGCCGGTTTCTGTGCCATCTGTTCTGTAAAGCTCGTAGCCATTTGTTGTATAGGGGGCAAAATATAAATAACCATTATACTCTGTAAAAGGCATGGCGTAAGGAAGGCTGGGGCCACTTAGATTGATATCTTTAATCATCGATGTACCTGTGGTTGTTCCGTCGCTGATCCATGGTTCTAAATTATGTGTAGAGTCGGCTGCGTAAAAGTATAATTGATCATTAAAAACTGTGAGGTTGTAGATTGGGTAATTGGCCACAAACCAATTTGTTATTCTTTGTGTGCCAGCGGTTGTCCCATCAGTACACCACAATTGCCTACCATAGATGTCATCTGTTGCAGCAAAATAAAGTTTGCCATTAAACTCAGTATAGTTTTGTGGGTTCGAATCTCCTGATGCATTTATGTTTTTTATCATCGTAGTTCCAGATGTTGTTCCATCTGTGACCCAAAGTTCAGTGCCACTAGTTCCATTATTGGCAGTGAAATAAAGTTTATTGTTATATACTTCCCCATAAAAAGAACTAATAGTAGAACTATTAAATGCCGAGCCGGAGCCTGGATTTATGTCTTTCACAAAAGTTGTTCCGGCTTCTGTTCCATCTGTACACCATAACTCGGTTCCAGATGTGCCATCGTCAGCAACAAAATATAGTTTATTGTTATAGAGGATAAAGTTAGAAGGAGTAGAGCTCGAACTTCCAGGGTTAATGTCTTTTATCATATTTGTTCCAGCTGAAGTCCCGTCGGTCACCCATATTTCACGACCATTTACACCGTCGTCGGCATTAAAATATACTTTAAATAAATTACTGAAAAGACAGGTTATCTCAACATTTTGTAAAGCTCCCGTATAAATATTTTTCACCATATTGGTTCCTCCAGCTGTTCCATTGGTCGTCCATAATTCAGTGCCGTTGGTGCCATCGTTGGCAAGGAATATAACTCTTTGGGATAATCCAATTCCAACTGAAAAGAATCTGTATGGAGACGAATTACCCGAAGGATTAATATCTTTTATCATGGTAGTGCCTGCCGAAGTCCCGTCTGTAACCCATAATTCTTTTCCATTCACGCCATTGTCAGCATTAAAAAACAATTTAGAAACAAATTGTAAGCCCGAATTATAGCTAGCGACTTTCATCCAGCTTGGAGAGCTGGACCCGCTAGGATTAATGTCTTTTACCATTTCAATATTTTGTGCTTTTACGCTGAATACAAGTAAAAGCATACCAATAAAAAATACCACTTTTTTCATGTCGAAAATCTTAATTTTTGTTGCAAAACTATAGAATTTAAATAATTAAACAAAAATTTAACATCATTAATTGATGAAAAATAGGATAGAATCAGCTATGTTGTAATAATAATCAATAAGTCAAATCTAGCAACTTTTACAAAAATCAAAATCGTTTTAATGGCAAAAACGTTATCTCGAAAAGAAAGTTTAATGTCCGCAGCTATGACCTTCGTCGTGACTGGCACATCCTTGACCACTGTCTTTTATTCCGCCTGAAAGATAGTCTGCGACTACTTTGTCGCACTCTCCCTGACAGCCTCTAATAACTTCTATGCCGTGCGATTTGAGCATCTGTAAAGCGCCTTCGCCCATATTGCCTGCCAGCATGATGGTAACATTTAACTGTTTTAAGACCCCGGCTATATTCGATTTGCACCCACATCCCTGGGGAGAAGGGAGCATTTTTTTATCCGAAATTTTATTGTCGGCGATTTCGTAAATCGTGTAATACGCACAGTGACCAAAATGATCATCTACTTGTGTGTCGCGGGTTGGAATTGCAATTTTCATAATTATTGGTTTAAGTTTTTTACTGAATTTTCTTTTTCGAAGCGAATGGCTTTTCCGTGGATCATGGCATCGGCTATCTTTTTGCGGGCTGATTCCAGCATTCTTCCAATCGTTTGCCTTGATACATGCATTTGTTCAGCTGCCTGCTCATGATATAATCCCTCTAAATCGCAAAGTCTTATCGACTCTAGCTCATCATGATAAATAACAACTTCTTCTAGTTCCCTTACTGGTATACCAGCTGGCTTAAAGTAAACTGTACCGGGTTCGAAACAGACATTCCTTTTGCATTTTAATCTTGGCATATGCTCATTTGCATGAATGGCAAAAATATGCATATGCTCATAATAATCCAAGTATTTGATGTCTTTTTTTTAATGAATATGATTTTTTAACTTAACTCAATTTTTATTTGTAAGCTGGATTTTACTTAAATCCTGATTTTTTATTATTTTAGTTGATAAATAGTCCATATTTCTAATAGTATTTTAATTTGTTTTTCTGTCATTATGATTATTTTTACCCTGTTATGATTAAATGGTTTTTTCTTGTTTTATGCTTTATCCATAGTCTGTTAGTCGTTGGGCAACTGACGGAATATTCTTCACTGGAAGAAAAAGAAGGCTATCTCACCTTTAAGAAAGGCGAAAAAGAGCCTTTTTCTGGAACTGCAGTTAAATGGCATAGTCCAGGCAAACCTCAGTTTATTATCGAGTATGTTGAAGGTCTCGAGAATGGTAAAGCGGTTTTTTACAATAAGGCAGGTGAGATCGAAAGTACTGGTTTTTATCTCGACGGGATGGAACATGGTCTATGGCAGTGGTATTACCCCGGGAAGAAAATGAAAGCAACAGGGTACTTTAAATCGGGGACCGCCAATGGATTCTGGGTTTATTATCGCGAAAACGGCACTAAAGAGCGGGAAGGTAATGTGAAAAACGGAATTGAAGATGGACATTGGATGTATTGGAATGATAAAGGATTACTCATTAATGAACGCGACTATAAGGATGGTCAAAAGGATGGTCTTGAAATATGGTATTATAGCTCAGGAAAAATCATGATACAGAGGACTTTTGTCAATGGTATTGAAAACGGAGTCTTTACGGGATGGTTTGAAAATGGGCAGAAGCAAATTGAAGGAAATGCAAAGAACGGATTAGTAGTGCGTTATCAGGAATGGGATATTAACGGTAAAGCGTTGAAAATTCAAACCCCCGATGAGTAATTTTCAATGATTAGTAGTTATCTTTGCTTAATTAATCTGAAGATAATTGAAAACAAAGCTTTTACAAATAGTCTTATTTTTCCTCGTATTGTTTTCCGGAACACTAGCAGGACAAAATAAATTTGATAACCGAAGCAGAGCGGTATTTATTTTTGATATTGTTAAGTATGTGAAGTGGCAAGGTGAAGATTCTATTAAAACGTTCAAAATTGCTATCCTCGACAATAACGACGATTTGCTCAACGAATTAAAAAAGATGGCTGCAGAAAGAGGTAATGTGCATGGTAAACCTATAGCTGTTACAAGATATTCCCAGCCCGAAGAAATTCCTCATGCTCAGGTCCTTTTTGCCAACAAAGATAATGGCTATAATATATACAAACTACAGGAAATCGTTCAGGGAAAAAATATTTTGCTCATTACCGAAAACTACGAGTTCCATAAATCAATGATCAATTTCATAGTTGTGAACAACGAAAAACGCTTCGAAATGAATGAAGCGAAAGTGAAGGAAGAAGGTTTTACTGTTACTCCGCTGTTCGCGGCTCTTTCAATTAAGTCGAAAGCCGACTGGGAAGAGTTGTATAAAAAAACCGATATAGAGCTGCAAAAAGAAAAGGAAATTGTTGAAAAGCAGACCAAGGTCATCGAGGATCAGAAAATTGAAATAGCTGCGCAGGAAGAACGACTGGTAAAACAGAGAAAAGAAATTGAAGAACAGCAAGCCAGAATTGACGATCAGAAAAAGGAATTGACCACATTAATGCAGCGGGTTGGGGTAAATCAGGCGCTACTGAGACAGAAGCTGGCCGAACTCGAAAAAAAGCAAAAGGAGTTGGATGAGCAAAAAGAGCAAATTGTTACCCAAAGCAAAATCCTCGACAGGCAAAAGGCCGAAATGACTGATCAGGAAGTAAAAATTGCAGAGCAAAAAAAGGTACTGAACGAACAATTGGAAAAAATTCATCTTCAGCAATTTATACTTTATATGTTTGTTGCGTTGGCTTTGGTTTTAATAGGACTCGGGTTTTTTATCTATCGGGCTTACAAAATCAAAAAGCAATCTAATAAAATGCTGACGGAGAAGAATCACGAAATCATGCAGCAGAACGAAGAAATTCGTCAGCAAAAAGAAGAAATTGAAGCCCAACGCGACGAGATTGAAAGACAACGAGATGAGATAGAAGAAGAAAGAAGAGTCGCCGTTGAACAGCGTGATGAAATTGCACATCAGAAAAAAGAAATCACGGATAGTATTCACTATGCCCGTCGTATTCAACAAGCAGTATTGCCCCCTCCCAAATTTTTGAATGATTTGATGAAAGACAGTTATTTCATTCTGAATAAACCCAGAGATATTGTATCAGGCGATTACTATTGGATGGCAGAAAGAGACAATAAAATTATTATTGCTGCAGCCGACTGTACCGGGCATGGTGTGCCAGGTGCTTTTATGAGCTTGCTGGGCGTCGCTTTTCTGAAAGAGATTATCAATAAGATTGAACTTATGCACGCAAATGATATTCTCAATCATTTGAGAAATTATGTAATTACTGCGTTGCATCAGCCAGGTGTCGAAAGTCAGACTCGAGACGGAATGGATATGGCCTTATGTTTACTCGATTTGGATAATAATCAACTCCAGTTTTCTGGTGCAAACAATCCCCTCTATTTAATCAGAAATGGTGAGTTGACAGAATTTAAGGCGGATAAACAACCGATTGGACTTTACGAAGAGAATAAACCTTTTACCAACCAAATGATAGAATTGGAAAAAGGGGATACATTCTACATTTTCTCCGATGGGTATGCCGACCAGTTTGGCGGACCTAAGTTCAATGAAGGAGGTAAGAAGTTTAAGTATTCCAGATTCAAAGAATTGCTGCTTTCATTCCAGAACGAAAATATGAATCGCCAACAGGACATCCTGAACCAAACCATTCTTGAATGGAAAGGACCATTGGAGCAAGTTGACGATATCTTGGTAATTGGTGTTAGGATCTGATTATTCGCAGACCCAGGTTGAAGTATTGTCGCCTACAGTTGTGGGTGCTTCGTTCTCTACTTGATCTAATTGTTCATCACAATATTCGGATGAACTACCTTCGGTAACATCACCTGTTGCGTTGTTTGTAGTTTTCGTTTTACAGTTTTTACAATCTTCTTTACATGAAACGGTCATAGCTCCAATAAATGCAACTGCAAAAAGAATAGTCAATAGCTTTTTCATGATATTTTATTTTTTACAAATTTACAAAATATTTATAATAGTGTTATTTTTTTTTCGTCTGCTAATTAAAACCAAGGCAAAGACCTCCATGCAAGAGATTTGACAACTTTTTAGAAGTTGTCAAATCTAATGACTCAGCGGGAGGCTAGTGCGAAGAAAATGGACTTACTGCTGGGGTTGCCAATTGTTTTTTGTAAAACACCCAAAAATCTAATAAGACCTCCAAGGTCTTTGTAATAATATAGTTAGGCGTTATTTTGCAGTAGACCTTGGAGGTCTACAACATTATTTAAAACTTACATTAAAAACAACAATCTCAGGCCGGTTTCCGGTCCTCACAGGCGGCCCCCATGTGCCATAGCCAGAAGATGTATAATAATTGGTATTTCCTTTTTTTACTAAACCATAATCGTTTTCGTAAACCAACGAAGTAATATAACCAAAGGGCCATAGCTGTCCCTTATGCGTGTGACCGGATACCATCAGGTCGACACCCCGTTTTTCGGCTTCGGTATAATCCACTGGCTGATGGTCCATGAGTATCACAAATTTTTCATCCTGCTTTTCGCCGATTATTTGTTCTAACTTTTTTCTCGGACTTCCGGCAAATTGTACCTTGTCTTTATCATCCCTGCCTGCAATGACAATATTGTTGCCTATGTCTATTATTGTGTCGCGAAGATATTTGATGCCAAATTGTTGCAGATATTCTACACTGATTTCCGGATGACCGATATATTCGTGATTGCCGGTAACGGCATAAACGCCCAATCGGGGAGTAAGTTTCAAAAAGTGTTTTCCCATTTCGTCGGCTTTGACATAGAGTGGATTGTGATCAACCAAATCTCCTGCAAAAAGTACAAGATCGGGATTTAGCTGATTTATCTTTTCTATCATGTCTTCCACCCGGCTATTAGCGATCATGGCCCCCATGTGGATATCCGATACCATTACAATTTTTAATTGCGACAAACCGGGAAAAGTTTTGTCTATCGTAATATCAACTTGTGTGATTTTTGGATTACGTGCATTGATGAGACCAAAAATGGTCATTCCTGTGGCAATGAATAATCCAGCCACAAAAAATACTCTGGCATTGGTAAAACCCGAAAGAATTTTTTCAGGCAGAAAAGGTAGGAAATAATCAACAACCCGAACAATATCAGTTAAGAGCATCGAAAGTAGAATGTACAACAAAACAGCAAGCCAAATGGAGCCGATATGTGTAATAATTTTTCCAGTGATAGTGGGTTCACCCCTTTCGAGTATTTGGCCAACGACAAAAGACAATGCCAGTATCCAGAACGACCATTTGTAGAAGGTCAGAAAAGATGCCCCCTCAAAAGCTTTGACTCCCCGGCTATAAATAAACCAGTTGCCAAAAAAATACACCGTCAGAAAAACGCTGAAAAAAATTATCATAGCGTAATACTTCATAATCGTCTAATTAATTGTTCCGGGATTCTCAATAAACGCTTTGATTTTTTTCAGGAAAAGTACAGAATCTTTTCCGTCTATGATACGGTGATCGTACGAAAGCGCAATGTACATCATGGGACGTATTACCACTTGTCCGTTTTCGGCTATGGGGCGTTCGACTATATTATGCATGCCCAGAATCGCTGCTTGAGGTGGATTAATGATAGGCGTAGAAAGCAAACTTCCAAATACACCCCCGTTAGTTATGGTAAAAGTACCGCCCTGCATTTCATCCAGACTGAGTTTTTTGTTCCGGGCTTTTTCTGCCATGGAAAAAATGGCTTGCTCCAGCGTGGGAATATTCATATCCTGTGCATTTTTAATGACCGGAACCATAAGCCCTTTTTCCGTCTGGACTGCAATGCCCAAATCGACGTAAGGAAACGAAATCAAATGATCTCCGTCGATCTGTGAGTTGACATTTGGAATTTCTTTCAGGGCTTCGCAAACGGCTTTGGCAAAAAACGACATAAAGCCTAGTTTGATACCATATTTTTTCAGAAATGCATCCCCTTGCGTCTTACGTAGTTCAATGATGCGGCTCATGTCTGCTTCGTTGAAAGTCGTGAGCATGGCGGTCTCGTTTTTTACCGAAACGAGTCTCTCACTCAGCTTTTTACGTAGGGGTGTCATGGGGCTGCTTATTTCACCACGTTTGCCCTGTCTTTTCCCTGTTTTCTTTTCTTCCAGCACCCGGTAAACATCTTCAGTAGTGATTTTTTCGGAACGACTAATAATGGTGCCCGCATCCAGATGATTTTTTTCTATCATGGATAAGGCTAAGGGCGTAGCTTTAATCTCAGGATGTGTTGCCTCAGGGGTCGTTACCGCACTCTGGGTAATGGTTTTTGCAATGGCTTTTTCTTCAACAATAGTCGATGCTCCATCGGTTTCAATTCTTGCAATGACAGCGCTTACCGCAATAGTCTCTCCTTCTTTGACAACGATTTCTAGTATTCCGCTTTCGGGGGCTGTGACTGTTAATGTGGCTTTTTCAGATTCAATTTCTGCAATGTCTTCATTTTTACTTACAGCCGATCCATTGGATTTGATCCATCGTGCAATGCTAACTTGAGCGACAGATTCGCCAGGTGAGGGTGCTTTAATATCTAGTTTCATAAGGCTTTTTGACATTTCATGGAACAAAAAATTTCTTTGTCGTCGCAATTACACCGTTTAAAAACTTTATCCATAATTTTTCGGGTACGAAGCAGGTGTTGCTGATATAGTCCCGAGTCGGTACTTCCCGAAGCAGGCTTGCAAATACCGATGATATTCCGGGTTTCGAACTGACGCTGAACATAATACCAGGCGCCCATATTGGCTGGTTCTTCCTGTGCCCACACAACGCGCGTAGTTTGAGGATATTTCTGGATTTCAGCTTCTATCTGCTGTAACGGGAAAGGATGTAACTGCTCGACCCGTACGAGGGCTGTTGTATTGTCTTTTGTATTTTCTCTTTCAGCCAGCAAATCATAGTATAATTTGCCTGAACATAAAACAACCTGTTGTACATCCGGCTTTGCTGTCTCGTCGGGAATTACTTCCTGAAAATGTCCTTGGGTAAAATCTTTTTTTGCAGACACACATTGAGGATGACGTAGCAGACTTTTGGGAGTGAAAACTATCAGCGGTTTGCGGAACGATAGTAGAACTTGTCTGCGTAGCAGGTGAAAAAAGTTAGCGGGACTGGTGCAATTGGCAATAATCATGTTATTGTTAGCGGCCTGAATCAGAAAACGCTCAATACGGGCGCTGCTGTGCTCAGGCCCTTGTCCCTCGTAACCATGGGGGAGAAGCAGTACAAGTCCGTTCATAAGTCCCCATTTTTCTTCGGCAGAGGAAAGATATTGGTCTATGATTACTTGTGCTACATTGTGAAAATCACCAAATTGCGCTTCCCAAATAGTCAGTCCTTTGGGGTTTGCCAGCGCATAGCCATAGTCAAAACCCATGACGCCATATTCGGAAAGTGGGGAGTTAAAGACTTCGACTTTAGCCTGACCGGAAGATAAATGTTGAAGTGGAAAATACTTGTTCTCGGAGTCTTCTTCAACAAAGGCCGCATGACGGTGACTGAAGGTTCCCCTCACAGAATCCTGCCCACTGAGTCGCACGGGAAAGCCAGCAATCGACAGACTTCCATAAGCAGCCAATTCGCCCAATGCCCAGTCGAGATGTTCTGTTTCTACCATCTTTTTGCGATCTTCTACAATTTTGTACGACTTATTAAAAAACTTCCTGTCTTCTGGTAAATAATTAATGGCATCGAGTAATTTAATGAAATCTTCCTGAGGGATGGAAGTATCAAGTGTTTTGAATAGGTCGTCGGGCTGGCGGTAATTTTTCCAGGTTTCAGCCAGAAAATGTTTTACATGTACCACAGGATTGCTGAGCGCCAGATTATAGTCGGACTCCAGTTTCTCTTCAAAATCGTTTTTAATCTTCTCTAAAACAGGTGCTTCAACAACACCTTTTTCTAACAGATACTGCGTATAAATATCTCTGACATTGGGGTGCGAAGAAATGGCTTTGTACAGAACAGGTTGGGTGAAACGCGGCTCGTCGCCTTCGTTATGGCCATATTTACGGTAGCAAAGTATATCGATAAAAACATCGGTGTGGAAAACTTCACGGTATTCCATCGCCAACTGTATGGTGTAAACCAAGGCCTCCACATCGTCGCCATTGACGTGGAAAATGGGCGCCCAGACAACTTTGGCAATGTCGGTACAGTAAGTGCTGGAGCGGGCTTCGGTATAATCGGTGGTAAAACCAATCTGGTTATTGACAACCAGATGTATGGTTCCACCGGTTTTATATCCCGGAAGTTGCGACATTTGTATGGTTTCGTATACCACTCCTTGCGAAGCCAATGCGGCATCACCGTGAATGAGAATGGGAGCAACGGCGTTGGCATTATTTGCATAGTTTGTTTCAATCCGGGCTTTGGCGACTCCTTGGGTCACCGGACCAACTGTTTCGAGGTGAGAAGGATTGGGTAAAAGGATGAGGTTTACATCATGACCTGTGTCGGTGGTGATGATATTGTCGTAGCCTAAATGGTATTTTACATCGCCCAGAATGTTTTCGTCGTCGTACGATTTGCCCGAGAATTCGGAAAAGACTGCCAGATAAGGCTTTTTCATGATATTTGTAAGCACGTTGAGGCGACCGCGGTGCGACATGCCAATGACAAATTCCTTGACTCCCAGTTCAGCGCCTTTTTCAATAATGGCATCCAGGGCGGGTATCAGCGACTCTGCTCCTTCGAGCGAAAAGCGTTTCTGCCCGATGAATTTTTTATGAATGAAAGTCTCAAAGCCTACGGCATGAACTAAATGAGTGTAGATGTGCTTTTTATGTTCGGGCGAAAAAGTAGGGGTATTCCGTTTTTCCTCCATTTTTTGTCGAAGCCAGTCAACCACTTCGGGTTTGCGTATGTATTGGTATTCGACCCCGATGGTACGGCAGTAGGTTTGTTGGAGGAAGCCAATGATGTTCGACAAAGTTGTTTTTCCCAGTCCCAGTTCTTTTCCTGCATGAAATTCGCGGGTTAAATCACTTTCCTGCAAACCGAAATGGGTAATGTCGAGGGTGGGTTGGTAATCGCGTCTTTTGCGGACGGGATTGGTTGCGGTGAAATAATGCCCACGTTTACGATAGCCATCAATCAGGTTCAGTACTTTGACTTCACTATCGAACTCCTTGCCGTGAATAACGGGGTACTGTTGTCTGGCTATATCAAATCCTTCGAAAAACGATTTCCAGGAAGCATCGGTATTTTCGGGATTTTCCAAATATTCCTTATACAGATCGTCAATATAGGGTATGTTTTGTAAATAGTCTTTTTTATCCATGGATGTCAATACAATAAATGCAAAACTAAACAAAATAGTTGTTCTAATTTAGACAAATTATAAACTAATGCTCTTTTTTGGAAAAATTAACGACAATCCCCATCCTCCCACTGGAGGTTCGTCCCTTTCAGGGTACGAAGCTTTGCGAAGTATACCCGACGAACCTCATACTTCATCACACATACTGAATTCTAAACAAAAAAAGGCTGCCTCAAGGCAGCCTTTTTTTCAAAATATTGAAGCAGCATATTACTGTTGAACTTTAATGCTGATAGTTAGAACCTGATCGTTATTATTAGTAATAGATTCTGGAATTTTAATAAGTCCTTTTTTACCACTTCCATCAATAAAAGCAATAACTCTAACACTAGAATTTGTAGCACCATCCTGAAGATTATTCACCTTTGATGCGTTTATTATTGAAGGCATTGCAGTCAATAGATCTGCGCCGTCAGTAATAGCATCAAATTCGCTTTCGGTTAATGTTGTTGCAGCTAGGTAGGATTCATTTGTCCATGGGTTGGGAGTAGCTGATATAGTCATATCAGTACTTTTTGTATACAAAGTAGCGCCATTAGAAACACCACCACTGATAAATCCAAAAGTTGCATTATTTGAACCGGAAGCAGCATGATTATATGTGACCCCGGTTACTGCATTTACATATTCAGAAGAGCTAGGTGCTAAATAGGCGGATGTTAACGAAATGCTGCTAAAGAAATTTATTGATCCAGAATAATCTAGTGTAGTGAAAGATAGTATGCTTCCATAGCCTGTTCCTACGCTATTTGTAGCATAGGCTCTGGCGTAGTAAACAGTATTAGGAGCTAATCCTGAAATGTTACAAGAGAATGATTCAGAAGTTGAAGAGTTTGTAACTATAGTGCTATTAATATCGGGTGTAGGATAAGTACTCCAGCAAATCCCTTTTGAATTTAATGGAAGTCCACCATCGGATGTTATCTGTACAGAACATGTAGCAGATGTAAATGAAATACTGCTAATATTTGTTGTGCTTAATTCAGGTAAAGTTGCTTCAACTGTAGTGAAAGTTAAAGTATTTCCGTACACAGTTCCGTTTGTGTTTATAGCGTATGCTCTAATATAATATTGGGTGTTTGGAGTTAAACCGGTTAACGAACTGTTAAATAATCCAGATCCAGATCCGTTGGATGTTGAATTGTCATTAATGGTTGGGTCCGGATTTGTGTTCCAGCATACTCCTCTTATTGTAATCATGGCGCCACCATCATCAGTAATATTCCCACCGCAGGTAGCTGAAGTTGTCGTTAGATTTGAAATAGCAGAAGTACTAACCACTATTTGTCTTGGAGTAGGATCGTTGGTCTCATCGTCATCGTCTTTTTTGCAACCTGTAAAGATCAAAAACAGAAATGTAATTGGATAAATGATTAAAAAGAGTAGATTTTGCTTTTTCATAAATTTAAATTATAACATTATTAGAAAGCAAATATAAATAAAATTGTAATAACAAATAAAAAAAGGCCGCCTTGTGGCAGCCTTTTACAAAATATTAAAACAGTAGATTACTGTTGAACTTTAATGCTGATAGAAATAACCTGTCCAGCTGTATTGTCCATTGAAGCGGGTAATTTAGCAAAACCTTTTTTACCACTGCCATCGATGAAAGCAATAACTGTAACACCTGCGTTAGCAGCACCATCCTGAAGAGTATTTACTTTTGTCTGAGTGAAAGCAGCAGGGAAGGCAGCAAGAAGAGCGTCTTCATCTGTAATTGCATCAAATGCAGCAGCATCTAAATTTGTTTCTTTAACATATGACTGATTGTTCCATGTTGCAGGAACTGATGATAAAGTAAAATCAAAACCTTTGGTAAAGATAGTTGCGCCATTGGTAGCACCACCACTTACAAATCCAAATGAAGCAGCACCTGCAGCAGTATGATTATAAGTTACGCCAGTTATTGCAGCAACATATTCAGCAGCAGTAGGAGCACTGTAAGCAGAAGTTAAAGAAATACCGGTGAAAGTATTAATAGGATTAGGTGTTGTTCCGGTTTTCTTAGTTACTGTGAAAGTTTTGGTAGTTACCTGATCAGCTTTGTCAGTACAAGTGAAAACGAGGCTTACAGGATAAACGTCAGTTTCGGTGAATGTACCAAGATAGCTATATGAGTAACTGGTTTTTCCAGAAAAATCAGCAGGAGCTGTAAGGTTAGTTGTTGTACCACCTACAGTTTTTTTAGCTGTGAAAGCAGAAATTTCTTCTTCGGCAGTTACTGAAACTACGAAAGAAAGATCGAAAGTAGTAGCACCTAAGGTAGCGAAATCGATTTCATATGAGCCAGCAGGATAGTTCGAAAAAGTTAAAGTTGGAGCAGGTCCGGTTTCTTCATCTTTTTTACAACTTGTAAATACTGTTGCGCCTGCGAGGAGCAATAAAGCAAATAATTTGATTTTTTTCATAATGATATTTGGTTTTTGGTTAGTTAGTGCAAATGTAAAACAATTTAGACGAATAATACAAAAGTTTTTTTCAAAAAAAAGCTAAAAAGCCTTAATGGTTACGTTGTAAGTTCCTGTATTGGCTGCATTGTAAACAGTCTCGTAGATTGATATATAAAGAACGCCACTGTCTTTTACCGAGCCGGAATACTTGCTGCCGGCAGAAATCATGCTTCCTTGTTCGCCTACTTTATATACTACCATACCGTATTGCGGATAGGCTCCTTCGTATGTATAGGCAGCTTTTGCTGTTCCTTCGGGACCGTCTGGAGTATATTTCGCGTTAGAAAGACTGGCCAGTGTGATAGATCCTCGGGCTGTAATCTGAATTTTTTGTCCCTTTTTTACAATGATGCCTGTGTTTAACCAACCTCCATTTACATTGCCCGAAATGTGCTTGGATGCCTGTAAAATAATATTTTTCTGATTATTTTGATTTTCGCCTGGGACATAAACCACTTCAAAAGTTTCTATCTTATTGCGGGGAATGGTCAACATGCCAAATTCGGTCTTTAACGTTACATTCTGGAAAGAAGAAATGCCTCCCATGGAAAAGGATGTCCCGAAACTTATCATATCGTAAGGAACGAGTTCCTTTACTCCGTATTTTAGCATTATCTCCGATAAAAGTTCGTCGGCTGTATATATTCCTTCGACCATAGTATAGGATTCGGAGGAGATAAAGTCTTCGACTAAATAAATCTCGCCAATTTCCATTTTCATCAGCTCTTCGTATGCATTTTGACGTGTCGTTTCTTCTTCGTTCAATAATTGCTTCAGCTGAAAATCAATTTTAGTTTTATTCTTCTTTTCAGGAATAATTCCCAGTTCTATCTGCGAAATGTCTGCAAAAGGAATAGACAATTTGCCATAATCGGACGTCAGTTCAATATTCATTACTTTTACCGTACCATTATATATACTGCCATCGCGCATATTGATTCTTACTTCGGCATCACCCTTTTGAGCAAAGACGCTCGAAAAGCTCAGAAAAGAAAGCAGTATAAGCCAGAGTCCTGATTTTTTCATAAAAAATATTTTAGTTAAAAAGCATAGGTACAAGCAATTTTGATGCCACAATATTTTATTTTTGAAGAAAATTAAACTTTTGTTGCAAATAATGGTCTAAAAGAGAAAAATGAAAATTTTAGCCTATAGTATTTTAGTTATATTATTGACAAGTAGTTCGTTGATTGCGCAAAGACCCGGAGGGGGAGGACCAAATGGTGATTTTAAAGGAGAGATTTCGGGACAGATTCTAGACAAGAAAAGTAATAAGCCCGTAGAATATGCCAGTATTTCGATATACAAAATGAAAGATACTTCTTTGGTTTCTGGAACCATTAGTGATGCCAAAGGATATTTTACAATGAAAGATGTGCCTGGTGGAAAATATTTTTTGAAAGTTGATTTTATCGGGTATAACAGATATTCTGGCGATGTAATGGTGACCCCCAAAACACCTCAGGTTAATGTGGGTGTAATTAAACTTGAAGGATTTGTTCAGCAGTTGGGCGAAGTTAATGTTGTTGATCAGAAACCATTGGTTGAATTTAATCTCGATAAAAAGGTAATTAATGTAGAGCAGAATATTGTAACCACGGGTGGCTCGGCCACAGATATATTGCGAAATACCCCGGCTGTTTCTGTCGATATGGATGGCAATGTCAGTCTTAGAGGTAGTACCAATGTCAGAATACTAATTGATGGCAAACCTGCGCCTTTGGCTTCTTCTGCTGCCGATGCCCTGGAGCAAATTCCTGCTAGTTCGGTCCAAAGTATAGAGCTTATTACCAATCCATCTGCAAAATACGATCCCGAGGGAATGACGGGGATTTTAAATATTATAACCAAAAAAGAAAAGCGCAATGGATTAAACGGCCTTGCTTCTGTTGGCATAGGCACCTGGAATAAATACAATGCCTCGGTGAGTTTAAATTACCGGGTGAATAAGTTCAACTTTTTTGGAGGATATGACTTCAGATCAGAAGAAAGAAACGGATCCCGCTCACAGTATCGCACTATGTATCGCAATGACACAGCTACTTATTATGATATTAACGCAAAAACAACCCGTGATATATTATCCCATTCTTTTAAAGGGGGACTCGATTATGATTTTAACCCCATGAATACCCTGACTTTTTCTGGTAATTTCAGAACTGGTGGGCATCCTGGTACCTCGGATGGGAACTACCTTATTAAAGATTATAATATGCAGGTCTTAAGTGATTATAAAAGGTATGAAGATTCTCCCGTGGATAATAATACTAATGCTGATTTGAATCTGAGCTATAGAAAAAGATTTTCCCGTCCAATTCAGGAATTGACAGCAGATGTTTATTATACTTTTGGCAAGTTTTCTGAAGATGAGTATTTCTATGAAGATTACAATTATCCGTCAATTTCTGGTCAGGACCAATTATCACAGACAGTTTCCGACAGAACAAATCTTATTGTTCAAAGTGATTACATTCATCCCTTGAATGAAAAGTGGAAACTCGAGACGGGTATAAAAACGACTTTTCGGGAGATGGATACGGATTATAAATTTTATAACCTGGATTCAATTACTACAGATTATGTTGCAACCAGTCTTTCGAATCACTTTATATACACCGATCAGGTATATGCTGGATATGGTATTGTTTCGGGAAGTTTTAAGAAAATTACTGGGCAGGCTGGGATAAGAGCAGAACAATCGATGATTCAAGGAAATCAGATTATTACAAATCAAAAGTTTGATGTTGGGTATTTAGATTTCTTCCCTAGTGTACATATGACTTATGAACTTCCTGCCATGAACAAAGTTCAATTGAGTTACAGCCGAAGAATTAATCGCCCCGATCATCATGCGTTGGATCCTTTTATTGATGCGTCAGATCCTTTGACTTTGCGTACGGGGAATCCGCAGTTAAAACCAGAATATATTAATTCGTATGAGCTGTCTCATATTAAAGACTGGAAAAAAGTGTCCTTTACTTCCTCAATTTTCTACAAAAATATTGAGAATATTATAAGCCGCTATCGTATTACGAACGATACTATACCCGGTATTCTTGTTACTATGATCAATGCCAATAGTGGAAAATCATACGGTCTTGACTTTATCATTACTTATCAGCCCATAAAACCTATTCGTCTGGCGGCAGATTTTTCCTGCTACAAAACCTCAGTTGATGGTTCGTACGAAGAAAATGATCTTACCAATGATATTTACAGTTATGATGGAAAACTGAATGCTACTTTTGTTTTGCCCAAAGATTTCAGCCTACAGATTAATTTCAGGGTAAACGGACCCAGTGTCATGCCCCAATCTATACGTGAAGGTTTCTGGACAACAGATGCCGCCATTAGAAAAGATTTTTGGGATCGTAAAGCATCTTTGTCTCTGCGAATGAGCGATATTTTCAATACCATGGAGTTTAAAATTAGAACCACCGAGTCGGATTTGGTTGGCAACATGGTGTTTAAACGCGAGAGCAGGGTGGTATTCCTGACTTTCTCCTACCGCCTGAACGAAGGAAATAAACAACGCGAGAAAAAAGGTCGTTCGGAAATGGAATCGGAATCGATAGATATGGGAGAGTAAATATAGCTGTTAGCTATTGGCTGTTAGCTAAAGGCTAATGGCCAATAGCTAATAGCATAAGGCCAACAGCCAAAGGCTAATACTAAATTTCCTCCGAAATCATATATTTGTTTCTGTCGCTGCCGTTACGGGAGATCAATTCGCCCAGGAAACCGGCGAGAAAGAGTTGAACGCCAAGAATTATGGCCAGCAGTGCCAGATAAAACAAAGGCTGATCGGTCACGTCGCGTAATGGGGTGTTGTTTAGTGATTTGACGACTTTTTCGATAAGCAGGTATAAGGCTACGCCGCCTCCGATTAAGAACATGAGGGTTCCCCAGACGCCAAAAAAATGCATGGGTCGTTTGCCAAAACGTGAAATAAAGGAAAGCGATAAAAGGTCGAGAAATCCATTCACAAATCTCTCCAGACCGAACTTGCTTACGCCATATTTTCGCGACTGATGCATAACCACTTTTTCTCCAATTTTTGCAAACCCGGCTCTTTTAGCCAGTATGGGAATATAACGATGCATTTCGCCGTAAACTTCTATGCTTTTAATGACTTCTTTGCGGTATGCTTTGAGCCCGCAGTTAAAATCGTGTAATTTTATTTTGGATACCCTGCGGGCAGTCCAGTTGAAAAACTTGCTGGGAAAGGTTTTCATAAATGGGTCGTAACGTTTCTGCTTCCAACCCGAAACCAGATCGTAACCTTCTTCGGTAATCATTTTATAGAGACCCGGAATTTCGTCGGGAGAATCTTGAAGGTCTGCATCCATGGTTAGAACAACATCTCCCTGGGCAACCTCGAAACCACAATATAAGCCAGCCGATTTGCCATAATTTCTTCTGAAACGAAGGGCTTTAATATTCTTGTTGGTTGCAGACAAGTCCTGAATCACTTTCCACGAATTGTCGTTGCTCCCGTCGTCGACGAAGATAATTTCATAGCTATAGTTATGCTTTTGACAAACATCGTGTATCCATGATGAAAGTTCTGGCAAGGATTCTTCTTCGTTAAATAGAGGGATGACAATGGATAACTGCATATTATTCTTCGTTAGATATTTCTTTCATAGCTTCGTTAAACTCGTTTCCGTTATTCTTCTTAATGAATGCCGAGGTGATCAGAGAAAAAAGAAAGCCCCAGAAAGTAAGCCCAATAACGGTTCCAATTGCCATAAATGGAGGATTAGTCATTTTCTTCGTCATTTCAACGGCCATTTCTATCTCGGTATCGCTCAGTCCCTGATTGTACATTTGATTTTCTACCTGAACGAATATCATGTCGAGGGCTTTAGGGTCGATAAAGGTATAAAACACATAGATGAAAAATGCAATGATTAACGATCCGAAGAAGCTAACCAATGTTCCCATGCCTAATGCCTTGCCATAAGTTATGCTTCCATGTAAGACATTGTTTCTGTAATAAACGCAAGCCCATGAAATAATGGCGATGATGGCGGCATATTGAAGCAGACCAAGCCACGAAGATGCCATGAGTTCGAGAAAATACTGAATGAAAAATAATAGGGTTAGAACTAAACCTAAAATGGCGCCATAATTCATGGCATTTTTTCTGAATGGATTCATTTTTAATATCGCGTTTATTGGGCAAAGATAATGAATGAAAATATCTAGTTCACAATTTCTTTTAGAAAATTTGTTAATGGTTGATTTTGTTTCCGAATTTTTACTACCTTTGCAGCGGGTAAGTCTTATACGACCAGCTCCTGCTGAATCCCCCCAGGTCCGGAAGGAAGCAAGGGTAGGCGGTTGTAGCGGTGCGATATAAGTAGCTTACCCATTTTTTATTTCCCTTTACTGATTTGACATATATTAATAATTGTTGAAACTGATAAAGCCCTAACTTTAAAATAAAAAAATATGAAAACATACATTATATTATCCCATTTAATGCTTTTTGCTTTGGTGACCACAGCGCAAAAGAATTTTCATCAATTCGAAGTGAAGGATATTCAAGGAAAAACTGTAAAAATGTCTGATTTTAAAGGCAAAAAGATACTTGTTGTAAATGTGGCCTCGAAATGTGGATTTACCCCACAATACAGCGAATTGCAAGAACTTTATATGAAATACAAGGACAGTAGCTTTGTAATAATTGGCTTTCCTGCGAATAATTTTTTAGGACAGGAGCCAGGTACTAACGAAGAGATTGTTCAGTTTTGCAGTCTCAATTATGGAGTGACTTTTCCTATGATGTCGAAAATTTCTGTCAAAGGAAAAGATATGGCTCCTGTATACAAGTGGTTAACGGAAAAGAACTTAAATGGAGTGGCTGACGCCCCTGTCAAGTGGAATTTTCAGAAATTCATGATAGACGAAAACGGCAATTTTGTGGATTTCCTATCGCCAAAAGAAAGTCCGATGAGCGAAAAAATTACCAACTGGATCGAAGGAAAATGATTCGAATAAGTTTTATTCTTCTTCTGGCTTCAATCCAGTTTACTTTTGCACAAAAAGAGTCTTTTGAGTTGAAAGAGGGGGATATAATATTTCAGGATTATCATTGCGGACCATTGTGTGCTGCAATTGCCGAAGTAACCCCTTCGTACGAAAATCGGGGTTACACACATTGTGGTATGTTGATTTTTAAGGATAATCATTGGTTAGTTTTTGAAGCCATTTCGCCCGTAGTATGCCTTACTCCGTTAGATAGTTTTTTAAACAGGACCGAGACCAAGGAGCAGAATACGTTGGCCCGTGTCAAACCCAATTACGAAGCTGCCATTAAAAATGCGACCACTAATTATTCGAAATATTTAGGTAAAGCTTATGACGATTACTTTATACCCGACAACGATTTATACTACTGCTCGGAACTATTATTTTTGCTTTATATTGAGGATGGAGGTTTTCTTTTCTCGCTCGAACCTATGACATTCAAACGTAAGGGACAGACTCATTTTATGCCCGAATGGCTTCAGTATTTTGATGCTTTGTCCTGTTCAATTCCTGAAGGAGTCCCGGGTAATAGTCCCGGTAAAATGTCGCTATCAGAAAAGATAACAGTACTGGGCGACTTTTAATGTTGAGAATTTTTTAAATTTCTGATTGTCTTGCAAATAATAAATGTTTTGCAGCATATAAATTATATATATATCACAATATTAGCAATATATATATCTTGTTTAAAATCAAAATAAATTACATAAAAATACAAATAATCATATTTTAATATTGTAAACCTTATATATTTGCGCTTAAATATATTTAACTTTTCATGGCAGATAATGCCGTCATACAACATCTTGGAATTGTCAGTGAAACAATAGGTTCGCTGATAAAAGTCAATATTCAGGCAAGTAGTGCCTGTTCGGCTTGTCATGCAAAATCTGCTTGCGGTATGGGGGATCACCAGGATAAAATCATTGATATTAACGATTCCGAGGGGCATTATGAAAAGGGAGAACAGGTGATGGTCAAAATGGAACAATCCCTGGGACTTAAGGCTGTTTTTTTTGGCTACTTATTGCCTTTTATCGTTCTTTTGCTTACACTGATTATTAGTCTTCAGTTAACAGAAAAAGAAGGATTAAGCGGATTGATTGCGTTGTTTATACTTGCACCCTATTACTTTATTTTATGCCAGTTTCGGGGTAAAATGAGTAAGACGTTTACATTTAGAATTCAAAAATTAAACTAAAAACCAAATACGATGGACATTAACACCATTATTATTACAGTTGTTACGCTGGTTGCTTTGGGACTGGTTCTGGCCGTAGTTTTATTTATTGTCGCTCAGAAGTTCAAAGTGATTGAAGATCCAAGAATTGATGATGTGGAAGCTGTACTTCCTGGTGCCAATTGCGGAGGCTGTGGTTTACCGGGTTGTCGTGGCTTTGCCGAAGCCTGTGTGAAAGCAGAGAATCTCGACAATTTATTTTGTCCTGTAGGAGGAAATGATTGTATGGCAAGCGTTGCTAAAGCGTTGGGTCAGGAAGCTGTGGCAAAAGAGCCTATGATTGCCGTTATACGCTGTTCTGGAAGTCCTGACAAACGTCCAAATACTAGTCAATATGACAGTGCACCTACGTGTGCTATTTCATCTATGGTTTTCAGTGGCGAAACCGGATGTGCCAATGGTTGTCTGGGTTTAGGTGATTGTGTTACTGTATGTAAATTTGATGCCATTTATATTGATCCGGTTTCTAAATTGCCCGTAGTATCCAACGAAAAATGTACTGCCTGCGGAGCTTGTATTAAAGCTTGTCCGAAAGCAATTATCGAACTTCGTTACAAAGGCAAGAAAGATCGCAGGATTTTTGTTTCCTGTATCAATGTCGAAAAAGGGGGTATTGCCAAGAAAAGCTGTCAGGTTGCTTGTACCGCTTGCACCAAATGTCTGAAAGTATGTGAATATGATGCCATTCGTATCGAAAATAATTTGGCATATATCGATTATACCAAATGTAAGTTGTGTCGCAAATGTGTCACCGAGTGTGCCACCAATGCTATACACGAATTAAATTTTCCTCCCCGCAAAGTGAAAGATACTTCGGGAGAAACAGCAGTTAAAAATGAAGAAAACAACGCATAAGCCAAAAAAGGAGGTCACGTGTTAAAAACTTTTCCAAAAGGCGGTGTACATCCGCACGAAAACAAGTTTTCGGCTCACCGGAAAATTGAAGTATTACCTTTGCCTAAGCAGGTAATTATTCCTGTTTCGCAACAGATTGGAGCCCCATCGACACCGGTCGTCGCTGTGAAAGACGTCGTTAAAACAGGCCAACTGATTGCCAAATCAGAAGGTTTTGTATCGGCTAATATTCATTCGCCGCTTTCGGGAACCGTCACAAAAATCGACTTCTTTACAGATAGCAGCGGATACAAACGCAAAGCTATCGTCATAGATGTTGAAGGTGATGTATGGGAAGATTCCATTGTAAGAGATTCATCTTTGGTAAAGGAATGCAGCTTAAGCCCCGAAGAAATCATTAAAAAGATTTCTGATGCCGGTATCGTTGGGTTGGGTGGAGCAACTTTCCCTTCTCATGTAAAACTGTCAATTCCCAAAGGAAAAACAGCCGAGTTTTTACTGATTAATGCAGTGGAGTGTGAGCCGTATCTTACCAGTGATCATCAGCTGATGCTCGAAAAAGCGGATGAAATTATGGTCGGTATCTCAATACTCATGAAAGCCTTAAATGTCAGTAAAGCATATATAGGAATTGAGAATAATAAACCCGATGCCATTGAGTTGTTTGGTAAAAAAGCAGCTGAATATAAGGGCGTAGAAGTGAATGCACTCAGGGTACAGTATCCTCAGGGAGGAGAGAAACAGTTAATTAAAGCGGTACTTAATCGCGAAGTTCCTTCTGGCGGATTACCCATAGATGTTGGTTGTGTTGTCCATAATGTAGGAACCGCTTTTGCTGTATATGAAGCTGTTCAGAAAAACAAACCCTTATTCGAAAGAGTCGTTACCGTAACCGGAAAAAGTCTGAATAATACAGCTAATTTTATGGTTCGTGTAGGAACACCTGTTACTTCGCTGATAGAAGCTGTAGGCGGATTGCCCGAAGATACTGCCAAAGTAGTGAACGGTGGTCCTATGATGGGAAAAGCGCTGAATACTACGGATGTGCCTGTGACAAAAGGAACCAGTGGCATACTAATGTTTTCAGAAAAGGAATCTGACCGTAAGCCTGTCGAAAACTGTCTTCGTTGCAGCAAATGTGTATATGTTTGTCCGATGGGTCTTGCTCCCTATTTGCAGATGGCATTATCCGAAAGAGCAATGTGGGAAACACTCGAAAATCAGCATGTGTTAGATTGTATCGAATGTGGTTCCTGTAGTTACACATGTCCTTCTGGCCGGCCATTGCTGGATTATATCAGACTTGGAAAGCAAACTGTTAATAAACTAATAAGAGCGAGGAAAGCATAATGGGAAATAATATGTTAAGAGTCTCAATGTCGCCGCACGTTCATGGTGGCAACTCGGTAAAAAAGATCATGTATGGCGTGGTGATAGCCATGCTGCCTGCTCTGGCAGTCTCCCTGTTTTATTTCGGATTGGGAGCTTTACAAATTACACTCGTGGCAGTTGCTGCATGTGTTTTATTTGAATGGCTGATTCAAAAATACATGCTTAAAGTACAACCCAGTGTTACTGACGGTAGTGCTATTGTAACTGGTATTTTGCTGGCATTTAATCTGCCTTCCAACCTTCCGATCTGGATGGTGTTAATTGGCGCATTGGTTGCTATTGGTGTTGGTAAAATGTCTTTCGGTGGTCTGGGAAATAATCCTTTTAACCCAGCACTGGTAGGTCGTGTTTTTCTACTCATTTCTTTCCCGGTAGATATGACTTCATGGCCAAGTCCTGTTGTTAATCGTTTGGCATTGTTAGATGCTCAGACCGGAGCCACTCCTCTGGCTATTATTAAAGAAGGTCTAAAAAAAGGCGAACCTATAAGTGATCTTATGAATCAAGTGCCTGACCTTTGGCATTTATTTTTAGGAAATATGGGCGGTTCGCTTGGCGAAATTTCTGCCTTTGCCATTGCTATCGGAGGTATATATATGTTGATGAAGAAAATCATTACATGGCATATTCCGGTATCTGTACTGGGCAGTGTTGCCATTTTTACCGGTATTCTTCATATCGTTGCCCCTGAACAATACGCCGACCCTATTTTTCATCTTTTAGCTGGAGGTATTATGCTGGGCGCCATTTTTATGGCAACCGACATGGTTACATCACCCATGACGCGGACAGGGCAAATTATTTTTGGGGTAGGAATAGGTGTCATCACGGTGTTGATTCGTGTGTTTGGCGCATATCCCGAGGGAGTCTCTTTTGCTATTCTTATAATGAATGCATTTGTACCATTAATTGATAAAGGATTTAAACCTAAACGTTTCGGGGAGGTTAAGAAAAATGGCTAATAAACAATCAACTTTAACGAATATGGTGCTGACGCTGGTGGTCATTTCACTGCTCGCTTCAACAGCACTAGCTTTTGTTTACCAGGTAACTAAGGGACCAAAGGCGCAGGCAGATCAGACAAAAAAGAATTTTGCCATTAAAAAAGTAGTGCCTGAATTTAATAATGATCCCAATGCCGAGCAGTTTAAAATTGCTGCAGAGGGTGGAGGTGATTCATTAATTTGCTATCCGGCGAAAAAAGATGGTAAAATGGTTGGAACCGCTATTGAGACATATACCATGAAAGGATTTAGTGGACTTATTCGTCTTATGGTGGGTCTCGATTCTACCGGAACAATTATCAATATATCTGTACTGGAACAGAAAGAGACTCCTGGTTTAGGAACCAAAATGACGGAACCTTTCTTTAAAGATCAGTTTAATGGAAAGAATCCCTCTTCTTATAAACTTCAGGTTAAGAAAGACGGTGGAGATGTAGATGCCATTACCGCATCCACTATTACATCCAGAGCTTTTTGCGATGCTGTAGCTCGTGCTTATAACTCGTACATGAAAGGAGGCAATAATGAATAATATGCAGAATTTAACCAAAGGGTTTTTCAAAGAAAACCCGGTATTTGTTTTACTGTTGGGTTTGTGTCCCACATTAGGAACAACAACATCTGCCATAAACGGATTAAGTATGGGGCTGGCGACTATGGTTGTATTAGTATTGTCGAATGTGGTAATCTCCATGATAAAGAATGTCATTCCTTCTAAGGTCAGAATCCCTTCATTTATTGTTGTAATTGCTTCGTTTGTGACGATAGTTGACCTTCTCATGGCAGCTTATTTCAATACTCCAGGCCCCAACGGGGAACCTAGTTTATACGATAATCTTGGATTATTTATTCCCTTAATCGTTGTAAACTGTATCGTTTTGGGTCGTGCTGAATCATTTGCTTCAAAAAACGGTATTGGGGCCTCTGCCATTGATGGATTAGGTATGGGACTCGGATTTTCTATGGCTCTTACCATACTTGGTGGGGTTAGAGAATTACTGGGAAGTAATGCCATTTTTGGAATGAAACTCCTGAAAGGAGATGGTATGCTAGTATTTGTTCTGGCTCCCGGCGCTTTCCTTGCACTTGGATTTCTTATTGCTCTGATTAATAAATTAAGAACTTCTAAATAATTGAGTTATGGAATATATCATTATAATAATCTCCGCTGTTTTTGTCAATAATATATTATTGGCTCAGTTCTTAGGCGTATGCCCGTTTATGGGTGTATCTACTAAAGTGACTACATCCATTGGAATGGGTGCTGCTGTGGTATTCGTTATTACACTGGCAACGGTTGTAACCTGGCTGGTTATGCATTATTTGCTCATTCCTTTCAACATTCAGTATATGCAGACCATTTCTTATATTTTGGTTATTGCTGCTTTGGTACAGATGGTTGAAATTATTCTTAAAAAAGTAAGTCCTCCTTTATATCAGGCTTTGGGCGTATATCTTCCTTTAATTACAACCAATTGTGCTGTACTTGGAGTCGCCATTCTTGTCATTCAGAAAGATTTCAGTTTGCTAGAGTCTGTCGTTTTTGGTTTTGCAAATGCACTAGGGTTTACATTGGCTTTAGTGGTTTTTGCAGGTATCCGTGAGCAACTTGATTTAGTAAATATTCCCAAAGGGATGAAAGGTGTTCCCATTGCTTTTGTCACAGCAGGTATTTTAGCCCTCGCATTTATGGGTTTTGCAGGAATCGTTTAACTTATAGTATTGTATGTATAAAAGAACCCGCGGAAGCGGGTTTCTTTTTTATATCAGTTAGCAAAACAAATTCGTTATCTTTGTATAAACAATACAGGGTGAAGCTTTTTTCAAGACATAGTTTTCGTTTAATTATATCTTTGCTGATACTGGCAAGTTTTTTGGCTTGTTCTTCCCACAAAAAAATACCCAAACGTAAGTTTACCCGAAAAACAATTCCCTGTCCCTGCGACAGGCATTGATTTTGAAATTATTCTCCGCCTTTTTTAGAAGAGAAACTGGTTCCTTTTCCTTTAGCTTTTACATTTCCTTTAGCTGCCATATTGGTGGCTTTAGGTTTTGCCGGAGCTTTCTTTTTGACAGGAGCTTTGGCTTTCTTTTCTGATGCACCTTCTTCTTCGGAGGTTACATTTTCTTTATTTTCTTCTGTCTCTTCGGGTTTTTCGGTAAAGTCGAGAAGATTGTTTTTTTGAAGTATATTGTACCACGACAGAATTTTTTTGATGTCGGATACGTAAACTCTATTCTTATCATAATCGGGCAGAATTTCGCCAAAGTATGCTTTTAGCTTTTCAGTGTCTGATTTTGTGTCAATACACTCTTTGCCGGATTCTTTATCATATATGTTTTTCAGGACTTCTTTTAAAGGAACATCGCGGGTTTCGGTAAAAACAGCTATGTCTTCGAGAGTGCTGATTTTATGACTGGAGAATGCGGGCATTCTTTTTTTATCCAGCAATGATTCAACAATCACACTGTTCTTTCCTTGTGATACGAGTTGGAATATTCCGGGGTATCCGCTGATTGACATGATTTTCTTTAAATCCATTTTTCTAAAAGATTAGTAGTTTTTACGTTCTTACAAAGGTATGAAATCAGAATGTTTTAAACAAACCCGCGCTCCTTTTTTATCGTTTCGTATGCTTCGTTGATTTTTCGGAATTTTTCCTGGGCTGCTTTTTGAATTTCTTCTCCCAGATTTGAAACCATGTCGGGGTGGTGTTTTTTTGCCATTTGACGATAGGCTTTTTTTACTTCTTCGTTGGTCGCATCGGGGGGTATTTCAAGAATTTTATAGGCCGAATGAGTTTCTTTTATAAACATGGCCCTGACAGATTTAATGTCTTCAGGACTAATTCTCATACTGGCGGCAATGATGTTAATTGTATCGATTTCGCTTTGAGCAATATGTTTGTCTGCATCTGCCAAACCGTATAAAAAGTGAAGCAGCTGCAGTCGTATTTCATAATTCATATTGGCTGCAATCTGTTCGGAGACTTCCCTTACAGGAATGTCTTTTTTAAGAATATCACGTAAGAGAATTAGGGCTTCGGAAGTAGCTTCTTCACCAAAATTTTTAATCATGAAGACTCTAACATAGTCGAGTTCAGACCGCAGTATTTTGCCGTCGGCTTTCATTACAGCAGCAATAAGTACAATTAGACTGGCCATAAAATCGCCTCGTTGCGTTACTCCATGGTATTTTTTTACCTGGATGTCCATGTCGAAGATAGATCCTACGGCAAAGCCCAGTATGGCGCCTATGGGACCCAGAAATGCCCAGCCCAGTCCTCCGCCTATCCATTTGCCTAATTTCATACGTTGGATATTTTTTGTTCGTGTATTTTTATAATTTGAGGCAACACGAGTTCGTTGGAATTTTTGATTGTGTCATATTTTGAGCCCGATGGAATTTGAAAGTCCTGACTGGTAATTCTCTTTTCGGCTTCGGTTATCGAAATACTATCTCTTTTAGCCAGTCTTTGTTTTCTGAGTTCAAGTTCCGACTCAATCACAATAATGGAATCTAACATTTTATAGAAACCAGATTGAAACAATAGGGCTGATTCCATGATCACATAAGGGCTTATCGCTTCGTCTGACCATGTCTTAAAAGCCTTCCAAACATAGGGATGAACGATACTGTTAATTGTTTGACGAGCATTGATATTTTCGAATATCAATTTTGAGAGTAATGCTTTATTCAGACTTTGATCTTGGTTATATACTGCATCTCCAAAATGTTTTTTTAAGGATGAGATAATGCCGGGTTGAGTGATCATTAGCTCTCGAGCAATAAAATCAGAATAAAAAACAGCTATGCCGAGTTCTTCGAAAACAGCTGCCACAGTAGATTTACCTGTGCTTATTCCACCTGTAAGTCCAACGGTTTTCATTTACTTTTGAATATTACACTCGATTTGAGATGGGAAAATGATGGGGTTAAAAACACCTTCGGGTAAATGATTTATTTCTAATGGCAGGTTTTTATTGTTTAATCCCAGTTTTTTGAAATCTGCAAAAACATTGATGTCTCTGCTGTCAAATTCGTTAAATTTACTCAACGCAACAGATAATCTTACGCTTATTTTCTCTGGCCAAAACATGATTCGAACCGAATCGGGAACATTTATTATTATCGGACTGAGGTTGAATTCTTTTTCAGTATATCTGTCGAGGTTAACCTGATATTTTACTGTTGGTGGGATGATACGAAGATTTTTATCGGCAATCATAGACAGCATGCCTTCTGAACTTGTATTAATGACACCCAGATCAATACTTTCGGTATTTAACCGAGTAATAGTATCTAAAATATGTATAGGGCCAATAACCGTGACAGAGTCGGGGAATGATGTTGGTGGTCTGATTGAAATATATTGCGATCCAGTAGTGTAAGTAAGCAAAAGATTCACAGGTATTTTCTTAACAGCAGACTTGCTGAATTCAATTTTGAGGGAGTCGGGCCAGACCGAAACAATTTGTATATCGTCGTTAAGTTCCTTTTTAAGC
>PHDH01000013.1 GCA_002840935.1 Bacteroidetes bacterium HGW-Bacteroidetes-21 | reverse complement strand
TTTAAACGCTTAAAAAATAATCCGATTTGGCTTTGCCTTGCATCAAATGGTTCGTCTGGGGACGAACCCACCTTAGTGTAACGTGTTACACACTTGTCATTATGCGTTTATAACGGCAAGCTGGTTTAAACCATCGAATTCAAAACACCCAGATAAAAATCTTCCTTCTCCGTCATTGCTTTGCGTTGAGCTGGCGTTTTATCAGTCATATCGCATAAGTGAAGCGTACCATGAATAATAACTCGTAGAAGTTCGGGCAGTAATCCGGTTTTAAATTCAACCGCATTTTCTTTTATCCGTTCGAGACTGATAAGTACATCGCCATGTACTTTATTTCCTTCGTAATTCGGAAAAGTAATAATATCGGTATAATCGTCGTGTTTCAGATATTGCTGATTGATGCCGAGCAGGAATTCGTCGGTGGTAAAAACATAATTGATATCGCCGGGTAAAAAAGAAAAATCCGTCAGAATCTGACGGATAAGACTTTTTACTTTGTTTTTTTGAAGAGCTTTTAAGGGAGCTACTTCCTGAAAAATGAACTGAACAGCCATTAATGCAACTTAAAAGTCATCTCTAGCTCTGTCCCTGTTACATTAAATTTAAGTTCATCAGCTAAATGCTTGATGAGGAAAATACCGCGTCCGTGTGGCTTTTCAATATTTTCTGGAAGGGTAGGATCAGGAAGTTTTTCGAAGTCGAAACCTTCTCCTTCGTCACCCACATAAATCTTTAACAAATCGTTGTCGATTTCCAGTTTCACATGAACATTTTTCTGTTCATTGATCTTGTTACCGTGAATAATCGCATTATTAACCGCCTCTACAGCAGCCACCAGAATGTTGCCATAGATTTCCGTTCCAAAATTATATTGAGCCGACATTTCATCAACAATCTTTTCGATGATGTTGATGTTTTCCATTTTTGATGCAAAGCTGATTTCAGTTTTCATGTACCTACTCGTTTAGGTTATTGAGATATTCTCTGTATTTGTTATTATAGAAGCGAACCAATTTGATTTTATTTTCGTCCAATGTCTCATTTAAGGGCAAATGTAATCCTTTATACTTAAAAATCTCTTCAGGGTTACTATAATCTCTGTCGAGCCCCGATTTACTTTCCCGCTTATTATCCGTTTCTCTCTCATATTCAGATTTTTCGGCCTGTAATAACCGGGTTAAAATTTGTTCCTGGCGCATAACGGTCTGCCTTGTGACATTTTTCTGAATTATATCTTTTTCAACTTCATCGAGTAACTGATTGATCTCTTTTAACTGCTGCATTGCTTGTGGACTAAGCTTTCCATTGCGCATCATCTCGTTCATCATCTGCCTGAATTTTTCCTGTTCGGCCAACATCTTCCCGAGCTTCTCTGAATTCCCCTTGCCATCTTTTGGGGATTGTCCTTTCAGCTGATCTATCATGCTCTGCATTTGCGATTTCATGTTTTGCTGCATACTTTTCATTTGCTGCAAACTCATTTGCCCTTGGCCCGGCTTATTGCATTGCGAATTACTTTGATTCTTCTGCGAATTCTTAATCATCTGGTCAAGTACTTCGTCGAGTAATAATGCCAGATTGTTGGCTGAAGTCATAATAAACTGCTGCTTTGTCCGTGCCTGAGAAGTTTGTCTTTCGTCGAGATTTTCAATCACCTCATCAGACTGCCTGACTATAGATAAAACCTCCTTATTGATGACAGAGGAGATCATAGGGGTACGTTTGGATAATTGAAATAACGAATCTTTAATTACCTCGAAATTCTCGTTAATACGTTTTTGTTCGGCTATCTTCTCTACATATTTGGGATCACGACTTTGAATCACTTTATACTGATTCATTAAATCTTCTTGCGACAATGAAAACTTGACCAAATTGTCGAGTATATTTCTAAGATTATCCATGTCTTCTTTTTGAGCACTACAGGAGCTTTGCTGCATCATTTGCTTCATGTCGGCACTCATTTTCTTCATTTTATTGGCCGCATTTTTCTGATTCTTAGAAGCTTTACTGGAATTATTTTTCTGCATATTATCTCCAGCCTGCTGCATTTCCTGTTCAACCTGATCGGATTGCTCCTGCATATCGGGCATATTTTCTGGTCTTTCTAGATTTTTATTCTCTTCTTGTGCCTTTTTATACTCTTCTGTTATCTTCTTAAACTCTTCTCCAATCTTATCCTGCTTGTCTTTATTTTCCTGCGAGACATCTTTCTTGTCGGCTGTTTCTTCCGAAAGTTCCTGCTGCTTTTCAGCCAGGTTATTGAGATCCTCGGCCAAACGGGAAACCTTTTCTTCAAGTTGCAACTTTTTAAGAAGCTCCAGATTCCTGTCGAGCTGTTTGTTCATGTCTTCCAGATTGTAGTCGATTTTTTCGGCCAGCTCATTCAGTTTATTCTTATCGAAATCCTCCATAAGTTTACTCAACTCTTCCATCATTTCTTTCATCTCATCATCAATCAGGTTTTCCATCAAATCTTCCACCTGCTGCTGTTTATCAAGTATCTCCTGTTGCTGTTCCGAGAATGTATTGAGATATTCGTTTCGTTTCTGGAATTCATTACTTACAGTATTGACGGACTTTTCGAGTTGTTTATATTGCTCCATGATTGACTTGAGCTTCTGTGTCTTTTCAAAATCCGTCATTTCGCGATTCAACATCTCTTCACGAAACTTCTTCAAATCATCTTTCAGCTTCTCCGACTTCTTTGAGGTATTGTCTAAATTTTCTTTCACCGATTTTTCGGCATCTTTCATGAATTCAGCGATTTCTTTAGAAGTAGGAACCGTAAATACTTCATTATTGCTTTTAGCCGACTTGGGACCATGTACCGCATCATTATCCCAAACCTCAAAAAAGTACTCGAGCGTTTTTCCGGCAGTTAGAAAAGGACTGAAATCGTACATGAAATAAAAATCCTGCCCTGTAGTTCCTTTTGAGACGGGTACAACAACAGACTCTGTACTGTCTTTTCCATAGGAAAAAGTAAACAGAAGTTTAGTAAAACCATAATCATCCGACAATCTTCCCCTAAAATAAAAAACACCGGGTCTAACACTGTCTGCCAGCGATTCGACTTTAATAGAAGGATATAAATCGGGAATTACATTGACAAAATAACTCACTAGATTCTTCTTCTGGAAAAATTTATTTTTGGTATTGATACTATATCTTGTTGAACTCAACATTCGCCTTTTAAGAATAAAAGATACACCGGATTTTTCGGGTTGAAGGTTCAGACTATCGTTAAGAACAATTGACATTTCCTCGACCTGATCGGTATTAAAAGTCCAGGTGAGTTTGGTGCCTGCCGGTACCGTAACGTCGCCGTTTTGTTGAAGGGTAAAGTCTTTTTCCCCTGTATATTCAGGAACATCTGCTTCTATCGTAAAATTGATGATAGCAGGTGCCGGTAGCACTTTCAATTCATAATCTTTAGAACTAAACTCATCTGCTTTAAACCGAAAATCAAGACTGTTATTTACATTGCGAATAATATAACGAAACTCCCCCGCCGACATTTTTTCCATGGCAAAGCGGGCATCCCCATACGAAAAAAAGACTTCCGACGGGAGATATTTCCCTTCTACCGTCAGTTTTACTTCGTAATCTTTGCCTTTTTCAACATTCAGACTATCATTCTCCAGAATAAAGGTAAACGGCGCTTCGGGCAAAAAAGGAGACGAATAATTAATGATACGTTGAGAACCCTGCTGAATGGATTCGGGTGAAATGAGATACACCGAAATAAAAACAAGTCCTATCGCACCTAAACGATAGAGCACTCTTTTTGTTGTTTTGCTGTCGATGGCCGATTCGAAACGAAAGGGACTGATATTGGAAATTTTGTGATTAATACTTGCCAGAACCAACTCCGGTGAAACGGATTTAAAATGTTTCATTTCGGCCAGTTCGATAACATTCACCATCTGATCTTTGATATCAGAAAAATGCTTTGAAATGATTGAAGCTGCCTGTTTTTGATTAATTGTTCCCAGATAATTGTATAAACGAAGCAAAGGAATAAAAATATACTGAGCCGTAATGTACGTCCAGAGCGCTATGACCAGATAGAATAAAACGGTTCTGACAGCAACCGGGAAACGGGCATAATATTCAAAAACGGATACCACCAAAAAAGAAGCTACCAGAATGCTAAGCAGAAACAATAAACCTTTCAGAAGTTCATTTCGGTAATACTTCCGAATGAATTCCTGCAGCCGTTGTTTCAATATCTGATAGTCGGATGTCATGACATATTATTTGTTTTTCGACAACCATAATTCTGGATTCAGTTTAGTGGTTCCATCCCACATCTGAAGTTCAATAATGGTTTTGTTGTCGTCTTCGTTATCAGTAAAGATAACACCAATATCCTGCTTTGCCTTTACCTTTTGACCTATTTTAACAGAAACGTCGGAAAGATTAGAATAAACACTGAGGAAATTTCCATGTTTAATGATCAACACCTTGTGTTTGCCAGGTATAGAAATAATCTGTCTTACTTCGCCATCGAAAATACTACGGGCACGACTTCCGGGTGTGGTTGAAATATACACGCCATCGTTTTTGACTTTAATCCCAGCTAATACGGGGTGATCATGCTCCCCAAAGGAACCAGTAATAATGCCTCTTTCTGTTGGCCATGGCAATTTTCCGACATTTGCATTAAAACTATTGGAAAGAAGCTGTTCTTCGGGTGTTAAAGCATAAATCGTTTCATTTGTTTTAGGGACAGTTTTATTGTCTTTAATTGCTTTATTTGCCTCGGCTTTCTTTTTCTCATTCGCTTTTCTAATTTCTTCAGCTATCAGGTCGGATATTGCTTTCTTCAAATCACTGTCAGCTCTTTTCTGCTTCTCTAGTTGTTTCTGGAGGTCCTTTTCCTTTTTCTGAAGATTATCCACCATCTTGCTTTGTTCCTTCTTGGTTTCTGACAAAGCATTTGTTTCTTGTTTTTCTTCTCCCAACAATTGCTCTTTAAATTTCTTTTTCTCTTCCAAACTCTCCATCTTATTTTTTAGAACTTCGCTGATAGCCATGATAGCAACAGCTTGCTTTTTACGATATTCGTTGTATTGCTGAATATATTTTATACGTCGGTAAGCCTGATTAAAATCATCAGAAGAAAGAACAAACATAAGTTTATCATAATTACTACGATTGTACCAGGCAAAACGTATCATTTTGACATACTCTTTTTTAATCTGTTCCAGATCAGCGTGTAATAAAAGTATAAACTGACGGTTTTCAGTGATGCGTTCGTTGAGTTGTTTGACTTCATCACCAATCGTTAGAATGAGTTCTTCTCGGGCTTTAATTTGCTTATTTACAATGTTAAGCTGATTCATTGTCAGCTTTTTATCGCGCTGGGTCTGTTTAAGTAATTCGTTGGTAATCTGTATCTCCTTTTGCGTTTTTTGACGTTTTTTCTCAAGTTCCTTTTTCGACTGGGAAAAAGACATTATTGGGAACAGAATCGCCAGACAAAGTATTATGACGGTTGTCTTCTTCATTAGTCTTTCATTTGAATTGGTTTGAACTTTTCTGGAATATTAAATGGGAACGAAACGTCAGAGTTAATCGTCACTTTATTATAATTAAGCATTAACGAAACATCTTTAGTTTTATCGGATATAGCTATTTTCAAGGTATTCGGCATGGTGTCTGTTCCATTTAAAACGAAATTTGAATATGAAATATTGAGTTTACGTTTTTCAGACACATCATAAATATCTGCTTCGTTGATTTTAAATATTTCGGGAATAATTCTAAATGACTGAACAATTATTCCAGGCTTGTTTCTTCGGGTTTGCTTTTTGAGTTTTCTTTTCCTATGTGTTTTCAGAACATACATATTTGAGTCGGTATCTGCTTTGAATGTCTTTTTTAGATTCCCAATATCAGGTTCGTCATCGTTTACCGAGATGTCTTCCTCTTTCATTTCATCCGACTCATCCTTATCAGCATAAAGAAAAAGTTCATTGGTAAGAATACTTTGAAGCATTTCGTAATTTAAATCTACCTGAAACAAATTTCCAATATAATCTATCCCTTTTACAAAATACTCATCCTTAAATTTATTCATAAAGTAAATCGAATCCTTAGTAATTTGAATTCGGGCATACTCTACACCCAATGCAACCTGTATTGAAACCCAAATAAGACTATCGTATTTTATTCTTAATGTGCCATTAAAGGATGTCGATTTGGCAGAGTCGGCAAATTCTCCGTTAAACTTGTAAGAAATAGTATTATACGAGATGTACTTATCCATCATATTGCGTATGATTCTCCTGTCGCTCATATGCTTCACCTTATCGGGGTTGATACGATAGGTGGTCTTACAGGAAATCAGCAAAAGTGAAAAAATTGTAATTGATAGTATATTATAAATCCATTTCATTATTCAATCCATTTTTTTTCGGCAATTTTCCTTTCCAGTAAATCGGAACCCTTGCCCAGATTTATAGCTTTTTCCCATGTGGCCAAAGCTTTTTCTTCAGCGCCTGTTTTAAACAATATATCTCCATAATGCTCTACAATCACAGCATTCGAAAGTCCCCCGCTCTTAAGAGCTTGTTCGATATATTCCAGTGCTTTATCGTATTTCCCCATTTGAAATAATACCCAGGCATAGGTATCCAGATAAGTGGCATTTTTGGGGTCTGCTTCTATGGTTATTTTGCTCATCTTCTCTGCTTTGATCAGGTTTTCCTTTCTAACCGAGAGATAATACGAATAGTTATTTAAAATCAGAAGATTTTGGGGGTCTAATTCAAGCGCTTTGTCCATAGACTCATCTGAAAGCTGATTATTTTTTTGCCTTTGATAAGCTTCTGCCATCAGAGAATAGAACTGAACTTTCAGGGGGGCATTATTAAAAACTAATTCTATCCCAGTATTCAGAACTTGCAACGCTTCCTCTTCTCTTTTTAGCGAAAAAAGGGCCAGTCCTTCAAAATAATATATCAAAGGCTGATTTGGAAAAAACTCCATAGCTTGCTTACTTTCTTCCAGTAATGAATTATTATCGTTAAGTTGGGAATTTAAAATCAGTAATTGTTCCCAAATGAGATACTGTTTTTTCTCAGATTGCAGCACAATGCGCAATTCATTCCGGGCTTGTTCATATTGTCTGTCGTTGATCAGAAAATCGGCATAGAAGGCATGAGACTGCGGGTCGTCGGGATGAGTTTCGAGTAATATTTGTATCAGCGAATAAATCTGTTCCTTCACATCTCCGCTGGCATTGATATAAGTCAGCATGGCCACCAGCATCCTTACTTTTGTATCTACAGGAATTTCAGCTGAGGCAAATGCAAGTTTCATTTCGGAAAAGGACTTATCATAGTCTTTTAATTGTCTATAATACTCAGACAATGATAAATGTAAATATCCATTTGTACTATCAACCTCGAGCATTTTGCTATAATATTTCCAGGCATCCTTATAGTTTCGTTGATTCATATAAGTTTCGGCCAATAACCCTAGGTATCTTGGCTCGTTTGGAAAATAGTCGACCAACTTTTTAATTTCCAGCATGGCTTTTTCATTTTCCCCCAAAGCGAGATAAATGTCTTCTTTTGAAAGGGAAATATTTTCTGAAAAACCAAACTTTTTCTCTATCACTTCATACTCTTTTAATGCCGCATCATATTTATTCATATGAACAAACAAACTGGCTCTTTCAAGGTTATACTCAGGATTTTCCGGCGCCAACCTGCTAAGTTCGCCATATACATCGGCAGCATTCTGTAACCGTCCGTCGGCTTTATAAATCTCGCCCAAAAGAATTTTATACCAGGGTTCCAAAGGATTCAGCTTACAAGCTTTTTTCGAAAGAGACATGGCTTTATCAACATCCTCCAACTGCAAATACAATCCCGCCAATTCATAATTAGCAGCAGCAGACTTGGGGTTTATCTCCAACGCTCGTGAAAGATGGAGTATAGCTTCGTTATATCCGCCTGCCATTTTACATCGCGAGGATTCATGTAAATGATAAAGAAATTCCTTATCGCTCATGTCTTTTTTTGCTTCCTTATGGCTGCTTTTTTGCTGTGAGTCAGCCGTATGACACAGGCCAGACAATAGGAAAACTAATAATATGAAAAGTATTGTTCTCAAAATCTATTTTACCAAAACATTAAAATCACCCACATTTACTTCAGAAGCCGTGCCAATTATTTCGGCATGATTACCTATCATCGAATTTTCGATATGGGCAACACTAACCAGGGCATGGGTTTGAAGTATACTATTGCGAATAATAGAATTTTTTATCTGAGTGTCATTTCCAACCGACACATAAGGTCCCACAACCGAATTTTCTATCATCACATTTTCTCCCACATAACAAGGGGGAATAACAATAGAATTGACCAGTTTGGATGATTTATCGACCAGACTTTTCGGATTAAGTGATTCCAGAATACGTCGATTAGTGTAAATTGTAGCATCTTTATTTCCACAGTCCAACCATTCGTCAACTTTGCCCGTTTTAAAACGAATTCCTTTGCCTTTCATATTCTCTAAAACATCCGTCAACTGATATTCTCCATTGACCTTTTTACTCTTGTTAACGAGATATTGTAATTCATCCTTAAAGTTCTTCCCATCACGCACATAGTAAATTCCAATAATGGCCAGATCAGAAACAAATGTTTTTGGTTTTTCGATAAAGTCAGAAATAAAACCACTTTTATCGAGTTTAACCACACCAAATGCCTCTGGATTATCCACCTGTTGAACCCAAATAACAGCGTCGTCGGATGCATTAAAGGGCATGTCTTTGGCCATGAATAAAGTATCAGCAAATGCCACAACTACAGGACCGTCAAGAGATGGTGCAGCACACAAAACGGCATGAGCAGTACCCAGCGCTTCCGACTGATAATAGATTCTGGGAACAGACCCCATGTCTTTGGCAATACTACATAACTGTTCTTCCACTTCCTTTCCAAAATGCCCTATAATAAAAGCAATTTCATCAAAAGGTTTGCCAATCACTTTGGTTATATCTTCAACAAGACGTTGTACGATGGGTTTTCCGGCAATAGGCAACAAAGGTTTTGGCGTTGTAAGGGTATGCGGCCTGAGGCGTTTTCCCACACCTGCCATAGGGATAATTAGTTTCATAATGCTGAATTATTTTTTACCTGTACTTCCAAAACCACCTTCGCCTCTAACACTCTCGTTGAGCATTTCTACATTTTCCCATTCGGCTTGCTCGTGTCTGGCTATTATCATCTGACAAATCCTTTCTCCATCTTCGACGATAAAGTCTTCGGCAGAGAGATTTACGAGAATCACCCCCACTTCTCCACGATAATCAGCATCAATGGTTCCTGGTGTATTCAGCACTGAAATCCCCTTTTTAAGAGCAAAACCACTGCGTGGACGAATCTGTGCTTCATATCCTTCGGGTAATTCGATAAAAAGCCCGGTAAGGATAAGTGCTCTTTCAAGCGACTTTAATACTACAGGTTTTTCTAAATTGGCACGCAAATCCATACCGGCCGAAAACGGCGTGCTATATTGTGGATTAGGATGCTTGGAGCGATTTACTATTTTAATCTTCATGACAAATCTATTAACCCGCTAAAGTATATAAAATCGGTCACATACGAAAATGTAAATAGGTTATACAAACTAACAGGCACGACAAACAGCATTCGCCTATCTTTCAAACATATGCAATCAATATTTATCTAAATACTAATTAAACGTATTTAAAAACTGGGGCAAGATATAGTTTTGAATTTTTTAGAAGATGAATTAACATATTTATTCTTAGGGTATTTGATGGTATACTGCAGAAAATGCTGGTTTTTTGCATCCGGCTGCATTTTGTAATTCCAGATTAAAATCCCTGTTAAATTATTGTAATTTGCTGCTGAAATTTCATCTACGGTCACTTCAATTTCGGAATTATCTGAAACAGGTACCTGATCAATAACATCAATATCTATGGCGGTTTTACGGTTATTTTTTATGTCAAATTGATATCGGCTGGTTTCTTTCTTTTTGGCTCCAATGAGTTGTTTAGAAGTGAAGTCCTTGACCTTGGTCCGTATTACGGAAACCTTTTTATCACGACCCAGAGACAGACTCAGCGTATCACTTACATCTCGTGTGGAGATATAAGATTTTCCCACATAAGTATCGTCGAAATACACGGTTGCCTGACCTTCGACCAGATTAAGATCCTCCCATTCTGTAATTTGTGCCAGGAGATAAACTTCCCGATCAACTTTAGGGACACAAATGTGCTTATAGGTAGCCGGGAGTTGATATTCAGTAACATCAACAATATAGGGTTTTGAATTACTGGGCACCGTGTAACGGGTCTTCACATTTAAATCAATACTTAATTCTGATACAGAAATAGTTGTATAATTCACTTTGCCTTTTTGCTTCATGCTTTTATTCTGTTCTTCCTGTTTCATGAAATAATTATCGTTCAGATTTGACTGTGCCTGAACTTTATTCTCATAACTGGAAACCGTATACTCATTATAATAACTAAGCCTCCAAGGATCAAGACGGGGTTGATTGGCACTTTTATTTGGATCGGCTGTAGATAGCGTCATATTTACATCGGTCCAGTCTATGTCCGTATTATTAAAAACCTTAGCACGATAAATTAAGGTGATGGGCTGATTTATTTCTGTTGCTTTTATTTCGTAATAAGGAGCCCATCCTGCATCGGCAATATAATACCGCAAATCAAATTGTTTCTGACAAGCCATTTCTACGTTCACCAACACCGAGATTTCTGTTCGCTGAAAATTACATTTGGCTTCGGTTTCGTTCAGCTCGCCTGTCAATGCCTGAATTTCAGGATCCAACTCATGAATCATTAAATTCAGTTGACTAACTCGTTTATTCAAATCAAATATTCTACTTTGGAAAAAATCGGCTGCTTTTTGAAGCTCCAAAGTATTTAATCCATTACTTTGACCCGCAAGTTCCTGATTCTTCATCAGCAATTCCCTTTGAACAGCGATGGCGTTTAATTCATCTTTCAACAACTGCATTTTTGCGTTTCTCAGGTTAAGAGAATCCTTCAGAACTTTGATCCGTGGCTTATCAGGATTCTTCGACATAAAATCCGTCTTACTGCTAATAGCGAGCACAGACACATCGGACTCTACATTAACTCTAATACTGCGAATATCCAGCTTGGAAGAAAGACCCTTAAAAACCAAAAGATTTCTTCCTTCGGTTAATTTCACAGAGTTCTGATGACTAAATTCAACACCTTCGGTATAAACGACAAGAGAAGATATTGAAGGTGTGATCTCGGTTAAAGTTTCTTTTTGAGCGAAACAATGTATGACAAAGACAAAAAGGGCAAACAATAAAATAATTCTTTTCATAATCGGTATTTATTTGATTACCAAAAGTAAGATAAAATTGTAAATAAAGCCTTAAAAAAGTGAATACAAAAACCTATTTCAACACTTCCTTTAGTTTATTTTGTAAATCTTCGCCACGCAAATCCTGCGCAATAATAACTCCGTCGGGATTGATTAGGAAATTGGATGGTATACTTCCTACATTATACAATTTTCCGGGTTCCGATTCCCAATATTTCAAATCGCTACCGTGTGACCATTCTCCCAGCTTATCCTTATCAATAGCTGCAATCCAGTCTGGTTTATTATTATCCAAAGAAACCTGAAAAATTGTAAAGTTTTTCTTTTTAAATATTCGGTATGCGTTAACAAGATTGGGGTTTTCTTTACGACAAGGGCCACACCATGATGCCCAAAAATCGAGCAAGACATATTTTCCTCTGAAAGAAGATAACGAAATCATTTTACCTTCGGGACTCATAACTTTAAAGTCAGGCGCTGTCTGCATTTCGACTGGTTTTGTTTGCTGAGAGATAAATGAATCGTATTGTCTTTTATATTGTATTACCTGACTATGAAAATCTTGAGTATGAACAGATTTTGGATTCGTAGCCATTAAAGCTGAATCAACCATCCGGAAATAAACATAATCATTCAAATAAGAAAATATGGGGGTTCGTGCATCAAAAGACTGATAAATGGCAGGAAGTACAGCAAACGACGAAGGATTTTTACGAATAAAATCGAGAATAAAATCACGGTGCTCATTAACTGTTTTATTTGTTTCCAACGTAATAATGTTTTTAATGGAGTCTATTTTTGTAGAATCCGCATTTTTCATATTTTCATCGTAAATCGATTTAATTTTATTGTAGGTAGCTTCTAATTTCCCCTGCAATGTTTTAATATCAGAAGAAACATCGGAACCTTCTACATTATAGATTTTATCAAAACTTTCAATTTCTGCCTGGATTTTAATAACATTCCCCGAATCAACATATAACAAAATGGGACGTGTTTTATCGAAGTAGAGATTATAAAAATTACCGTTTTTCACTTTCCCTTTAAAAAGAAATCCGTCATCCGAATCAATAACAACAGAATCATTCTCTGAAGTTGAAGATAAAAAAATAGCCTTGCCTTTACCTCCATTAATTACTCCTGAAATTTCAAAATTATAATCCTCATTCTGACACGAATGAAAAGATATGAGTATTGATAAAAGTAAAATATTTCTCATTCATCCAATTTTTACAAAAATATAAAGAATCCCCTTTAACAAGGCATTAACAATGCTACAGTTCAATATTTTAAATAATATTAACGATTCAGCGTTTTAGAGCAAAGGATGAATCAAATCCAAGTGACTGTAACCTAATAAAGTATTTTACCGTAGAAACTTTTGTTTAACAGTTGGGGACTGTTCATAAAAAAGGTAATTATGAAGGCTAGAGGTAAAGTATTCGTTAGAGGAATTCAGTTAATAGCAATTTATTTTTTTTCAACGATTGGTATAATTGCTCAAAACCCAAGTGATACAATGTATACCGATATGGGGGTTTCCATTTCGCCTTCATCCATGCATTTATCCATTAAACCGGGAAATTCTGAATCAAAAGAAATCAGAGTAAAGAACGATACAAAAAAGAAATACCAGTTTCAGGTCGGTTTTAATGATTTCGAAATGGGTACCAATGGAAAACCCACCATGTTAAAACCAGAAGAAAGAAAATATGGATTATCTAAATGGATTGCGGTTAGTCCCTCTTTTTTCGAATTAGATCCCGGAGAAGAAATAAAATTGAAAGCCATTATTACCATTCCCGACGAAGAGGATGCTTATGTTGCCAGTTGGACAATTTTAACTATCGAACAGCTTGCAGAAAAAGCACCTTTAGACCAAACAGATGTCCCTAAAAGAATTTCGATGGGGATTATTCCAACCTTTGGTTTTGGTGTATATATGTATCAGAATCCACCCAATGTCAAAATCAACAAGTTGGATGTAACCAACATGGCATTTATTGAAAAAGAAACTGCAAAATCTGTAAAAATGACGGTTAAAAACAGTGGGGATGGCATCAGTTACTGCACCTCATATTTAGAACTCACAAATTTAAAAACAGGAGAACAGAAGAAATTGCAGGTTAAAAAATTCACCATTCTACCTCAATATACGCGTGAATTCTCCTATGAACTCGGTTCAGATATTTTGCCCGGGAAATACTCTGCCATTGGCGTTGTAGATTATGGCAATAAGGAAGAACTGGTTGCTGCAGAACTTGAATTTGAAATCAAATAAATAACCTTAATGTTTAACTAAATCTAATGCCTATGAAAAAGTGTTTTTTAAGCTTCGCCCTCGTGGCAATGTTCAGTGGTCTTTCGTTCGGCCAGTTAATTGACGAAAAGAACGTAACAGTAACAATGGATCTGCAACCTGTATTGCAGCTTCATATGACTACACCCGACCAAGTTGATTTTGTATTTGATGATATCCGCGAATATTATAGCGGTATTATTAAATATGCTGCTACTATCCTCAAAGTTTCCTCATCTGTTACATGGGATTTGTATGCAGTAGGAACTTCACAAGCAGGAACAATCTGGGATCAACAAATGACTTACAGTGGCGGTGGTGGTGCTAATGCTATCAGTGCCCTTCCTTTAAGTTGCCTTGAACTTCATCAGTATGAAGCTAACCGTTATGACGCCAATGCTGCCGGTGGTACTGCTACCGATTACAGCGGATTATTTCAGGATGCACAAACAGCAGCTCCTGTTGTAGGACAAAATAGCATTTTCTACAGTGCTACTCCTTATACAGCTCCTGGTGTTGACCAGAAATATATTCAGGGTCATTCCGGCACAGTAGCTGGTGATGATGGTGCTCCTGGTGGAAGCTATCTGATTGCTAGTCCCGGTGTTGGTCAGGATTTTACCGACTACTACTTCACTATTGACTATCGTATCGTTCCCGGATTACCCGCAATTTTCCCTTTCGCTGGTGACAACTTAGGAAATGCAGAAGATCTGGAAACTGTAAATGCGGCTGGCGCTTATGCTAACCCTGGTGTATATACTATGAACGTAAAATACATCCTTTTAGAAGACCAATAGTTTTCCATTTTTAAAAACTGCCTGCACAAAGCAGGCAGTTTTTATTCCCAACCTATGAGAAATATTCTTACCACATTTTTCTTATTTTTTTTCCTGTATCAGACAGATGCTCAAGTGTGCCTGAATCCGGTCACTTCGAATTGTGCTGACGCCATCATGGGTACCAGTGAATTTTTAATGACTACTTCGGGAAACGTTGATTTTGTCTTTGACGACATGCGTGACTTTATTACCGGCATTACGCACAGCGGCAGTACCATGCTCCGTCTCAGAATTGATGAAGTTGTTCCCAATAGTTGCCGTTGGCGTCTTATGATGTATATTGACAATAATAGCGTCCTCCCTGCCAACGAATGGGAAACTTTAGTGAACTACGGAACCAGCGGTCAAAACCCCGAACTCGACCTTATTGAAGTCAAAATTTACAATGGGTGCGGCACACCCCTTAACAGTGGTGTTTTTCAGATTTTTGCCGGCAACACGCAGTACGATCTTTTAGAAATTATCCCTATGGGTCCCCGCATCGTCCCGGCCCCTTGCGATGGAAGTCAGGTAAACGGTCCAGGAAGCTACCTGACAGATTATAACGAATATAGTTTTACCATTGATTACCGAATTAAACCCGGGTATATTTTAAAACCCGGCGCATACCAGATAAAAATTCATTTCTGCCTGGTAGAAGTCTAACGAATGAAAGTGTTTAAAATCAACATATGGCCCCTTTTCTTTGCACTGATATTTTCAGTCCTTTCCACATGCCCATTATTTGCGCAGGAAGAGGAAGTCACAACGCCTGATTCGACGATAGAAGAAACGATTGTTATTCCCGAGACATCGTCCGAAACAATTCCAGAAGTCAGTCCCGAGACCAAAGAGACGGCCCCCATGACAGTTGACATGTCTGAGTTTTTTAAAGGAAATGTTTCTGTTAAAACAACCACGATACCGAAAGCACAGAATGGTCTTGTGATATACTTCGTATATTCTGATCTCTTCTTTGAAAAAGGAGAAATTGTTTCCAACGTTTTATGTATTAAGAATGAAAAAAGTGAACCTATTAGTTTCGTAGCAGAAGTGACAGCCCCGGACGAATGGCAGCCCTTTCAGAAAAGAAATAAAGTTTTTGAAGTTGCTGCCTTTGACTCTCTTTTTATTCCTGTAAGGATAGTTCCAAAATCAGGATTTACAGGCAGTTCCCGTTATTTATTTTCCGCTTTTCTCTACGACACAAAAGACAATTTTATTGGCTATAGCATGTTTACGGCCAGAACAAAAAAACAACTCAAATGGGATCTCTCTGTCGATAAATCAAGCTATTATCTATTACGTGACGAAACAGAAGTGAATTTTAATGTAAGCCTATTCAACCAGAGTCCCGAACCTCAAGCCATACAAATTCTGGCTCAGGGCGTATCCAGAAACTATTTAATTACTGATACTCTGGATAGAAATATTATCCGAAAACCGGTAACCATGATACTCCCCGGCATGCAGGACACCTCGTTTGCATGGAAATTCACCGAAACCATTGCCCGGAGAAACGAAAAAACTATAGATGTTGAAAACTATAACCCTTATGATGTTTTCGAAAGCCGGAAATATACCGTTTACTTTCGAAGTATATCTCCCAACCCTTCAGAGACAGGGATGTTCCAATCCTCCAAAAAAATTGATTTTATCCGTCTGAGTAACAATTTGGAAGCAAATCGTTTTGGAAGCACAGTACTACCTCTGGTGACAGAAATGAATGTATACAATGTTTTAGGCTCACAACCTATGATGAATCTCCATCTATACGGGAACGGTTTTATCAGCGAAAATTCATCTTTGTTTTATTCTTCTCAGCTGAGCTTTACAACACACGATTTTTCGACACATGCTTTAGAAAATGCAGGACTATATCTGGGATATTATCACACCAAATTTAATATGCAATTTGGATCCGTTTCAGGTTCATTATTGGGAAGCATACAGGGAGGCAAAGGCCTTCGAGGCGAGTATTATATCAACGAAAAACAAAGAGTTGGATTATTTTACACCCAGGGGAATAGCCTTTTTGCAGCACCAAATTTCTATACTGCAGGAGCGTCATACACCTATCAGGATAAAAAGTTTCTGGCCAACACCACATTTGGAAAAAGTCAAAGCATAGACATGCACAGAACAGCTGACATTGCGAACCTTCAATTCAGAACATCCATTTTAAAACATCATTCTTTCGGTATCCGGGGTGGATTGAGCAAAAATTCGACGACCGATACAAGTCTCACCCTTAAACCCATGGGATTTTATGCCGGAGCCAACTATTCAGGAACTTACTTTCACAGGAAAATGAATACCATGGTTAACGGCATGTATTTTTCGCCTGACTTCGGCATGTACCGTGGTGAAAGAATGTTGGCCAATCTTACAAATAATTATAAATCAAAAAACTGGTTTATTTCATTACGAAACAACATATATCGTTTTAAATTTAATTACACCGACAGTGTTTACGATCTGCGATTCAATAATCTGCTCAGTTTAACCAAAAATCATACTGCCATCGGAAACATTGCACCCAACGCCTTTTACGATATTTCTCGTATATCCATGTTTGATGTCCATTCGCGCGGGCTCGGATTTAATCTCAGCAGTTACGATTTTGATCAGCATTCCCGTTATTTCTTCAATCTGAAAGCTGGGTATTCGCAAGCGGTTCATGATGAAGCGCGAAACCATTTCTTTTTACAAACCGGGGGATTGCTTCAATATCGGGTTTGGACTCTGATGGCACGTTACAATCTCGGCAATTTCTCTAAAAGTGAGGAGTACTATTTTAAAAATACACAAACCAATCCTCAAACAATTAATTTGTCACTAAGGAATCAGTACACCCTTCCTTTTACGGGTTGGATGACTCAATCGATGGTCACATACTCCTACTCTACTTCGAATGGGAACAGTTTAAATTTAATGCCTGAGATTTACTATTTTTCACGTAAGGGATGGCGTTTCAGACTCTTTGCCGAATGGTCACTATTTAAAGACAATAACACAGAAAGTATTTACTATTTACCCGGTGATGAAGAAGATATACCTGAGACATGGACTGGAAGCTTCAGCCTGGGCATGGGCGTTAAGAAAGAATTTGGTATTCCTATACCGGGAACTGCGAAAAAATATTGTTCCATTGAATGTCAGGCTTTTTATGATATAAATGGGAATGGCACCCTGGATAAAGACGAGAAAGAACTTGAGAATGTCGTTGTAAGAATCAACACGTGGGAAGTTATTACAAATGAAAAGGGACAAAGCAACATTAAAAACATTCCCGTGGGATCATACCCATGGACAGCGTTCAGCCTAGAAAAACTAGACGGATGGTTCCCCAATATTCCCGATTCTATTATTTTACAACGAAGTGGCGTAATACATGTACCTTTTGTAAGAGGGATCAAAGTAAATGGAAAAGTCTTTGCAGATAGAGAAAAGTGGTCGGCATACTCAGACATCCCTCTGGATTTGTCGAGAATTAAAATTGCAGCATCTAACCATAAAATATATACTACATTAACCGACAAAGATGCCAACTTCTCATTCTACGTCCCCAAAGGCAAATATATAATTACGCTGGACGAGGACATTTTGGGTGAAAAGTTCCAACTATTACAAAACAATATAGAAATTGAAGTCGACGATTCGTTCGATAATATTTTCATTCCCTTCTACATTGTAGAGAAAAAACGTAAAGTGCGAATCACCAAATTTGGTGAGTAAAACAAGCAATTGTAATTAATTCCTCCGATTCCAAATATCCTTTGTATTTTTGTCACCCATGGCGAAAGTATTTTGCCATGGTTAGAATACTTCGAATCAGAAAAAAAATCACCATGCTGCCTGAAAAAAAAGAACATCCCCAGTTAAAGAACAAATTGCATCCACGCAACAGGCATCGTGAACGTTACGATTTCAAAGCCCTGATTGAAACTTGCCCTGACTTAACTCCTTTTGTCACTAAAAATGACTATCAGGACTTATCCATCGATTTTTTTAATCCCCAGGCGGTAATCATGCTCAACAAGGCATTACTGAAGCATTTCTATCACATCGACAATTGGAGCATACCACCACAGTATTTATGTCCTCCTGTTCCAGGCAGAGCCGACTATATTCACCATATTGCCGATTTACTGGCTACCTGCAATAATGGAAACATCCCCACCGGCGATAACATTAAATGTCTGGATATTGGAGTTGGTGCCAGTTGCATTTACCCAATTATTGGCCATCACGAATATGGCTGGTCGTTTGTAGGTTCCGAAACCGACCCCGTATCCATAGAGTCTGCCAATAAGATAATCGAAAGCAATCCACAACTCAAGAAGAATGTAAAACTCCAATTTCAAAAAAGCTTTCAGGATACATTCAACAGTATTATTAAAAAAGGGGAAGTTTATGATGTATCTATTTGCAATCCCCCTTATCACACCTCACTTGCCGAAGCCCAGGCGGGGAACCTTCGAAAAATAAATCATTTAAAAAAGGGAACCAATGACAAACCTTTGCTCAACTTCGGAGGTCAGAACCGTGAACTTTGGTGCGAAGGTGGCGAAGAAAAGTTTGTACGCGACATGATACGACAAAGTAAAACTTATGCCCCATTTTGTTTCTGGTTTACAACTCTTATTTCAAAAGAATACCATTTAAAAGAAGTATACGATCAACTTAAAAAAGCAGAAGTTACCGAAGTCAAAACAATAAAAATGGGTCAGGGAAATAAAATTAGTCGCATCGTAGCCTGGACATTTTTCAGTCCCGAACAAAAAAGTGTATGGACTAAATCGAAGAACTAAAAACCCTTTAATTATCCATCAACCCACACATAGTGTGCGAAATAGCCTCTTTTGCTTTTTCCGCTTGTGCAATCCCTTTTTTATAGACCTCAAAAGCCTTGTGGTGTAGACCATTGCTTTCAAGTAATAGGCCCAAGTCTATCAGGTTTTCAAAATAATCTTCTTGTAGTTCGTGCATAGATTCCAGTTCAGAAATATTCTTATCCATTGGTGGTTTTATTTGAGATAAAATTACGGTTATACTTTAAGCTCCATATTAAGCCATTATTATTATTGTATTATTTCTGATAAAAGTTGAATTACTTTTCTATATAATATTTCGTCATTTAAAATCAGTATTTATTAAGCTTAAACTATTTACCTTTTTCGTAAATTGCAAAATCATTTAATAAGAAAGCGATGCGTTTAATGTTTTCAAATAAAAATTTTTTTAGAGGAATTTATCGTAAAAAAATAATTTCAGTTCTTATAATTTTATCCCTGTCCTCTATATCTAGTTTTGGTCAGAATCAAGCAGCAATTGACTCGTTATTAAATATTTTTACGACCTCAAAACAGGACACCATTAAGATAGAAACACTTCTAAAACTTAGTCATTTATATGCAGATAATAATCCCCAGAAAGGCCTGCAAATATCAAAAAAGGCACTATTGCTGGCAGATAATTCGGGTAATAAAAAAGTAATCGCTGATTGCTACAACAATATCGGACTTTACAATCGAAGATTAGGAAATTATCCGGAAGCTGCCGAATATTATCAAAAAGCACTGAATGTTTACAGGAAAATTGGAAAAATACAAAATGAAGGGAATTGCTATCTCAATCTGGGTGTACTATACGGCAATCAGGGGGATTATCAGTTGGCACTGGACTATTTTCAAAAATCGTTGAAAATTGGTGAAACAAATGGCGATAAAGACAACGTTGCATTTTGTCTAAATAACATTGGCAATATCCACTTGTCGCTAGGGAATAACTCTCAGGCTTTGGAATACTATCAAAAAGCTTTGAAAATAAATGAAGAACTCAACATTAAGTATGCCATGGCCATTTGCTATTCAAATATTGGGGCAATTTATGGCGCGCAAAAGAATCATACAAAAGAAATTGAATATTATACTAAATCACTGAAAATTGATGATGAGCTGGGAGATAAAAATGGATTATCATCCGACTATTCAAATCTTGGAAATGCCTATTTAATCGTAGAAGATTATACCAAAGCCATGGAATTTAGTCAAAAAGCGTTAAAACTGTCTGAAGAAACAGGCGACAAAAATGGTATTGGCTGGATATTAAGCAATATTGCAAAAATCGAAATTCAACTGGGGAAATATAATGAAGCCATTGATTATGCCACAAGGAGTCTGACTATTGCAAATGAAATTGGCGATTTAGAAGTTAAAAAACTTGCATGCCAACGATTATCCACTTCATACGAGAAACTTCAAAATCCTTCGAAAGCCCTTGAATTTTTCAAAATATATTCTCTGACTCAGGAAAGTCTTATCAATGTTGAAAAGAACAATCAGATTACAGAAATGGAAGCCAGATATCAGGCAGGCGAGAAACAACAGAAGATTGAAAAACAAACCCTTGAGCTGGAAAAAAGTAATGCTGAAATCAAACTGCAAACCACGTTAAAATATGCTTTTATTATCGGATTTGGATTAATGTTATTGATTTCGCTAATTATATTCAGAAACTTCAAAAATAAAAAAAGAACCAACGCAATACTTAGTAAGCAAAAGCACGAAATTGAAGAAAAAAATGAGGAATTGCAGGTGCAAAACACAGAAATTACAAAAAAACGAGACGAAATTGAGCAGCATTTAAAATACACTCAAAAACTGCAGGAAGCCTTAAAACACGATTTGTCGCACTACATGCAGTTATCGTTGAGAAAAATAATAAATCCTCATTTCATTTTTAATTCCCTCAATTCCATTCAAAGTTTCATTTTACAAAATGAAAAACTGGAGGCCAGTATTTATCTCTCACGGTTTTCCGAACTCATGAGAAATGTTCTGGATCATTCACTCAAGGAATTCATAACCCTGAAAGAAGAAACGGATACCCTCGGATTGTATCTCGAACTTGAATCCAATCGCTTCGAAGGCAGGTTTTCATGGAATATCCATATGGATGAGACGCTGACTCCAGAAAAGATTTGGGTGCCCCCGTTGATCTTACAGCCTTTTGTTGAAAACGCTATTTGGCACGGACTCATGCCATCTGAAAAAGAAGGAAAACTTACTATAACTATTAAGAATAAAGGAAATACGATGCTCTTCTCCATTGAAGATAACGGAATAGGACGTGAAAAATCAGCTTTTCTTAATAAAACCCGAAAAAAAAGAGAATCGCATGGTATTAAAATTACTGAAGAAAGAATCAAAATTATTAACTCCCTGAATAACATCGACTTTCAAATTAGCTATTATGATCTGAAAGTTGAAGAAAATACGGGGATAGGAACCAGAATAGAATTTTTACTACCATTAATTCAACCCGAAAATTATGATTAAAGCCATTATCATTGATGACGAAAAAAAGGCGGTTAAAGCCCTGGAAGTAGCAATTAAGGATTATTGCCCTCAGATAGAAGTCATTGGCACTGCCTTTTCGGCAGAAGAAGGGATCAAAGAAATACAACAGAAAAATCCCGACTTGGTATTTCTTGATATAGAAATGCCTGTAATGTCGGGCCTCGAACTGATTTAACAATTTGTTAACCGGAAATTTGATGTCGTTTTTGTAACTGCTTACAACCAATATGCCGTAAAAGCTTTTAAAGTTTCGGCCACCGATTATTTACTGAAACCTATCAATGTCATGGAACTGATTAATGCCGTTCAAAAAATCTCGGAACGTAAAAAAAAGGATCAGGGTACCACACCTCAGATGAATACAGAAAAACTAAAAACGGCATTATCGGGAAAGCTGGCATTACATACGGCCAATGGCATTGAGTATGTTAATATAAAAGATATCATCCGGATTGAAGCAGATGGGAGTTACTCCATTGTATATACTATTGACAAGAAAAAGATGCTGATTTCGAAAAACCTGAAATTCTTCGAAGAATCCCTTGAGGGTGAGAGTTTTTTCAGGACACATAAATCTCACATCATAAATATCGAGCATCTTAAGAAATATTATCCACTAAAAGATGGAGGTTGCGTTGAAATGGCTGACGGAAGCGAAATTCTTGTTTCGAGAAGCGTCAAACCCCTGTTTGTTGACCTGATTAACCAGAATTCCCGTTAATGCTGTTTATGGTCTTTGTTTCGCATTTCACAAATCCAAACAAGCAGATCACAAATATCAATATTTAGTTTTATTATTATACGATACTTTTACAAAGCATTCAACAATAAATGCCCTAATTAAACTAAAATAAATACCCTATGAAAAATCAGAATTTACTATTTTTTGGACTGATTCTAAGCCTACTTCTTTTATTTGAACAAGGTACATTTGCCCAATGGACTCCTACGAACGGCCCGTTCAGCGGAGAAGTTCACTCGATTATTACCAACAATGGAGAAATTATTGTCGGAACAAATTATATTTATAAATCATTGGATAATGGAGCCACATGGAATATGAGCAACAACGGCATGTCGGGATCTGTTAATCGTATCAATAGCCTTATAAAAATAAGCACAAATATTATTGCCGGTACCGATGCCGGCGTATTTTACTCTGCCGATAATGGCGACAACTGGACTCAAAGTGCAGGTACTGCAAGTATTGGCGTATTTTGCATGGTTGTAAAAGGAACTAATTTGTTTATGTCAACTGTCGGCAGTGGAGTATATAAATCCACAACTAACGGAACAACCTGGGCTGCGGTTAACAACGGCATAACAAATATCACCTGGATGAGAGCTATTGTGGCGAAAGGATCCGACTTATATGCAGCTACTGATGGTTATGGCATTTATAAATCCACCAACGACGGAACAACCTGGAGCCTTGTAAATACAGGTCTTCCGGGAAGCTTTTATTCAGTGAGTGCTCTGGCCGTTGTTGGCAATAATATTATTGCAGGTACAGTTGGTGCAGGGGTATACAAATCAACCAATGACGGCGGAAGTTGGTCGGCTATTAATAATGGCATTTCCACTACTGATTATATTATGGGAATGGGAGTCAATGGTACTTCAATTTATGCCAGTACTATACTTGGAAATATTTACAAAACCACAGATTACTCGAATTGGACTGCTGTATCTCCCGGAAATGTTGCTGCCACGCGCTTTGAAACTTTTTATCAGGATGGCACGAAATTCTACACTGGCGGATGGGGTTTCATGAGTCCTGAACAATCATACGGCCTGTTTGTAACCTCAGACGATGGTGCAACATGGAAGCATGCTGGCATAACGGATTATCCAATTGCAGCACTTGAAGTATCTGGGAATAATATTCTTGCAGGCATAAATGATATTACCAGCAATTCACTACGTATCCCGCTCTTCAGGACAACTGAGACTGATTCAGTTTGGCATTTCAACATAGGTGGTTTTGTAGGAAATAATATCACAGCTATAAAATCAAACGGTGCGGTGGCATATCTTTTCGATTATGTGGGACCTGGTTCCTCTACTGTATATCGTTCAACCAACAATGGCAATAACTGGACAAGTACAGGTATTAATGCTCAATACAGTCACTTCTCCTGTTTCGTAATAGCCGGATCTATGCTTTATGCCGGAAACGATCAGGAAGGTAGCGTGTCGGTTAGTGCAGATAACGGGCAAACATGGACAGGTGTCAATAGCGGAATACCAACATCGGTATACAATATTTATTCTCTTGTTTTAAAAGGCACAACACTTTTTGCAGGAACCAATAACGGAGTATATAAGAACACTGTGGGACAAAATAACTGGGTCGCCGTTAGTTCAGGCCTTACCAATATGTATATCAAATCACTTTGTGTTTCCGGAAGCGATATTTATGCCGGAACACAGGGGGGAGGAATATTCAAATCAAGTAACGATGGAGGAGTTTGGACCGAAATAAATTCAGGAATACCCTTATTTACAAATGTTACTAGCTTTGCTTCCAGCGGAACAAACGTTTTTGCAGGAACAGACAATGGTGTTTTTGTTAGTTCAAACGGAGGAACTTCTTGGGCTAACGTTAACACTGGTTTGATAGACACAAATATAACTGCAATGACGGTCAGTACAAATTATTTATGGGCAGGCACATTCACTCATGGCGTTTGGCGCAGGGAATTATCTCAATTTACAAGCAGTGTGCCTCCAACTCCAGTAAGTATTCAGGGAAGTTCTACGATTTGTCCGGGAAGCATTAATACCTATAGTGTAGCGATAGTAGCTGGTGCAACAAGTTATACATGGAACTTGCCCTCAGGATGGACAGGAACAAGTACAACCAATTCTATTACCACCAACGCCGGTTCCAGTGGCATTATCTCTGTAACAGCAAATAATGCCTATAGTTCATCTTCCCCTCAGACTTTAAATGTATCAGTCACTACAGTAAATATTTCGGTTACTCCGTCGGGTCTCACCCTGACCTCCAATGCTAACGGAGCAAGTTTTATGTGGATTGACTGTTCAAACAACCAGCCTGTTATTGGTCAGACAAGTCAAAGTTTTACAGCAACCGTCTCCGGGAACTATGCCGTTATTGTAAATCAATCAGGTTGCATAGATACTTCGGCATGTTACCTAGCAGACAACAACTGCAATGTGGCTATCAGTGGTGTGGACTTACCTCACTCCGGCTTGTCGGTTTTACTATCGGCAGATAGTTTAACAAATGTTTCTCTGGGTAATCCCGATATTGCCCAAAACTGGGATTATTCAGATTTGACATATCAATACCAGAAAGTAGCCGATTATAAATCGACTTCAACTACAGCTTATGCCAGTACATTTCCTTATTCAAATATCTATACTTATGGCCCGGGAAATTTATATGGCAGTCTTTATGGTAGTGCCCCGGTAGGCTCCAATAATAATGGTTATGTTTTCTGGAAAAGCGATAATACTGGATTCTGGGTTACCGGATTCAGACCCGACGAAGGACTTTTCGGCGGAGTAAATGCTCAGGAAACGCCACAGGAACTTCTCATTGCTTCGCCTGCTTCCTATGGAAATGTATTCAATAACACAGCCCGCTGGGAATTACCACTCAATAATATTTCGTCCGATGCAGATACTTTCTATGTTCGCAACGTTGTAAAAACAATTACAGCAGATGCTTGTGGGTCAATCACTACCCCATACACCACTTATCCCAATGTTTTACGCGAACACGAATATGTAATAAGTATTGACAGCATTTATATTAAAACTGGAAGTATTACTTTTGCATCTATTGAATATAAAAGGGATACAACGAATAACTACATGTATCTTTCAAACGGTATAGGATATCCTGTATGTATAGTCCATGCGGATAAAAATAACAACATAGAAGATGTAGAATATTATAACGGATTATTTTCAGAAGTAACTAGCAAGGCACTTACAGAAAATGAAATGAATGTATTCCCTAACCCTTCGGAAGGAAAATTCACCCTTCAGTTATCCGAAGCCATGTTAACTTCAGGCGAAACTATTACCATTTATAATTCAGTAGGAAACATCGTATGGGAAAAACCCATAACAGAAAACACCCTCGAAATTGATCTTTCCAATATGTCAAAAGGAATATATTATGTTCATATTTTTGATGGCAGAAAAAACTTATCAAAGAAAATTGTATTACAATAAAAACTAACCTAATTTAGTCTCAAATTTGTTTAACCCTTAAAGTACAATAAAATGAGAAATGCGATCTTTTTCTTGACTTTAATCTCCCTGTTTGGTTTGAGAAATTCTGTAAATGCTCAAATTACATCCATCGCAAATGGAAACTGGTCAAATCCTTTGACCTGGGGCGGAGTTCCACCAACTCCCGGAAGTACTGTTATTATTAATCATGCCGTTATCCTTGATATGGATTATGGATATTCCTCTGGGTCCATTACAATTAACAGCTCCGGCTCACTAGATGGGGTAACTCCTTTGAGAGGGTTAGGTATTTCGGGTGGAACTTTGACCAATAACGGCAACCTGAGTATTGCCAGACTCGCTTTGAATTCAGGGACAATCGAAAACAATGGAACGATGGAAAATGATAGTTTGATATGCTTTACTTCGCTTACAAACAATACAGGCTCAACCATACTGGCCGGTCAGTTTATGATTAGCACCAATGGGACATTCACCAATAACGGGACTGTTGTTTCTGATAACTTCTTAAACATATCTTCAGTTACCAGCAACGGAAATATTTCTTCTTTTGATTTAATGAACTCAAAGACTTTTACCAACGGTAGCACAGGAATTATTAATGTAGGTCACAACTTTCTTAATTCCGACAGTATTACCAGTCCCGCTATATTTACAAATAACGGAAATATCGCCATCCTTCATGACTGGAGAAATACAGATCAGATTAATGGTACAGGTAAATTCTGCGTGCAAAACAACACCAACAATTCAGGTGAGATGACCGGATCGTTTGATTTTTGTGATCAAACCGGAGGAGGTATTGACTTAAATACCGGAAACGTTTCAGGCAGCATTACTTATTGCCAATTCCCCTGCTCCAGCGGAATCACAGTAGCTAAAACGAATCAAACCATTGAAATCTATCCCAATCCTTCCAATGGCTCACTATTTGTTGAAATATCAGGAACTGCAAAAAGTTTAAGTAGTGATATCCTGTTGTACAATTCTTTAGGAAGTCTGATCTGGAAAAATAATGCAAACGAAAAACAATTTTCTCTCGACTTTTCTCAATTCCCAAAAGGCATTTACTATATAAGAATCAACAATGATGGAAACTATTACCAAAAAACTATCATTTTTGAATAGTCTGTTCTTTCAACAACTTATGGAGAAGGAAAAAGATAAGCAATTGAAGTAGTATTAAGTGATTTATCCTGTTTAATAAAAATTGAAGTGTATGAAAAAGTTTATTCTCCTCCTTTTTATTTTGTTTCCAGCAGGCTTCATCTATAGTGCCACCTATACCGTCACAAACACCAACGACACTGGTGCCGGTTCCCTTCGCACGGCCATTACCTCGGCAAATTCGGGCATGAATAACATTATTGCTTTCAATATCCCGACTACCGACGGAGGTTACGATCCATCTACCGGCGTTTTCACAATCAACGTTGCAAGCTTGTTGCCAGCCATTCAAAATATTAACATGACCATTGACGGCACTACCCAACCTGGAAATACCAATCCCGACGGACCGGAAATATGCATACACGGCAATGGAGTATTAGAATATGGCATATGCGTTCCTACATACGGCAATACAGTTAAGGGGCTTATAGTTAACGGATTTCAATGCGGCATTCTTATTTATAAAGCTAGTTCCATGATTAACTGCAACAACAATACGGTAAGCGACTGTTATTGTGGAGTGAACTACAATGGGACTCTTGCCGATCCCAACGATATTGGAGTAGCTATTTACAATAACGCTACCAGTAATACGATTAAAAATTGTCTGCTTTCTGGAAATAATCTTGCCGGTGTTGGTATTCGTTCCGCCAATTCGAATATCATTGAAGGCAATAAAATAGGTTGCGACAGGAATATAACATTCAGAATTCCTAATTATTACGGAGTTGCCATCGATTCTTCTTCAAGCACCTTGGTGGGTGGAAACACTCTGGCAAAAAGAAATTATATCTGTGGAAATACCGATGCCGGAGTTGCCATCAACACCATCTTTTCGCATGATAATATTATAAAGGGCAATTATATTGGCGTCAATTCAGTAGCCGGAAGTATTTCTGATACCATTGCCAATAAACACGGCATTGCTATTAACGAATCATACAACAACATTATAGGTGGCACTGGCACTGGAGACGGCAACGTAATTTCGGGCAATAACGATGGAGGCATTGCTATTTTAGGCATTCCTTCGGTCAATAATACCATTCAGGGTAACTTGATAGGCACCAATGCTGCGGGCAGCGATTCCATTCCAAACTCAAACGGAATTCTGCTGAGTGGAGCCAATAACACGATCATCGGAGGTACTACATCAGGAGCCAGAAATATCATTTCAGGAAATCATGCAGCGGGTATCGCCATGGCATATACTGGAACAAGAAACAATATCATCAAAGGAAATTATATTGGAACCGACATTACGGGTCTAAATCCCGTCAGCAATCATACCGGCGTTTATCTCTTCAGCAATGCCAACCTCAACACGATTGGCGGCGCGCAACCTGGTGAGAGAAACATCATTTCTGCCAATTATGAAATGGGTATCTGCATGGAAGCTGCCGACAGCAATATGGTTGTTGGAAATTATATTGGCACTGATGCTACGGGGCTAGAAACATTCCGTTTTTCGAACGACACACTGATGCAGGGCAATGGTTTATATTTCAATTCCAATGCCGCACACAACACTGCCGACGGAAATATTATTTCTGGGAACCGGGTATACGGACTGATTTATTACGGAAATGCGCCTTACAATGCTTGTATTAACAACTACATCGGTGTAGACATTACCGGCAACACGGCATTAGCAAATACCACCGGCATCTGCGTTGACGGAGGAGCCAATCACAATCCCATTGTAAACAACGTACTATCAGGAAATCTGGCCTATGGCATTTTTATTGTCACTACCACCACATATTACAACGAGCTGAAAGGAAATAAAATTGGCACCAACGCAGCTGGAACAGCCGCTGTACCAAACCAAATAGGCGTTATTCTGGGTGGAGGGACTAAATATAATACCATTGGCGGCACATCAACTGCCGACAGGAATATTATCTCCGGAAACATTATCGATGGAATCGAAGTAGCAGATTCCAGCACCATGTATAACAATATCATTGGAAACTACATCGGCACCGATATCACTGGGAATAATGCCATACCCAATTACAACGGTATTGGTTTTGCCACACGTCCTTCGAAAAACAACATCGAAAACAATGTGATCAGCGGAAACGATTATGCTGGCTTATTGCTTTTTGAGCGCTCCGACTCCAACACCGTTTATTCAAACTTCATTGGAACCACAGCCACAGGATCAGCACCTTTAAGCAATGGAGCCGCTGGCATTGTTATTTTTGGTTCACTAGATAACATCATTGGCGAACCGGGTCGTGGAAATATCATTGCATACAACGATACTGTGGGAATCGTAGTTGCCGATACCGCTTCAAAAAGAAATAGTTTTTCGGCCAATCAGGTATTTCAGAATGTGCAGATGGATATAGAAATTTTCCCCTATGGAGTCAACACAAACGACGCTGGAGATGTTGATGCAGGAGCTAATGAGCAGATGAACTACCCCGAAATTGGCAGTGTGGATTATGATTGGTCCAACGGAACACTAACGGCTACTGGAACAATAGATCATGCAAATCCCAATGGCATTCGTATTGAACTCTTTCTTTCAGGCAATAGCAATAATTTCGGACATGGTGGTGCCAACGAATATCTTGGATATACCACGGCAGATGCTTCCGGCAACTGGTCATTTATTCAAGCTGGTGTCGCTTCGGGATGGGTGCTTACAGCTACGGCTACCGATGCCAATGGCAACACCTCAGAACTTTCGCTGAATGTGGATATTACAACCACCCTGCCAACAGTAGATCACACCCCTGGTTTTTGCATTTTCCCCAATCCTGCCAGCGAATTTATTACCATTTCAGGGATTGAAGATGGTAACACAAGTTTAACCTTGGTTTATCCCGACGGAAGAGAAATCGCAATGAGCACTAATAATCTTTCAAATCAAACTGTCTCTTATAATCTGAAATCTATGTCTATCGCTCCCGGAATTTACTTTTTAAGGACAGAACAAAATCATCTAGTGCAGGTTAAGAAAGTGATTGTCTTAGAATAAATTCAATACTTACACAGAGAGACACAGAGAAGTCACAGAGATACACAGAGAAAATAAAAATGCAGGTTAATAAACTTACAGAAATAATCATTGGATGCGCCATTGAGGTTCATAAAGAACTGGGCCCAGGACTTCTTGAATCTGCTTATGAAGAATGTCTTTATTATGAACTAGTAAAGAAGAATCTGAATGTAGAAAGACAAAAACCTGTACCAATTATCTACAAAGAAATCAAGTTGGAATACGGTTATAGAATTGATTTAATGGTCGAAAATACGGTAGTTGTTGAACTAAAATCCATTGACACATTTAACCCAGTACATGAAGCGCAAATATTAACTTACATGAAGTTAGCAAACAAAAAGATTGGTCTCTTATTGAACTTCAATGTAACTGTTCTAAAAAATGGCATTAAACATTATGTTTTATATTAAAAATATTTTCTCTGTGGCTCTCTGTGTAAATTCTCTGTGGTTCTCAGTGTAATTAAAATTTACTTTATGAAAAAAATTTATCTTTTAATCTGTTACTTGATTTCGATCTCGACCGTTTTCGCTAACACTTTTACCGTAACTAATACCAACGACAGCGGAACGGGTTCTCTACGAACGGCCATACAAAATGCCAACATTTATCCGGGAAGCCATATTATTAATTTCAATATAGCAGCATCCGATCCGGGGTACATTTCGGCACAAGGTGTGTGGCGTATTGCACTCGCATCTAACCTTCCAATTATCACTCACAGTGGTATTTTAATCGACGGGACATCCCAAACCACGTTTGGCGGTAACACCAATCTTAACGGACCCGAAATCATGCTCAACGGCGAAAATGAAAACTGGGCCGATTATGCTTTCCATATTTACAATGTTTCCAATGTCACTATCAAAGGATTAATCATTGGCGGTTTTGTTGTAGGAATACAGATTTCTGGCACCAGTGCACAAAACAATGTCATTATAGGCAACTACATTGGCTGTAATTACAATGCTACAGACACGCTTGGAAACACCCACGGAATCTACATTCTGGGAGGACCACAATACAATACTGTTGGAGGAAATACGCCCGAAACCCGCAATATTCTCTCCGGCAACAATCATACAGGAATGCGCATTGTAAATTCAAACTACAACACGGTTAAAGGTAATTATGTGGGGCTCGACCGCACAGGAACCGCCGCTCTGCGCAATTACGACGGTATCAGCATAGAGGGAACATCAAAATATAATCTGATTGGCGGTTACACAGCTGCCGAACGCAATTATGTGAGTGGAAACAACGCCTACGGAATCCCCGTTTTCGGAGCCGGATGTAATTTCAATACTATCGTCGGCAATTTCGTTGGCACCGACATTACCGGAACTATTGCCATTCCTAACACCTACGGTGTTTTGTTCGACGACGGTGCCAGCTACAACCTGCTGGGCGGACGTCAGGCGGGTGCAGGGAACCTGCTTTCGGGCAATTCGGCTTATGGCCTTTTTCTTTACAATTTCGGGACAATAAAAGACACGATCATTGGCAACTTCATTGGCACCGACGTTACCGGCACTCTTTCATTGCCCAACGCCAACGGGATAGTGATTGATGGTCCCTCATTCCTTCATACCATCGACAGCAACATCATTTCAGGAAACTTGCAAATGGGTATCGACATACACATAGGCGGCAGTGACAGTAATATCGTTATCAACAACAAAATCGGCACCGACATTACTGGAACCCTGCCCGTTCCTAATCTTTTCGACGGTATCCGTATTGGCGAAGGCCCCCGCTGGAATTTCATCGGACAGCCGGGCAAGGGAAATATCATCGCTTATAACGGGGGCAACGGAATCACTGTCATGACCTCAGCCGAGCTATACAATACCTTTAGCGAAAACAGCATATTTGGCAACACCGGTCTGGGTATAGATCTCTACCCCATGGGCATTACCCCCAACGACGTAGGAGATGTGGATACCGGTCCTAACAATCTCATGAATTTTCCGGTGATCGACGAAGCTTTTGAAGCAGCTGTGACACACATCAATGGGCATGTAGATTGTCCGGCATCGACTACAATAAAAGTGGAGGTTTTTAAATGCGCCCTAAACGCACCTGGCAATGGTCAGGGTAAAACATTTTTGGGTTCGGCTATTTGCGATGTTTCGGGCAATTTCAGTTTCGCTACGGGTGGTGCTATTCTGGGTGATTATGTTTGCGCCACGGCAACAGATGATCTGGGAAATACATCTGAGTTTTCGGAAAATATAGAAGTAGGCGATGTCAGTGTTGGCAAAACAGCCCTTGAGCAAAAGCCCAATATAAGTCCCTCACCGGTGAACGATTATTTTGTTTTACAGAATGTGGAAGTTGGTACAAAATATAGCATAACCGATGTTCGTGGAATAATCGTTTATTCAGGCATCTGGAACGGCAATCCGGTAAATAGTTCGACTCTGGCACAGGGCATTTATGTGGTAAAGACATTTCACAATAAAGGCGTTGCAACAATTAAGTTTGTAAAAGAGTGACCTTCTTTATTATCACAAAGGACACTACTTTAATCTAATAATTCCTTGTGACCCTTGTGGTGAAAATACATTAACCACAAAGGGCACTATGATTACAC
>PHDH01000296.1 GCA_002840935.1 Bacteroidetes bacterium HGW-Bacteroidetes-21 | reverse complement strand
AAACTTTATTGCAAACGTTATACTTAACAGAAAAACAAATGATTACAATAAATGTGTTAAACTTTTGTCATGTACTTAGCAGAAAAAGTTTGAAAAATTCTCTTCTGAAGCAATTAAAAATGCCTTGCGACTACATTTTGATTCGATTCTTCTCTACGACAACAAATCTTACGCATCAGCTTTTCACTTAAGTGTTTTGACTTTAGAAGAAATTGCAAAATCTGATTGGATTGACCATTATGTTGAAACTGCAACTACAAATAATGGACTTCCTGAGCCAGATGGAGAAGACGAACAACAGTGGGTAAAATTATTGTATATCCATACGAAAAAACATTTCGCATTTATAAATCAACATTATCATTCTCTTGAAAATTCCTTTTACAATTTTGCAGAGTCATCGAAGTTGGAGTATAAAAAACAAAAATCAATATATGTTGGATTTGAAAGAGCTAAGAATAAAATAAATACCAAATCCAAAATATCAACTCCAAATCAAATTAAGGACAGAGACGCAAAACAAATAATATCTTTAAATAACCAAGTTTTAATCAACCAATGTGTAAGAAATATTAATAACGATTTTTATTATGGCCCTTATGACAAATTTGAAATACTTAACTATGAAATGATGATTAGACTTAAGAAGGTCTGGTCATTTAAAACAAAATTGTTAGAAAATGAAGAACTTTGGAAATAAAACTACCTCTAATAAGTAAGCTTCGTATGCTCGCGGCACGAGACCCAGCATAAACCTAGCTTCACACGTTTGCATCGTTAAATATTTTTTTAATATTCCAACCTGTTATTAAGCAAATTGTCCGCCAACTGGCGGATCATTTGTTGTGTAAATCTAACCAATTAAACATACAGGCGAGATAACAGTAACTGGGTACGATTATTGAGGTGTTATAAGTTATTTTAAAAGACGACCATGAACGATCAAATTCTATATAAAGACTCAGTAATTGAGGTAAAAATATTGACCGACCAAGAAAATGAATCATTGAAAAGTATTGCGTTGAGATATGTAAAACCAGAAAATTACAAAGGCAAAGATAGACAGGAGATTTGTGTGACAAATGCAATGGGTGGAGAGACAGATTGGTTTGTTCTTCCTTATACTTTTGGGGCAACAATTGGCAAAAAGTTATTTGAGCAATTCAATGCGGGACTTTATGGGTTTGACACAAGGGAGGTTGAGAATTTGAAAAATTGGTTAATCGACATGGAAATCATTGACGATGCAATGTGTTATTGACAGAAAAACGCCTTATAATAAGTAAGCTTCGTGTATTCGAGGCACGAGACCCAACATGATGCGTACTTGCACACATTTGCATCGTTAAATATTTTTTTAATTTTTCAGCCTGTCATTGAGCAAATTGTTTTACATTTGGTGTGTATAACTAACCAATTAAACATACCGTCGAAATAACAGCAACTGGATACTTTTACGGAGGAGTTATGCCAAATTTTTAGTCGACAGTAATCGAATGAAAGAAAGACCTAACATATTAGTAGTTTGTGGACGAAATAAAAAGCGCAGTCGGACAGCTGAATATATTTTTAAAAATGATCAAAGGTTTAAAATACGTAGTGCTGGACTAAGTTCCAAAAGTGAAAGAGTTTTAAATGAAAAAGACATACTTTGGGCCGACCTCATTTTTGTAATGGACAATGGACAAAGGAATAGGGTTTGGAGAAATTATCTTGACATAAAAATTCCACCGATTGAAGTTTTAGAAATTGACGACAATTACGAATATTTGGATGAAGAATTAATCTCCTTACTAAAAGACAGGATCAACGGGACTTTGAAGTACATCTATAAACTGTGACAAATATAAATATCAATAAACAACTATGGCCAACCCCGCGCAAATTTTATAGCGGGGTTTGTGCGTCATCCAACCGCGGATTCCCGCATGACCGTCACGTCCTGCCGGACGCTGACGACCACCGAAATCCGCTAACAAAATCTGCATCGCAACGTTATGGCTCATTTAAAAAATTGACAACACTATAACTATATATGAATAGGCTATTTCTTATTGTTTTTCAATTATTTACGCTTAATTTCTTTGTGACAGCACAGAATAATGACACTTTCACATTGACTTATGGCGAATATATCAAGCAAAAAATGGATGGCAATTATGTGATTTTAGACATATATGACAGACCATTTAAAACAGTAACAATGAAAGATTCATTAATTGTTAAGGAACAATTGTATGTTGATAGTGAATTAATTCAAGTTGACACGACAATAATGGTAGGATTTGACACAAATAGAATAAATATTAATTCAAACGAAGGGCTTTTATTTCAATATTCTAATTATATAATCCCACCAAAATTTGAATCATCCAATGGAGACAAAGTTATTTTTTCATTTTTATTAGACGAAAACGGAAAGGTTCAATCAATTAAAATATTGAAAGATGTAACAATGAAATGTAATGATAGCAGCAAATGGAAAATTAATTATACCCAAAGTATAATATTTAATCCTACCATAATTAACGGAAAGAAATACAAAGTAAATTACATCGTTCAATTAGAAGAAATAAGCTATTGTTTATGCACTATTGTTACAAAGGAGTCAATTGTGCCAAATAAGAAAAGGTGGAAATTGTTTAAAAATTAAACGACGAAGAGACAATGAGTAAATCGACAGTTAGAATTGTAGTTGCAGAACCTTTCGAGTGGTCTTACGGAAACTTGTTTGGAGAAATTTTATCTGAACGTAATGGAGATAATCTAAAAGTCCGACTTACTCAACAAATTAACGGAAAATCCTTTTCGAGCGACATAATATTGTTGACACCTCGATTTAAGGATGAAACTTTCAAACCGTTGCAAAAAAAATATTCGGTAACAGTAAACGGCAGTTTAATTAACGAAGAGACGAATGAGCAAGAATTTATCATTGTTGGTAATGTAACTTATGATTAGAATGGAAGAAGTTATCTCGACATATAGAGTTTTAATGAAAAATGTAATACTGATACTTCTATTGTTAGTTTCACTCAATGCATTGAGCCAAAATAGCAGTGAAAATACTAAATCAACTGCTGAGAACTTGGAATTAACTAAAAACGAGGTTCCTGACTCTTTGAAACTCTTTGCTTTCGTTGGTGAAAAAATTTATTTCAAACCTAGAGCGAGGTTTCCTAAATGGGCATTTTACGGGAAATATATTGCGAAATACAAAGTTCTCAAATGTATTTATGGAAATTGCGAAGAAGAAACCATAAAGTTTAAAGCATATAGTCACATTGATCTTAGAAGCTATCCGGAGTATGCATTACTTATTGTCAACAAGAATAAGCGCCATTACGAGTTGGAATATAGGCAGATGTTTTCTGTTCAAAAAACAATCGATGGCAGATGGGCTAATTGTGGACATTGGAATCGTGGTGAAGGCTCAGACGGAAAATTGATAGAACCAGTTCCTCTAAAATTCGAAGAAAGCATATGGGAGGATTTATCAGGTTTAAAGAAAGAAAGAATCCCTCAATATTATCCTGAACCATACTATGAGATTATTAACGACAGTGCAAGATGTCTTATGGGGTATTACGCTGAAGATCTTTTTATTATTCAGAAGTACGGTGTGCTTAAAGCACGAGGGATTTTCAATTAGAGTTAGCTTTTATTAATTGATAACTTAAACCAGAGTAAAAAAACGAATCAATTTTGGTAAAATATTTTTGTTAATCGAAGAGGTATATGTATAAATATCAATTAAATAGTCGAGTCTTAAAAAGCCTGTTTTTCATTCAGAGGACATATTTTAGTTGCAAATAATATTTCAATGGCAAAAAACA
>PHDH01000295.1 GCA_002840935.1 Bacteroidetes bacterium HGW-Bacteroidetes-21 | reverse complement strand
TAGCGAAACAATGATTCAGTTAGCTATGATTAGACTCATGCTTAACAGAATTGTTAAATAAAATCAAAACAGTTTCTTAGTTTTTTCATAAACATAAATTAGCTAAGGCCAACCTATCGGAAGGCAAGCAGCCAACAGCTAACAGCCAAAGGCCAATAGCCATATTCTCAAAATCAATGCAGCACAATTTCCTCTATCACTTCTTTTCCGGCTTTTTGGTTGAGTCTGTTTTTTATTTCGGTGCGGAGAAACAACAATTCGCTGCGGGCAGCTGCAGAGCGGAGGCGGATATAGATTTTTTTATCGCGGAAGGAGAAATCGACGAGGTAACCGGCCATTGTTTTTCCTACAATTTCTACCCACCATGTTTTAAGTTTATCTTCCCAGACACGATTTTCGAAGCTGGTGTTTTGGAGGACTTCCTTCAGCAGGTCGCCGATATTTTTCATGTTATTATCTTTGCTCATCTAAAAGTCCGTTTTTTAGTTTAATGACTGAATAATCCTGCTTGAGGTTGCCCAGGACCCATGTGAGCATGGTGAGGTTGGTATGTGTGATAAAAATCTGACCGTAGTTATGATCCAGAACTTCTTCCAGCAGATTTGCTACGCGCTGATCGTCGAGTTTGTCGAAAATATCATCGAGGAGGAGGAGGGGAGGGAGGCCAATGGTTTGACGAATATAAGCGTATTGTGCCAGTCGGAGAGATAGAAGGAAGGTCTTTTGCTGGCCTTGGGAACCGGCGTATTTAGCCGGAAGGCCATTAATAGTAAAGAGTAATTCGTCGCGGTGGGGGCCTGAGGTTGTTGTGCCTGCCAGCATGTCGCGTTGTGTGTTTGCTTCTAGTAAATCGCCGAAAATATTTTCGTGTAAACGACTGATATAGGAAATGGATACCGGTTCTGATTTTCCAGAGAGCCTAGCATAAATCTCGTTGAAAAAAGGAAGAAATGCCTGCACAAAATTATTTCGCGACTTGTATATGTGATTTCCGTGTTTAGCCAGTTGTGTGTTGTAGACAGAAAGCATATCCTTGTCGTTGCTGCCATTTTCGGCCATATTTTTTAGCAATGCATTGCGTTGCTTGAGGATTTTGGCATACGAAAGAACTGTTTCGAGGTAGGGGCGATCGATTTGAGAAATAACAGAATCGGCATATTTCCGGCGTTCTTCACTGGGGCCATTAATGAGTCCTTGGTCGTAAGGAGAAACAATAACCAAAGGAAAGCTGCCTATATGTTCGAAAAAGCGGGCATATTCTTTTCCATTGCGCATAAATTGCTTTTTTCCGTCTTTTTTAAGTCCGCAGGAAACTGTTTCATCACTGTCATTGCGGAAATAATTGCCTTTGACAAGGAAAAAGTCGGTTTGGGTACGAATATTTTCCTGATCGGTGGCACCCATGAATCCTTTAGTAAAGGAAAGATAATAAATGGCATCGAGCAGAGAAGTTTTTCCTGAGGCGTTAGGACCTACTATGAAATTTAATCGGGGGTGGAAGGAAACGTTGATGGCCTCGTGGTTTCTGAAGTTAACAGTTTCGATTTCTTTGAGGTAAAAAGACATATAAAACAAAAATTCTAGCTATCAAAAGTAATTTTTTTAAATGGTTTATTTAAATATTTGCTAAAAACATTTACATTTGCAGGCTCGAAAAAATATAAGATATGTCATCAAATTCAAAGAATGAACAAACCCCCTCCACCCTCGAAGAAGTTGGTGGAGCGCTGACCAGAACAGAACAATACATCGAAAACAACAAAAAACGACTCTCATACATCGTCGGTATTATTGTTGTGGTAGTGTTGGCTTATATAGGTTACCAGAAGCTTTATATAGCTCCGATGGAGAAAGAAGCAGGTGCTGCGATGTTTAATGCCGAATTCTATTTTGAAAAAGATAGTTTTAGACTTGCATTGGATGGAGATGGACAAAGTTTAGGCTTTTTGGATGTAATAGATCAATTTGGGCCTTCTTCTTCAGGTAATCTTGCAACTTATTATGCTGGTATTTGTTATCTTCAGTTGGGCGAATTTGAGAATGCTATTGAGTATCTTGACAGTTATAGTGGAAATGATCTACTGGTGAGTTCTATGGCTACAGGAGCTTTAGGAGATGCTTATCTGGAAATGGGTGATGATACAAAAGCTATAGATAAATATATGGCTGCTGCACATGACAACCCTAATACTTTCACTACTCCAGTATTTCTGATGAAAGCAGGATATCTCTACGAAAAACAGGGAAAGAAAGATTTGGCACTTAAAGTTTACGAAGAGATTCAGAAGCAATATAGTAAGACAAACGAAGGTCGTAAAATCGACAAATATATTGCCCGGGTAAAAGCCCAGATGTAATTTTTGTTAAAACGATCAATAATTTTTGCTTTTGTCCGTTTTAAGGAAGTTTAAGGACAATAAGTATAGTTTACAAAAAATTGAATATATTTGCACCATGAAAATTTCCGCTACTCGAATCTTATATATTTTGCTCATATCCACAGCGATATCCTCTTGCAGCAAGTTTCAGAAAGTAATGAAAAGTTCCGACTTTAATCTGAAATACGATAAAGCGGTTGAGTATTACGAAAAAAAGGATTATTATCGGGCGGTAAGTCTATTTGAGGACATTGAAAATATTTTCAAAGCTTCTGAAAAGGGTCAGAAAATTCAGTATTATATGTCTTATTGTTATTATAATCAAGGCAATCACATACTTGCGGGACATTATTTTTTGAATTTTGCCGGTCGTTTTCCAAATAATGAGCATAGCGAGGAATGTGAGTATATGGCCGCTTATTGTTCTGCGTTATTGTCTCCTGAACCCAGTCTTGATCAGACATATACACGTCAGGCCATCGACGAAATGCAGGCTTTTGTCAATAAATATCCAAATAGTACTCGGATTTCCGAATGTAACAGAATTATTGGTAAACTTCGCTATAAACTGGAAACGAAATCATTTGAAGCGGCCCGTCTTTATTTTAATATTGGGGATTATAAAGCAGCCACGATATCTTTTAAAAATAATCTGGAAGAATTTCCTGATTCTCCGTTTCGTGAAAATGTTCGTTTCCTGATGCTTAAAAGTTGGTATCTTTATGCTCAAAAAAGTATCCTTTCGAAACAACCCGAGAGATTTCAAAATACAATTAACGAGTATTATGCATTGATCGCAGAATATCCCGAAACACAGTATCTCAAAGAGGCACAGAAAATCTTTGCCGACGCCACCGAAAAAATTACAAAAAAGTAAATATATGGATTTCAAAAAAGTAGTAGCACCTTCAACAACCATCACCAGAGAAATCAGAGACCTAGAACAGCCCGTAGGTAATATTTATGAAACACTGATGATTATTGCAAAAAGGTCAAATCGCATCAGTGTGGAATTAAAAACAGAACTCAGTAAAAAACTGGAAGAATTTGCCACTTTTACTGATAATCTGGAAGAAATTCACGAAAACCGCGAGCAGATAGAGATCTCAAAATACTACGAAAGATTGCCCAAGCCCACCGCTATTGCTTTACAGGAATATATTGACGGAAAACTTTTCAGCCGTTATCCCGAAGCAACAGAAAGCTAGCATGTTGAAAGGAAAACACATCATACTTGGCATTACCGGAAGTATTGCGGCTTATAAAGCGGCATATCTGACACGCCTTCTGGTTAAAGCCGGTGCCGATGTGAAGATTATTATTACTCCAACAGGTAAAGAATTTATCACGCCAGTGACATTGGCAACACTGTCGAAAAATACGGTGTTGTGCGATTTTTTTCATCACGATGATGGTGCATGGAACAGTCACATTGAACTCGGTCTGTGGGCCGATCTTTTTCTGGTAGCTCCTGCTTCTGCCAATA
>PHDH01000012.1 GCA_002840935.1 Bacteroidetes bacterium HGW-Bacteroidetes-21 | reverse complement strand
CACGAAAGTGTTTTTGTTCATGTTAATAATATCCTCGAAGAACTTAAAGTAGGTAATATTGTTAATTTTGAAGTCGAAATGGGTCAAAAAGGTCCCACCGCAGTGAAAGTAAAGATTTGCAGATAACATCCATCTAATCATCATACAATTATCTTTCTGTCTCTCAACGTGTAACATGTTGAGAGATTTTTATTTGTCGTTTTGACAAATAGTCTAACTTTAATGAAAATTTTAAAAATAATTATATGAAAACAGGTATTGTATTTTTATGCCTATTTGTAAGCACTTTATTCATCAGCTGTTCTGCCCCGGCAAACTTCGAAAAAGATGGAGGACTCAGACTTACTCTAACTATAAATTATTCGGATTTTCTAAAATCATACTGTATCAACAAAGATGACACATTGTTAACCCACGTTCTCCATGAAATCACAAATGAAAAAGTAAATAATTTTTCGGGTTTTATGGACCTTTATCAGAAAACACTGGAAAACATTTATCCCGGAACTCAAATGGCAACATCATTTATGTCGTTTGAAATGCAGGATAAAATAAATTTCAATACCTCCAATGACGAGCTGAAAAATATTTTTCAGACAGAATGGGATGCCGTCATAAAAAATGTAATTAATATCCTCACCAAAAGAATCGAAAGTATTGATATTGAAAATGCAAGTATAACCATTCAAAACGGCAATACCCTGATTGTTGAAATTCCGGGTATTAAGGAGAAGGAAAAAATGATGAATCTGGTTCCTAGCATTGGAGATTTGGGCTTCTGGGAAACCTATACTAATGAAGAATTTTTCACTTATCTGCAAAATATTAATGATTATCTCAAAAAATCTAATTTCAGGTTTGCAGAAGATAGCCTCAACACTAAAAATAAAAATATCGACTCTACAGATATCGTTGCTTTAATTGAATCCCAAAACAACGAAATCGACAATAATAATATTGAAGAAAATCCACTGTTTAACGTGTTGATTCCGGCAATAAACAATGAAGGTAAATTCATGTATGGAGCAGTAATTGGATACGTTAACATGAAAGACACCGCTAAATTCAATCAGCTTTTAAAAATGGATTCCGTACTTTATCTCTTACCCCACAAATGTCGATTAATGTATGCCATTCCAAATAAAAATTTAGAGGGAAATGTTTTTGAAATCATAGCGCTAAAATGCACGAATCGCGAAGGCAGACCAGCAATAGACGGAACGATTATTACTTCGGCAAAAGCAGAAAAATCTGATTATGGTTTTGAAATTTCTATCGTTATGAATACCGAAGGAGCTAAAATGTGGAAACGAATGACTGCCGAAAACATCGGTCGTCAGATTGCTATCGTACTAGACAATAAGGTTTATTCGTTTCCTACAGTTCAGACCCCTATTGAAGGAGGAAAATCTATGATTAGCGGAAATTTTACCGAACAAGAAGCCAAAAACCTGGCCAGTATACTGAATGCCGGAAAATATCCGGTAAAAGTTACTATTTCCCAGATTGATGTAGTAGAGGGCAAAAAGTAAAAACCCAGGGCAAACACATCTAAATTTAACCTCAGACGCTTTTATTTTGATTCCGGATATTCAAAGCTTATCGAAATCTCAATGCTGGTCTTAAATTCCGAATGACGTTTTCTTTTTTTTGCCACAGATTTCGCAGATTTTCACTGATTAAATTACAAATACACTATCCACGAATTGACACGAATAATTCCAACAACATCAAACGGAACGAAACAAACCAGCAAATATATAACGTGGAGGCACTAAGCGGATATTCGTTATCTATTCGGATATTTCCCCCCTCTTTGCAACGCAGAGAGGGGCCGGGGGTGAGTCAAAATTAGATTCCAAATATTCAGTTTGCTTCTCAAATCTCAATGCTGGTCTTAAATTCCGGATCCGAGGCCTCGAATGACGTTTTCTTTTTTTTTGCCACAGATTTCGCAGATTACACAGATTTTTGGATAAAAAGAAAATAGCTCCCCTTATCTTTTAATTCATTAATTAGTGACAATTAGTGCAAATTAGTGGACAAAACACATATCCACGAATCTGCCTGTCGGCAGATAAGCTTACACGAATTGACACGAATAATTCCAACAACATCAAACCGAACGAAACAAGCCAGCAAATAAATAACGTGGAGGCACTAAGCGGATATCCGTTATCTATTCGGATATTTCCCCCCTCTTTGAGAATCCGGGGGTGAGTCAAAATTAGTATTACATTAAGAAAACGAGAACCCTGAAGGGGTGACATTAAAATTATTATAGCAGACAATAATGAAAAGTAAGGGCATCCAAATAATCGGATGATAGAAGGGAGTTTTTTAGTTTTATTATTACAACCCTACACTCAGCTTAGTCCCGATCACTATCGGAACTACACTGAGACGGGGTTTAAAATTGTGAATCCCGAAGGGGATTTGACAGCATTTTAAATTTATCTAATCTAAAGTGTAAAAAAAACATTAGATTTTTTCATTTCAAATATTTAATATATTTTTGCATTGAATAAACATTCAATCAATATGTCAAGAAATAAAGTCCTTAATGAAAAAATAAAAGACGAACGAAGGGAACAGATATTAACAACCGCTTTGCGACTTTTTACAAAACAGGGTCTTGCTGGAACCCGCATTACAGAAATATCGGCAAAGACAGGCATTTCACAGGGGCTTATCTACCACTATTTCCGTTCGAAAGAAGAAATTTTTACTACACTTATTCGCGAAGCCATTGAAAAAATTAATACCGCTGCCCTCGAGCTAGAAAAACAGCCACTCACAGCCAAAGAAAAAATCCAACTGGCCTTGGATGGATTACTCAAAGGATTCGACAAAAAATCTGAAACTTCCGATTTCTATTTCATTATAACGCATGCTGCCATCTCCGAAAACATTCCTGCAGAAGCCAAAGAAATCATCGCAACGCAAAATGAAATAAAATATCATGTTATGGCCCGAATTTTTAGTCAAGGGCAAAAAGAAGGAAGTGTTAAAAATCATAATGCCTACGAAATGGCAGCTCTATTATTTTCAACAATCAATGGATTGGCGCTTCACAAGGCTATTTACGGTAAGGGTTATAAAATGCCCAATAAAAACATTCTTCTCTCCATGTTTCTGAACGATTAATCTGATTTTATGCAAAGTTTAAAAAGCAGAATTATACTTGGTTTGTTCGTTAACCAACACTTATTTAAGTTTCAGTTCAAGCGCAAGCCTTTCGATCCATCCTTCGAAGCCCTTGTAAGTATGAGGGAAAAGACAGAGAAAGCAGCAACCCGCTTTGGAAAAATTCCGCAGGAAATTGAGATTACCCCTACCAATACAGGTAGTCGTTACGCCGAATGGGTTAAACTAGCTTCCAACCCAAAAGAAAAAGTTATGCTTTATTTCCATGGCGGATTTTATATGATTGGATCTCCCCAATCACACCGGCAGCATGTCGTTAAATTTGTACAGGAAGCAGGAATCAATGCGCTGGTGTTCGACTACAGGTTAGCTCCCGAACATCCTTTTCCGGCAGGACTGGAAGATGCGCTGGAGGCATATGAATTTTTACTTTCTGAAGGTTTTACGTCCAAAAACATGGTCTTTGCAGGCGACTCGGCCGGAGGCGGACTTTGTCTGGCCACTTTACTGGCACTTAAAGAGCAAGGCAAAGAACTACCGAAAGCAGCAGCTGTTCTCTCTCCCTGGACAGATCTTTTACTGACAGGTAAATCGCACCAGTTTAACAAGAAAAAATGTTTCTCTCCCATAGGTTGTGCAGAAAGTGCTTCAAAAATATATGCGGGAACCTACAATCCCAAAAATCCGCTGATTTCTCCCTTATATGGAGATCTTAAAGGCTTGCCCCCATTGCATATTAGTGCCGGGGGAAATGAAACACTCCTGGACGACTCAGTAATGTTTGCCGAAAAAGCTCGGGCAGCAGGGGTTCTGGTCACCTTTAGATCGGACGCCGGCATGTGTCATTGTTACCCGGCTTTCGGGAATATGTTCCGTGAGTCAAGAATAGCGCTGGCAGAAATCTGTCAGCATCTGAAAAAGCACATTAACGAATAATTATTCAACCCAGATTTTTCCGGTTTTTACCTCACTGATTTCAGTATCGAAAAGTCGATATAAATACATGCCGCCCGTTTTCAGATGAATTTCCTCTTTTTCGCCTGATGAAAGATTCAAAGAATAAGTCGTTGTAGAGCCTGTGAGTGAAGTTATTTGCAGGTTTCCGAAAAGAGGCATATGGCCTGCATTTTCAAAAACAATATTTCTATCTGTTGAGGTGACACGAAGTTCAGACATATTGTAATTAGATGAAAAAACAGATGTCGCCAGACAAGCCTGAACGCCGATTTCGAGATTAGAAATATCATAGGGTTTCATGCTATTATCAGGACAAACGACTATATATTGAGGCACATACAAAATATCGTAGAGGTAAATAACCACATCGTCGTTTGAAGTCCCAAAAAGAGGAAATGTAACTCCGTAATTAGTTCTAAACACCCCTACCAAACTATCCACTACCCCCTGGGCTTCAATTCCCCAGACCCAGACTGAATCTCCACTGTAGCCATAAGTTGTCCAGATATTTTCAACGACAGGTGTATTGATGGCACAGGTTCCGCAAAACACGCTAAAAAATTCAATTACCACGGTCTTTCCTTCTGCGGTTTGATCGTACAAATGATGCGTATTTCCGTCAATATCTGTTAAGGAAAAGTCAGGCGCCGTCAGTTGTGCTTTCGCAAACATACTGAAAGACAAAATAAAACATATAGTGATTATTTTCTTCAATCTTAAAAGTATATATGCAAATATACGCATATTTGACTTTACAAACGAATAATATCCGAAGCCGCTTGCATAAGCATCTCGTCATGCGTAGCGCAAATAATTGTGTTTCCGTCTTTTATCAACGAGTTAAACAAGTGTAAAAGTTGTAGCGTATCGGATGGATGCAAGCCTCCTGTTGGTTCGTCAAGGAGATAAAGACAATTATTTTTCTTCTGACTCATACCTAAAACCAGTTTCATTCGCTGCATTTCGCCGGATGAAAGGGTATTGAGCGGTTGTCCCAGACAAATATATCCTAAGCCTGTTTGCTGAACCAAAGAAATAACGTTTTCTGCAAATGCTAGCTCTTTGCCTTTCAACAAAGGACTTATCCATGTTATTGCTTCGTCGAAAGATAAGGCAAGCACCCCGGCAATCGTAAGTCCTGACACATGAACGGTCAGACTCTGAGGCGCATATCTTTGTCCATGGCAGCTTTCGCACAAAACTTCCGAATCGTTCCAGAAATCCATGGCAGTTTTATAGACTCCATTGCCCTTGCAATCGGGGCATTGTCCTTCTCGCGTATGAAAAGAAAAATGTGCAACTCCCAGTCCATTTTTTTTAGCATCTTCCGATCCGGCAAAGAGTTTACGTATCATATCAAAAAGTCCCAGCCAGGTAGCAGGAACAGATAACGAAGAACCAGAAGCTACCTCCTGACCAATAAAAATCGTATCGTTTTTCGATTGTTTGGACGAAAATTCTTTGCAAAAAACAGGCTGACCTGATTGAATGGAGGCATACACCACTTGTTGTAAAAGGCTGGTTTTTCCGCTGCCACTATTACCTGTGATTACGGTCAGAGTTTTTTCTTTATATATGGCAGAAATATACTTCAAGTTATTGGCATAAGCACCTTTCACATCTATCAGTACAGGTTGATTCTCCGATGAAAATTTCATATTCGATTGAATCAAGCTGATTTTTTTTGCCAGCAATCCAGGCTCGCCACTAAAGACAATTTCTCCACCGGCAGCACCGGCAGAGGGACCCATTTCAATGGCATGATCAGAGATATTCAATATTTCTTCTGAATGATCCGAGATCAACACGGTATTTCCTGCACTTTTCAATTCTTTAATCACCGATGTCATTCTAGCCACATCACTTCGGCTAAGTCCAAAAGAAGGCTCGTCAAGCACATATAAAATGCCTCTAAGCAGTGTTTTAAGCAATCCCGACAGTCTCAGCCGTTGAAACTCTCCTCCCGACAAGGTGGATGTTATACGCTGTATGGCAATATAACCAATTCCCGTTCGGACTATAGAATGAAGTCGCTCCTGTATTTCTTTTATCAAAGTTTCGGATCCCGGAGCAAAAGCATTTTCCGAAAACCATACAATTGCCTCTTCAGCTGTCAGACTACAAAGCTGTCCGATATTTTTTCCATGAATAAGGTATTTCAGACTTTCTGGCTTGAGACGATATCCATTGCAGGTTTCGCAAGGAATCTGTTTCATGAGAAACATCATCGCCTCGCCACGATAATCGGCATGTTTGCGACCATACTCTATTTCAATGTGACCACAAAAGCCCGGCCACGCAACTTTCATCTGATGAACACCTTCTACCCGGCCCCGCTTATATTCCCAGGCCACTTCAAATTCCTCTGTGCCACACCCGAACAAAGCAATGTTCCGTTCATCCTGCGTCAAATCTTTGTATGGAACCGAATAATCTATGCCCCTATTTTCGCCCACCGCCTTAAGAGTGGCCACATACTGTCCATTGGGATCGCCGTAAAATTTTCCGGTAATTGTGCCTTCCAGAGCACCGTTGATCAGTGATTTTTCGGGATGTGTAATAAACACTGCCGGATCAGCTACGGTTTTTGTCCCTAACCCCTTACATTCGGGGCATGCCCCATCTTCGTGATTAAAAGAGAAAAAAGTAGACAGCACATAGTTGTTGTTACATACTTTATCTGAAAAGCGACTGTAAAGAAGGCGGTATACATCGTAAATTCCTGTATAGGTTCCTATGGTAGAGCGAGGGTTTCCAACAGCCGACTTTTTCTGCAAAGCTATAGCCGGCATCAGACCTGTGGCTGTTACAAAATCTGGATTTCCTGTCTTGCCAATAAACTGTCTCACATAACTCGACATGCCATCCATCAACCGGCGCTGACACTCGGCAAAAACCGTATCGAAAATTAACGACGATTTTCCGCTACCCGATGGTCCGCTGACAGTCGTAATTGTCCCTGGCTGAATCTCCAGTTCTATGTTCTTTAATCGATTTGTTTTGACACCTGAAAAGTAAATATTTTGATGTCCTTCAAAAGTCTCTTTTCTCACACCACGATGCAAAACATGATCCTCCATGGCGTCCCGGAGTCCTTTTGCCGTAAGCGACGTGCTGTTTTTCACCAATCCCTCAACGGTACCCGCATACACAACCTTTCCTCCTTCATTCCCGCTACCCGGACCCAGATCTACAACATAATCGGCTTGCAAAATGAGTCGGGGATCATGCTCTATACATAAAATGGTATGCCCTTTCCGGCAGAGATTTCTCAGTGCCAGAAGCAAAACCTCCGTATCGGCAGCATGTAAACCCGTTGTAGGTTCATCCAGAATAAAAAGGCTGTGGCGACCACTTTCTTTGACAAGTTCTGTAGCCAGTTTAATACGTTGGGCTTCGCCCCCAGAAAGCGTTGTACTGCTCTGTCCCAGCTTTAAATAACCCAATCCTAAATCCTGCAACACTTTTGTGTAGGCCTGTAGTTTTTTCAATCCCTCAAAATGCAGATGCGCTTCGTCGACGGACATGTCAAGAATTTCGAAAATATTCTTTCCTTTATAATTGATCTCCAGTGTTTCACTAGTAAATCTTTTACCATTACATTTCTCACACAGCACTTCCACATTTCCCAGAAAGTGCATTCCAATCTGCTGAACCCCGGCTCCTCCGCACTCTTCACAGCGACCCCCTTTCACTACAAAGGAAAAACGGCCTTTGATATATCCTCGCTTTTTGGATTCGGGTTCAGCCGCCAATAAATCCCGTATATAATCCGACAGGCCCGTATAAGTCGCCGGATTGCTTTTAGGACTTCTACCGATGGGCGATTGATCGATATGTATTATTTTTTTAAAAATATCTGTACCTCCTGATTTTTCAGGAAGAACTTTATCAATCAAATACTTTACTGCGCTCGATTTACCAGCACCCGACAAACCGGTAATCATATTAAAAGCCCCAGAACAAAAACTAAGCTCAATGTCTTTCAAATTATTTAAAGTCACCCCAGAAATACAAATGTCGGGAGTATAACTTTTTCTATCAGGTGCAAGCAATGGTCTCTTTTTCAGAAAAACCCGGGTAGGTGAATTATTTTCTTTCTTTTCGAGAAAAGCATCAAAGGGACCGTTATACAAAATTTCACCTCCGGCTTTTCCGGCACCCGGACCAATATCTATAATCCAGTCGGAAGCAAACATAGTCGTTTCATCATGCTCCACGGCGATAACGGTATTTCCGGCATCCACCAGCTGTTTCATCACACGAATGAGTTTTTCCTGTTCGGCTGGATGAAGTCCTGCACTGGGTTCATCGAGTATGTAGAGAATATTTCTAAGATTTACCGCAGCCTGATTTGCCAGACGTATACGCTGAGCTTCACCCCCCGACAATCCCGAGGACTCCCTGTTAATGTGTAAATGCCCTGTACCCAGATTCAGCAAAACAGATGTGCGTCGTAAAATACTCTGACTTACTTCTTTCTCTGCAGGATCGGTGAAGTCTTTGTTTCTGAAAAAAGAGTCAATTTCTTTCAACGACATTTCCGAAAAATCGACAATGGTTTTTCCTTGCCAGATAAACGATCTGGCGTGGTCGTTTAATCTCGCCCCATGGCAGGACGGGCAGGTAAAAGAACGCGCAAAGCGCATAATATTGGGGTTCCGGTCGCGCTTCAGAATGTCTTCCATCACCGGAATGATTCCTTTGTAATATCCTTCCTCGCGAGGTTTTGCGGTTATTCCGCTCCATTTTAATCTCGATTCGAGCGTATGTTTGCCATACAATACCAGCACTTTTTCGGAACCGTACCAAATCACATTTTTATTTTCCTGCGACAATTTTTCCCAAGGGGTATCCACATCAAAACCTTCGGCACGACAAACTTTATCCAGTTCATCCATGGTTACCTGCGAATAAATGATGTAATGATTAGGCGTTGTAAGTACTAACGCTCCTTCACGAATTGTTTTCGACGGATCTCCTACGATCAGGTCAGGGTCTATATGATCTTCAACGCCCAGACCCTTACAAACCGGACACTGGCCATGGGGGGAATTAAAAGAAAACAAGCTTCTGTTGGGTCGATCTACATGAACAGAACTTTCCCCTCTACGGGCAAATAACAAACGCAGGTAATCATAAATTTCGGTCAGTGTGCCTACCGTACTCCGGCTATTTCTTACCACCATCTGCTGGTTTACCACAACCACGGGATAAAGACCGGATATTTCCTCTACATCGGGTCGTTGCTTTTTAAAATGAATTTGCGAACCAGCCGATAAAAAATGATCGAAAAAAAGACGCTGGCCTTCGGCTGCTACCACATCGTAAATAAGACTCGACTTGCCGCTACCTGAAATTCCTGTTACAACAATTAATTTATGATGAGGTATTTCGAGACTTACCGATTTTAAATAATTCTGACTGGCGTTTTTTATCCTGATAGCTTCCATGTACTATGCGCTAAAAAAGAGAAAAAAAAAGAGGGCTTAGCCCTCTTTCTCAATTAAAGTTCTTTGATCCTCTTTCTGGTAGAGTAATTAATTTTCAATGCATTTATTTTTCTCAGTTCCAGTTTTATGTCAGTCACAATTCCCATTTTGGTTTCCTGATCTACTTTTAAAGATGTAGTTAAAAAGGGAATTTCTGCTTCGTTGCGCGCTTTTCTTTCGGCAATGATAAAATTCTGAATGTCGGACACTTTAGCAAACTGGTCGTTGAGCTGAATGCGGGGTTCATCCCCAAACATTTTATTACGAGGCTTACCAATATAAATATAGCTGACGAGAGATTTTTTCTCCAGCTTTTTAATTTCGGTAGCATCGGGAGTCTTCACAAAAATTTTAAGTTCGACCTCTCTCATTACGGTAGTAACCATAAAAAAGAACAGGAGCATAAAAATAATGTCGGGCAGTGACGCGGTACTGATGCCAGGCGAGCCCCCTTTTCCTTTACGTGTGAATTTTGCCATTATTTATTCCCTCCTATGTTTTTAGGTTCTGCTTCGGAAATACGCTGGGGATAAATTGTTTGAACAGCTTTTTTCTGATCTTCAGGTAATTTATCGAAAGGCATACCGAATTTCTGCATGGCCAATTCTTCACGTAATTCGTTATAAGCAGCTACCAGTTCATTTTGAACTATGGTATACATATTATAAGAGGTGCTACGGTCATTCTGCAGAGAAATAATCTGCTTGGAGACAGGGTATTGTCCGAAATAAGGAACTTCTTCCATATTTTTTTCGGGCAAGTTTTCTTTATTTCCGGGGTTTGCAATGAATTCCTTGGCTCTTTTTTTGAGCGTGCGGACATCACCCCACTCATTTTCTACCAATAGTCTGTCCTGGCTGTTGATAAGCACAACAAAGATATTTCTTTCTTTAATCTTATCATCTTGATTGTCAATTGGATCGGGCATCCAAGGCGGGAGCATACGCCCCAGCCCGGTATCAACGTCCATTGTTGTCGCCACCAGGAAGAAAATCAGAAGAAGGAAAGCGATGTCGGCCATTGAGCCGGCATTCACTTCAGGAACACTTTTACTTCTTCTACTCATGGTAAATATTATTTAAATGCATTATAAACTTCAGTAACCAGAATGGCAATAAGTGCGCCAAACATCAGGAAGTATGTTGTAAAAAGACCCATATCTGAAAGTTTCAGGGTAGAAGGATTATTGTCGGTACCGGTGTATCCAAGAATATCCAAAGGCTCACCTGAACTCATAAGATAAGTAACAACAGCTACTGCAACCAGTCCAAGAATTCCAAAAATGGCCCCTTTGGCTCCTTTTGGATTCATTACGAACTGAGCAATAGGGAATAACAGAGAAGATGCTGCGGCTACAATGAGCAGAACATAAGCCCAGCCCAGCAATAAACTTTCTCCTATTACGCCTGCGTAGAACAGCAACCCCATGAGGGCAGAAACGCCCAGGAGTACGTATACGAGGTATTGTATGTAATTAAGAAGATTTTTCATATGAATTATTTTCTGTTGTATTTAACAAGAATATCGAGGAGGGAGATTGATGCATCTTCCATCTGACCTGTAATAGAGTCAACTTTTGACACTAAGTAATTGTAGAAAAGTTGAAGTATCATAGCTACGATAAGACCAGCTACTGTAGTGATAAGAGCAACTTTAATACCACCAGCAACTAAGGTAGGAGAAACGTCACCAGCAGCCTGAATAGAGTCGAAAGCCTGAATCATACCGATTACCGTACCAAGGAATCCTAACATTGGAGCAAGAGCGATGAAAAGGGTAATCCATGAAAGACCTTTTTCGAGAAGACCCATTTGAACACTACCGTATGAAACGACAGATTTTTCAACAACATCCAGACCCTGATCATAACGATCCAGACCCTGATAGAAAATACTGGCAACAGGACCACGTGTGTTGCGGCATACTTCTTTTGCTTTTTCGACACCACCTTCGTTAATGGCATCTTCTACTTTTTTAAGCAGTTTTGAAGTATTGGTCGTAGAAAGGTTGAGGTAAATGATACGCTCAATGGCGATAGCAAGACCTAAAATAAGAGCCAATAATACGAGAGCCATAAATCCGGCGCCCCCTTCAATAAACTTAGTTTTTAACGCCTGGTGAAATCCTGATTCTTCAGGAGCTTCGGCAGGAGCTTCTTCTTCTACAGCAGCGACTTCTGTAACTGCAGCGGTGGTGTCAGTAACAATTGAATCATTGTTAGCAGCTTGTTCAACTGTGGGTTCTCCCTGTGCGTTAGCACTGTTTACAAAACAATTGGTCGCTCCGAAGCTGAGCATACCCATTAATGCAACTAATGTCAGTAACTTTTTCATTTTGATTATTGGTTTTAAATTAATTACTCCTTTTTCGTTTTTAAAAAATTCTGCGGAGAGAGTGGGATTCGAACCCACGATACCCTTTTGAGGTATACACACTTTCCAGGCGTGCTCCTTCGACCACTCGGACATCTCTCCATGATAAAAAATAATCGTGTGAAATTACAAATTTTTATTTACCCCAAAAAAAACTTTTGATATATTATTACAATTTAGGGTTAATTATTGCTTCTGACATTGCGAACAGCCTAAATAACAGGGCAGAAAAAAACAAAATTAATTTCATTTAAAATTCCAGCGTCAGATTCCCGGGTTGTATTTTTCCGAGATGACGATATGATTTTTCCGTTGCTTCGCGTCCTCTTGGAGTACGTTTTAAAAAGCCTTCCTGAATCAGAAAAGGCTCATAAACCTCTTCAATGGTTCCTGCTTCTTCGCCCACAGCCGTTGCAATAGTATTTAATCCTACCGGACCCCCTTTGAATTTCTCGATAATACACAACAAAATCCGGTTATCCATTTCGTCCAAACCAAACTTGTCAATATTCAACGCATCAAGCGCGTATTTTGTAATATCAATTTCAATTTTTCCGTTTCCTTTCACCTGAGCGAAATCCCGCACTCTGCGTAAAAGCGCATTGGCAATACGGGGAGTTCCCCTGCTTCTGAAAGCAATTTCGGCAGCAGCAACACTATCTATAGGAACTTGTAATATTCCTGCCGAACGGGTAACGATCTTTTGCAAAACCTGCATGGAATAATATTCAAGATGCAACGTAATACCAAATCGCGCTCGCAAAGGACTGGTTAGCAGACCCGAACGAGTAGTTGCCCCGATTAAGGTAAAAGGATTGAGACTGATCTGAATACTACGGGCGCTGGGACCCTTATCCAATATAATGTCTATCCTGAAATCCTCCATGGCCGAATAGAGATATTCTTCAATAACAGGACTCAACCGGTGAATTTCATCAATGAACAAAACATCTCCGGGTTCCATATTCGTCAATAAACCTGCCAGATCGCCCGGTTTTTCGAGTACGGGGCCTGATGTAATGCGCATATTTACACCCAATTCGTTGGAAATAATATTGGCCAATGTTGTTTTACCCAAGCCCGGAGGTCCGTGCAACAAAACATGATCGAGGGCATCTCCCCGCATTTTAGCCGCCTGAACAAAGACTTTTAAGTTGTCTATGATTTTATCCTGACCCGAAAAATCAATGAAGGACAAGGGCCTGAGACGGGTCTCAAACTCTTTTTCCTCATCCCCTGCAACGGACTGGTGAATATCTATATCGTCGTCTTCCATTTTCGCTGACAAAATTAATTTTTTTCGCTTAATATTCCTATACCTGAATTTCAGACCTCGATAAGTTAATCCGTCAGTTGCATTAATTACTTTAATGTGCGAGTTTAATATCGATCAAAGTTTTTATGTCCTGTAAATTAGCTTTGTGGGTAACATCTATTCTGATACCCCGGCCTTCGGCATATACTTTTGCCGCTTGAAGTTCCTTTTTAATCCCGTCCGAAACAACACTGGCAAAAACAGCCTCCGAAGCTTTTACTCCAAATATCATGGCCACTTTGAAAAAACCCTTACGTGGCAACAAATACACAATAGCTCTTTTCTTGTCCTTTATTCTAAAACTCCAGCCATATTTTGGTCCGGAATAATTCCATTCTTCAAAAGCTTTGGGGTATTCCTGAAAAACATAGTCCCTGATTGTCTGCCAATCAGCATAAGTTTCGGCAAGTTTTTTGGAAAGCATTTCTCCATCAGGCCGGGCTTCTTTATCCATAAAAACACTAATATCCATATTATTAATAGATTAAATTAAGCGATAAAGATAACCCAAATGAAAACCAGAGACAATAAAAGTTTCGCCAAATTGAACGAACGTGCAAAAAAAATCTGCGACATCAAATATTTGTCGCAGACTTTATTAATTCTAAAACACCTATTTAGCAAACATCATGGGTTCGTTTACAGGTAATTACAAGATTATGCATGTGATTTGCCATATTGCCACACTCGTGCAAGAAACTTAAATACAACAAACTGGTGCGACTATTATACAAATCTTCTTGTGCCCTTTTAATCTGTTCCAGTCGATATTTCTCGAGACTTTCCTGTATCATCCCTAATTCTGTTTCAAATAAAGAATGATCTATCGATTTAACCTTAAGTCCCTCGAACAAAATTTCATACAAGCGACTCATTTGACTAATGATTAATCGGAGGTCTTCCTGCTGACTTGAAGAAAGTGGATTGTGAACATTATTGACGTGTAAAAATGCGGGAGGGGTGATATAGTTCAGACAATAAGTTATTTCCCGCACATTTTGCTGAAGCTGAATATTCATGTTTCCAATATTTATTAAATGTTCAGGAAAACTTTCGGCCATCTGATACGCTTTTTCCTTTTCTGCTTTAGTTATCTTATTAAGTGCCGAAACTTCCTTATTCAGTTTCTTCAGATTTTTTCTGTCTTCATCAAATAATGCTTCGAAACTCTGTTGGAAGATGCGATTTGTGTCTTTCAACGTAACAATTGCTGTTTCAGTAATAGAGTCGAACATTTTTTCGGGTGTAAGTGACATAAAACGGGATGCAGAGCCCGCTTCGTTAGCTTTATTTTTTGATTTCAGTTTATGTATTTTATGTGCTCTTATTAGAAGGAATAAGCTTAATAAGATCATAAAGCCAAGACCATATACCCCACCCATTTTCAGGATAAATAATACAATGGCAGCCGCCATAAAAGCGATGAATGCAGTAAAGAACCAACTGGCAACAACAGTAAGAACTCCGGTGATTCGATATACCGCTGTATCTCTTCCCCAGGCTCTATCGGCCATTGAAGATCCCATAGCCACCATAAAAGTAACATAGGTTGTAGAAAGAGGAAGTTTTAAAGAAGTTCCAATAGCAATCAAAAAACTGGCTACCAGAGTATTTACAGCAGCACGAACCATATCAAATGCCGGTTTGTCTTCGATATTTTTTTTATCTTCTTTTTTTACTTTCTCCTGTTCAAAACGCTTATTAATACTGGCAGAAAAGGATTTGGGAACTATTCTTCCTACTTTTTTCCCAAAATCGGTTGCCCCTTGCACAATAATTCTCGCCAGAAAACTCGACCCAAATTGTTCTTTGCCTTTTGAATCCTGCTTACTTAATTGTACAGATGTTTCGAGAACAGTTCTTGCTTTTTTCGAAAGCCATAAGGTTGCCATCATCACAAGTCCGGCAATCAGCAACATGTATAAATCTGTCTGCACAGGAGCATTTAACTCACCCATGGCAAAGGTATCGGGATTGGCTACTCCTTGCTGAGCCTGAAAGATTTGAAAGGATTTAAATCCGGCAATGGGAACCCCGATAAAATTAACCAAATCGTTACCAGCAAAAGCCATTGCCAAGGCAAATGTCCCTACTAGTACGATAATTTTAAGCACATTGGTTTTGAAAAAAGTATACATTAATTGAAGTATGCCACCAAAAAACAAGAAACCAACCAGCAGAATGTATAATGTATAATCTTCGATAAATTTATATGTATCTTTCGAAACAACAGAACTGTCTTTTAATCCCTTAATAAGAATAAAATAGACTATTCCGGTAATGGCCAGACCGCCAAAAATACCGGCAAAATACTTCATTTTTTTCTCGTAAGAAAAAGTAAATAATATTCTCGACAAGTACTGAATCAATGCTCCAATAGAAAAAGCAATAACGACCGAGACTAAAATCCCTGTAATAATCGCCAAGGCTTTATCAGAATTAATATAATTCCCAAGAGTAGTATAAGCATCTCCCGAAATGGTAATTTTTATCAACGCCATACTCACGGCAGCACCCAAAATTTCGAATACCAACGATACCGTGGTAGACGTAGGAATTCCTATGGTATTAAAGAAATCAAGTAATAATATGTCTGTCATCATGACAGCTAAAAAGATGAGCATAATCTCCGAAAACATGAACATTTCGGGATGAAACAGCCCCTTTCGAGCGACTTCCATCATTCCATTCGAAAATATTGCCCCGATTAAAACTCCCAATCCAGCTATTACCAAAATAATACGAAAGGAAGTTGCTTTACTTCCAACAGCCGAACTTAAAAAATTCACAGCATCATTACTCACACCCACTACGAGATCCGAAATGGCAAGTAGAAAAAGGAGTCCAAGTATTACATAAAATATTGCTTCCATAATTTTAGTTTTATTCTGAAACAAAAGTAGTTTCATTGTTCATACCGAATATTTCGGGCATCTTACTTTATTGTTAACTTTACGTTAACTCTTTCGTTTTCTTTTGTAGTTCGGACTTCCTTTTGTAGGTTTGTATAAAAATACCATCCTGGAATATGACCATTTCCTCACATCGTAATCTGGCAATAATACTAGGACTCATCCTGGCTGGATTGGTAAGTTTGTTTTCACTGATAGGTCTAGACATTAATCACGTTGATTTTTACAAATACATCATTGTCGAATTTTTATCTGTCTTTTTGGTCGCTTATATTCTAATTTATTTTGCTGTGCGGGGGTTGATTGATAAAAAGATCAAGCCTATATACAAAATTATTAACGCAGGAAATAAAACCGGAACCGAGTTTTATAAAGATTTGGAGGATAAAAATCTGGTCTCGGAAGTCGAGCGTGAAGTGGCTATTTGGGCCGGTAAAAAAGTAAGAGAGATAGACCAGCTCAAGAAAATGGAAAAATACAGAAAAGAGTTTCTGGGCAATGTATCGCATGAATTGAAAACCCCGATTTTTAATATTCAGGGTTATATACTGACTTTACTGGATGGCGGACTGGAAGACGTCACCATCAACCGCAAAGATCTGGAACGCACCGAAAAAAGTGTTAACAGACTCATCAGCATTGTAGAAGATCTCGAGAAAATCTCCCGACTCGAATCAGGTCAGCTTGAACTACAATATGAAAACTTCAATATTCTTGATCTGGTTAAAGAAGTGTTCGAATTACAAGAGATGCGGGCAAGAAATAAGAATATCAAATTTTGTCTTTTATCGAATGAAAAAGCTGTAATGGTAAATGCCGACCGGAAAAAAATTCTGGATGTACTGGCAAACCTTATTATCAATTCGATTAACTATGGTCAGGAAAACGGAAAAACCACCGTCGAAATTTTCGACATGGACAACCAGATTCTTGTTGAAGTATCCGATACCGGGATAGGTATTGCCGAAAAGCACCTTTCACGCCTATTCGAAAGGTTTTACCGGGTAGATAAGAGTCGTTCGAGCAACGAAGGGGGCACAGGTTTAGGACTGGCCATTGTAAAGCATATCATTGAAGCACACGATCAACATGTGAGCGTTCGCAGTAACGAAGGAAAAGGAAGTTCTTTCGGTTTTACCCTTTCGAAATCAAAACCAACACAAAAATAATCCCATGAACAATTCCGATTACAGAATTCTGATTGTAGATGACGAACCAGATATACTTGAATTTCTGAGTTATAATCTGAAAAAGGAAGGATATGTTGTTTCTGTCGCATCCAATGGGTTGGAAGCTCTGGAGAGCGCTCAGGCAGAAAAGCCACACCTTGCATTATTAGATGTTATGATGCCCGGTATGGATGGCATTGAGACCTGTGAAAAACTAAGAGAAAATCAGGAATTAAGCAGTATGGTCATTGCTTTTCTCACCGCCCGAAGTGAGGATTATTCACAAATAGCAGGATTTGAAGCCGGAGCAGATGATTATATCTCCAAACCTATCCGCCCAAAAGTTTTACTAAGCCGCATCAAAGCTTTACTTAAAAGATTTTCGTCAAACGAAAGTACAACGGCTGATACAAATTTCTTCCCGGTAAAATCCATCTCAATTAACCGGGAAAGATATATGGTAATAAAAGACGGTGTAGATATTTCCCTCCCCCGAAAAGAATTTGAATTGCTGGCATTACTGGCTTCTAAACCCGATAGAGTATTTTCGCGTGACGAAATTTTCGAAACTGTTTGGGGAAACGACATCATTGTTGGCGACAGAACTATTGATGTTCATATCCGTAAACTTCGTGAAAAAATTGGACAGAAACACATTTATACCATCAAAGGCGTCGGTTATAAATTTGTAGATTAAATTTTTTGTGATTCTGTTATTTTTCTTCAATTTTGAAATAAAAAAATATGAAGAAGACTGTTTCCTATTTTACCCTATTACTGCCCGCCATTTTAATTTTTTCATGCACTGAAAAAAAAGCAGATACACCCGATATGAATAAAGAATTCGACACCATTTATGCAGAATATGAGCGCATGGTTATGCCGCTTATGAAAGAAACAAATCTGGCTTACTGGGAATCTGCTACCGTTGGGACTCCCGAATCTTATGAAAAAACTGCCGACACTGAAATTAAATTGAAAATTTTTCTTTCAGATACAACAAGATTTAATGCAGTAAAAAAAATAAAAGAGTCAGGAGAAATTACTGACAGTTTAAAATTAAGAATGTTAAATACATTATATAATACCTTACTGGAATATCAGATTAATCCCGAGCTGATGAAAGAAATGGTAACTTTGAGTAATAATATTGAACAAAAGTTTTCTACCTATCGCATTAATCTGAATGGAAAAATCATCACCGATAATGATCTGGAAGATATTTTACGCAACTCGGTTGATAATAAAGAACTGGAAACAGCCTGGACAGAATCCAAAAAATTGGGACCCGAAGTTTCAGCCGACATTATTAAACTTGTCAAACTCAGAAACAAAGTAGCTCAAAGTCTCGGCTATGAAAACTTTCACACAATGAGTCTCGAACTCAGTGATCAAAATCCAGCCGATGTTGAAAAGATTTTTAACGAACTGGATAGTCTTGTAACTCCATCATTTATAAAACTTAAAGACGAAATCGACACGTATCTATCTGCCCGTCACAAAATAAGCAAAGATCAACTCATGCCCTGGCATTACCAGAATCGTTTTTTTCAGGAGGCTCCTTCCATTTATTCTATCGACCTCGACAAGTATTACAAAGGAAAAGATCTGGTGGCCTTAACCCGCGATTATTATAAGAGTATTGGAATGGAAACGCAGGATATTATGGACAGAAGCGATCTATTTGAAAAACCCGGAAAAAACCAACATGCATTCTGCACTCATATTGACAATTCTGGAGACATTCGCGTACTCTGTAATATTAAAGATAATAGTTATTGGATGAACACCATGCTCCACGAACTAGGTCACGCAGTTTATGATAAATATCTGGACAAAGACCTTCCCTATATACTCCGTGAACCAGCTCACACCTTCACTACCGAAGCCATAGCAATGGTATTTGGTCGCATGTCATCAAACGCCAAATGGATAAAAGATATGACAGGTATTGAAGAATCTGAAGCCCAGAAAATTTTGGAGGAATCTCAGAAAATGCTCCGTCTGGAGCAATTGGTTTTTAGTCGCTGGGCACAAGTTATGTATCGCTTTGAAAAATCAATGTACGCCAATCCTGATCAGGATCTCAATGAACTTTGGTGGAATCTGGTTGAAAAATATCAGCTGCTTAAAAAACCCGCCGATCGCAACATGCCTGATTGGGCAACTAAAATTCATATTGCCTCATCACCTTGTTACTATCATAATTATCAACTGGGCGAACTTTTTGCCAGTCAGTTACATTATTATATCATTACTCATTTTTCAGATAACAGCACCTCTAATCCTGCATATAACAGTTACTTCGGGAACACACAAGCGGGACAGTTTCTGAAAGATAAAGTTTTTAAACCAGGCAGCCGGTATTATTGGAATGATATGATAGAAAAAGCAACAGGCGAAAAACTAACAGCAAAATATTATGCCGAACAATTTCTGTAGTCGAAATAATTATATATTACCTCTTTAACAGAGTTTAGTAGATTTCATTGTTTGCCTAGCCGGGAGCTGTTAAAGTTCCCGGTTTTTTTATAACCCTAAAATAAAAAAACATTCTTTTCAGAGCTATACCTCTGTGCTATTTTAACATGTAATAATGATTTTGCAGATGAATATTATTTTACATATCTTGCCAGTTGGAATAAATTTCATCCTATATTTATGAAAAGTTTAATAATATCTGTCGTTTTCAGTGTTTTTACTTTGTCCTTTTTTGCACAAAATCAAGCCTGGGACGCTCAGTTTATCCCGGCTAATTCAACAAATAATACAGTATACTGTATTATTCAAAATGGTCCCATGGATTTTTATGTGTCAGGAACTTTTACTCAGGCAGGTGGCAATACCGCAAATTATATTGCCCGTTGGGATGGCAGCGTATGGACAACCCTTGGAACCGGCTTTGATGGCCCTGTATATGCCCTTACATTGTGGAGCAATAACCTGATTGCTGGAGGATTATTCACTCAGGCAGGTGGTTCCCCGGCAAGTAATCTGGCCGTTTGGGACGGAAGTTCATGGGCAGCTATGGGAACCGGCACTAACGGAATAGTAAGAACGTTAGAGTTCTTTGATCCATACCTGTATGTCGGAGGCGAATTTACCGACGCCAACGGAACTACCGTAAGTAACATTTTCAGAACCAATGGAACCGCATGGGAAAATATGCATGGCGGAACCAATGGTCCGGTATACGACATTGATATACGTAACTTCGTAATTATTGGCGGTGCTTTCACACAGGCGGGTGCAGGAGTAAATGCATTAAATGTAGCCTCATGGAATGGAACCGTATGGTCAAACCTGGCAGATGGATTAAATGATACCGTACGCACCGTTCAGTTTACTCCTAATGGAATCTATGCTGGTGGCGCTTTTACCATGTCGGGTACAACCCCATGTAATCGTGTAGCCCTTTGGGATGCTGGCATGTGGAAACCCCTAGGTGCAGGTTTTGACAATACTGTTTACTCTCTGACTGTTGAAGATACCCTGATTTATGCAGGGGGTCTATTTCAGAATTCCGGAAGCACAAGTATTAATCATATAGCCAGATACAGCAATGCCTCCTGGTTTGCTTTGGGTGACGGGACCAATGCTTCTGTCAGAACTACTTGCCTAGACGGATATGATGTCTATTGTGGTGGTGCTTTTACACAAACAGGTACTCACCCAAGCAATTATTTTGGTCGTTGGGGATCTGTACCCGTAATCGAATATCAGCCCGAACAATTAACCCTTTGCGCTGGCGATTTACTAGAAATCGGACTGGACATATGGAGCAGTGAAACCGTTAGTTATGTATGGAAAAAAGACGGTGTTACTCTCGCTGTACCCGATAACGACACTTTAACTATTGCTTCCGCAACAGCAATTGATGCCGGTCTTTACACTTGTGAAATGACCAATATTTTTGGTAACACAATAACTACTCAAATAGCTGTGGTAGTTCATTCTCTGCCCACTTTTATTCTCACCCCAACCGATGCTGAACAATGCGAAAACACAGCCCTCTTATGGCAGGCCAACGTGACCTCATCAATTCCAATTACCTACACTTGGATACAGGGATCAACTCCCATTTCTGGTATCACCATTCCCGAATTAAATTTTTCCTCGCTAGAAACCAGTGATGCCGGCATCTGGCACATTGATGCCGAAAATGCTTGCGGAATTATAAGTTCCTCAACATTTACGTTGACAGTTAATGCACTACCCATCGTTACTATTAGCGGCATGCAAGCAACTTATTGCTATACAGGTCAGAATGATACGGTAGAAGTGAGTCCGGCAGGAGGTACGCTTATCGGGCCGAATCTCAACGGAAATATTTTTACTCCCTACGGATTAGTTGGCAATCCAACGTTTACATATACCTATACCGATATTAACTCCTGCACAAATACAGCCAGCTTTACCACTCATATTTTTAACCCGAATCCCGTTACTCTTTCTGGTTACGAAGTCTTCTATTGCCTCAGTGCACCCAACGATACCATCCAGGGAACACCCGCTGGCGGATATTTTACTGGAGATATTATTAACGACTCCATTTTCAGTCCTGCTACAGCAGGAGAAGGCACCTTTCATGTTTCTTACTATTACATAGATGCCAACAATTGTGTCAATGCGGATACGGTTGAAATAGTTGTCATGCAACAAGTGGCATTCACTTACCCCGATCTGAAAACCAAATTTTGCGATAACGAAGAGCCCTATAACATCGTCGTTTTTCCTCCCAGCGGAACTTTTAGCGGACCTGGTATTTCAGGACATGACTTTAATCCAATAATTGCCGGGCAAGGTGTCCATACAATTACCTATACTTTTATTGATCCCTGGGGATGTTCTGGAACCGACAATATTATTCTAACGGTGTTTAATGTCACACCCGCCAGTTTTACCGGATTACCAACAGAAATGTGTAATAATGCAACACAAATACCATTAACAGGCCTTCCTACAGGAGGGGAATTTATTGGAGATGGAATGACTGACACCATTTTTAATCCCGCAGATGTTCAACCCGGCATTATCCCCGTTTATTATATTTTTACCGACGAAAACGATTGTATTGATACCGCTCATTCAACCGTTAATGTTCTTCCCGTAGCAGAAGCCTTTTTTACCGGATTATCGCCATTTTATTGCCAGAATGAACTTCAGGATACTTTGGACGGAATTCCCTCAGGCGGCGTTTTCTCAGGTACAGGTGTAACCGGTAATATTTTCTCCCCTTATAACGCGGGTGAAGGAAATCATACCATTATCTATTCCTTCCTGAATGCCAATGGCTGTACATCGTACGACAGTGTAACCATAACGGTAGATGTAAATCCTGACGTTTTTATTGGAAGTGATCACGAAATTTGCAACGGCGAAGAGATATCAATCACCGCCACCTATAATACGAACGATGATTTATACTGGAATACCGGCGACGTAACCCCAACAATAACACTTACCCCACCCCTCTCTACATTAATTATTGCCACCGTATTTAATGGGGTCTGCTTCAATTCAGATACCGCCGAAGTAATTGTACATGCACTACCCGACTTTACACTAGGAGCTGATATTAGCGCATGTAATACCGCTACACTCGCTCCCAGTTCAACATTTAGTCAATATCATTGGTCGAACAACAGTTCTGCCGCTAGTCTTGTTGTAACACAGTCTAACACCTATTCTATTACAGTAACTGACAATAATTCCTGTACAAATTCAGATACTGTAGAAGTTGAAATACTTCCTGGTCCCATCGTCGAATTAGGCGTCAACAGAGTTATTACCGAAAATCAATCCATTACTTTTATCGTCGACCAAGGCTACGACACTTATCTCTGGAGTGACGGAAGTTCTACCCATTCCCTATTATTTAGTGGAAGTGATTATGGCGTTGGAAACTTCACCGTATGGGTGCTGGCCGAAAATGATAATGGCTGCTTCGACATGGACACCGTTATAGTAACAGTAAACCCCGGAATATACGCTGACTTTGCCGATGCAGATTTTGGAGCTTACGCCTTCCCAAATCCTGTCCACGATAAACTCCATTTCGAGATTCCCGAAAATCTAGCCATTGATGAAATCAAAATTTATGATATTACAGGTCGTCAAATGTACCTGTCCACAAATCAGCAAAACAATTTCAACGCAGGAGTTGATGTCAGTCAATGGATTAAAGGTTTATATCTTGTTTACTTTTATGTGAACAATACTTGTTACATTCAAAAGATTGCTGTAAATTAGCCCTGTATTTTACCTCCTCCAAAAGTGCAGTTTCCGGCAACGGAGCTGCACTTTTTTCTTTTATAAGACTTTTATAATATCACTAGCATTTTAAAGTCAATAGCAACCGTCACGTTACGTGGCCATTAACATTATTTATGCTCGCAAAAAGGATTATTTCAGTTAATCTTCTTTAAATATTAAATATTTGATTACCGAAATACATTGTGTTCAATATTGAATAACAGTAATTTTTATAAATTTGCCTCATAAAATAAATAAATCTATGCCAGATTATTTTAAACTTTCACGGGGACTAACAATCCGGATGAAAGGTGCACCAGAGAACAAAGAGATAAAAATAGCTCTACCCACAGAATTCGCCATTTATCCTGATGAGTTTAAAGGATTGACTCCAAAATCTATGCTTAAACCAGGTGATCTGGTAAAAGCAGGAACCCCTGTTTTTTACAGCAAAGATCATCCTGAGATAAAATTTGCCTCGCCTGTAAGTGGTATTCTTAAGGATGTAGTTAGAGGTGAACGGAGGAAAATCGAAGCATTTATTTTTGAAAGCGATGGCCGTTATGAATCAGAAGTCTTCGAAAAAAAGACTATCGAAACGCTTACACGCGAAGACATTCTGGCAAAACTCACCGAAACATGTGCCTGGCCATTTATCCGCCAAAGACCATACAATATTATTGCACAGCCAGAATCTACGCCCCGCGATATCTTTATCAGTGGATTCGATAGCGCTCCGCTGGCTCCCGATATTGAACTGTTAATTCAAGAAAGTGCTTCTTACCTTCAAGCAGGTATTTCGGTTATTTCGAAACTTACAACCGGTAAAATATTTATTGGATTACCTCAGGCAAAAAAAGGTCTGTCCCTGTTTGAAAAATTGAACGGCGTTACTGTAAAATATTTCTCGGGACCACACCCGGCAGGCACCCTTGGCGTTCAAATTCATCACATTGCCCCTTTAAACAAAGGAGAAATCGTATGGACACTTCAGCCCGAAGATGTTATATTTATTGGAAAGCTTTTCGCAGAAGGGAAATATGATGTTAGTAAAAAAATTGCGCTGGCAGGATCTGAATTTAAAAACACCGGATTTGTTAACACAGTAACAGGCGCTTCGGTAGTTCCTTTTCTTGAAAACAATATTTCCGCCAATGACGTCAGGGTTATTTCCGGCCATGTTTTAACCGGAAGATCGGTAGGTCTCAAAGGACATCTGGGTCAATACGACAGAATGGTTACCGTTATTCCAGAAGGAAATCACTATGAGTTTTTAGGCTGGGCCCTTCCTGGATTCAATAAATTTAGCCATACACGCACCTTCTTTTCTTGGATGTTTCCCGGCAAAAAATATCGTTTACACACTAATTTAAATGGTGGCGAAAGAGCATTGGTGATGACTGGCGAATATGAAAAAGTTGTTCCGATGGACATCCTTCCACAACATTTGCTAAAAGCCATCATGATACAAGATATTGAACTCATGGAAAAATTGGGCATTTACGAAGTCACCGAAGAGGAACTGGCCCTTTGTGATTTTGTATGCACCTCAAAAACTGAAGTTCAGCAAATTGTAGGAAAAGGAATTGAGTTAATGATTAAAGAAATGAGCTAAGATGAAAGCATTAAGAAGATATCTTGATAAAATAAAGCCGAACTTCGAAAAAGGAGGTCGTTTCCAAAAGCTTCAATCGACTTTTGATGCTTTCGAAACCTTTCTCTTTGTTCCAAATAAAGTGACAAAGCACGGAGCACATATTCGCGATAGTATTGACCTGAAACGAACTATGAGCTTTGTCATTATGGCCTTAGTTCCTGCTTTGCTTTTTGGAATATGGAATACTGGCTACCAGCATTTTTTATCACAAGGGACGGATGCCAGCTTTTGGGAAACGATTTGGTTTGGTATCGTAAAAGTTTTACCCATAGTAATTGTTGCTTATGTTACCGGACTGGGCGTTGAGTTTATCTTTGCTCAGGTAAGACATCACGAAGTTAACGAAGGTTTTCTGGTTTCCGGCATGCTCATACCATTGGTTATGCCTCCCGATGTGCCTTTATGGATGGTTGCTGTATCTACCATTTTTGCTGTAATTATTGGTAAAGAAGTTTTTGGAGGTACAGGAATGAACATTCTCAATCCTGCTTTATTGGCAAGAGCTTTCCTTTTCTTTGCCTATCCCGCCGAAATGTCGGGAGATAAAGTGTGGATTGCCGAAAAAGCAGATGCCTTTTCGGGAGCCACCCCTCTTGCTGAAGCAGCTGCTGGACATATGGACAAAGTTCCCGATGCATGGTCTATGTTTATTGGAACCATTCCGGGAAGTATAGGTGAAACTTCCACCCTGGCTATTTTATTAGGAGGAATTTTTCTCATTGCAACCGGCATTGGAAGTTGGAGAATTATGCTTTCTGTCTTTACCGGAGGTCTGGCTATGGGATTTCTTTTAAACGCAACTGCCGTTACCCCTTACATGGAAATTCCACCCTACTACCACTTAATCATGGGTGGATTTGCCTTCGGAGCCGTTTTTATGGCAACAGACCCGGTTACTGCAGCCCAGACATCCATGGGAAAATACATCTACGGCTTCTTAATCGGGATTTTTGCTGTCATCATCAGAGTATTTAATCCGGCCTATCCCGAAGGAATGATGCTTTCGATATTACTGATGAATGTTTTTGCCCCGTTGATTGACCACTATGTAGTTCAGGCAAATATCCGAAGAAGACTAAACAGAATAAAAATTAAAAAAGCGTAACCTTATGAATACAAATAAAAATTCATACATATTTATTTATGCAACGGTTATGATTGTAATTGTTGCCGTGATGTTATCGCTTGCATCGCTTTTACTAAAGCCGAAGCAGGATTTTAATATTGATGTTGAGAAAAAGAAAAATATTCTATCCTCTATAAATATCACGGCAGAAGCCAAAGAAGTACCCGACTTGTATAAAAAACATATTACTGCCGTTTACGCTGTAGATGCCAATGGTAAAGTAATGGACGGAGTAGATGCTTTAAATATTAAACTCAAGGATGAACTTGTAAAAGCACCTGAAAATCGCAGCTATCCTGTTTTTGAAGCCATTAACAAAGAAGGCGAAAAACTCTATATTTTTCCAATTCAGGGCAAAGGTCTTTGGGGCCCAATTTGGGGCTATGTCTCTTTTAAAGAAGATCTTAACACTGTTTATGGCGCTGTTTTTGACCACAAGGGTGAAACACCCGGTCTGGGTGCCGAAATTGCACAACCCGATTTTCAGGCACGTTTTAAAGATAAAACCATCTTTGATGAGACCGGGAATTACACTTCTATTAAAATAACTAAGCCCGGAACTACTGCTCCAACCATACATAATGTAGATGGGATCAGCGGCGGAACCATTACAAGCAATGGTTTAGGACTTATGCTAAAAACCGGACTTGAAAATTACATCCCATTTATCACGACTAAAAAAGATAGTTTATGAGCAATAAAGAACCCCTCTTTTCTGCAAAGAACTTAAAGCTTCTTTCCGGACCCCTTAATCTGAATAACCCCGTTACTGTTCAGGTTCTTGGCGTATGTTCGGCACTGGCTGTTACAGTTCAATTAAAACCTGCCGTTGTAATGGCAATTTCTGTTATTGTAGTTACCGCCTTTTCTAATCTGGTGATCTCATTACTCAGAAATACCATTCCCAATCGCATTCGAATTATTGTTCAACTTGTAGTAATTGCTGCTCTTGTGATTTTGGTGGATCAAATCCTGAAGGCTTTTGTTTACGATGTCAGTAAACAGCTTTCTGTGTTTGTAGGTCTCATTATTACCAACTGTATACTTATGGGTCGACTTGAAGCATTTGCCATGGCCAACAAACCCTGGCAATCGTTTGTAGATGGTATCGGAAACGGTCTGGGCTACGGAGCCATACTTGTAATTGTCTCTTTTTTCAGAGAATTACTGGGCAGTGGTACCATCTGGGGATATCAGATTATTGAAAAAACCGGTTTGTATGATTTGGGGTACAGTAACAATGGAATGTTCATTCTGCCTCCCATGGCGTTGATCATTATTGGAGTTATAATCTGGATACAACGCAGTCGTAAACGTGAATTAATTGAAAAGAGCTAATTTTTAGAATATGGAACATTTACTTGACCTTTTTGTAAAAAGTGTTTTCATCGAAAACATGATTTTTGCCTACTTCCTGGGCATGTGCTCTTATTTAGCTGTATCAAAGACAGTAAATACTTCTATGGGACTGGGTCTTGCCGTAATTTTTGTATTGGGCATTACGGTTCCTATAGATTATCTGATTGATAATTATCTGCTGAAACCTGGCGCCTTGACTTGGTTGAGCAAAGATTTTGCAGATGTTGATCTGAGTTTTCTCAGTTTCATTATTTTCATCGCAGTAATTGCGGCTTTGGTTCAGTTGGTTGAAATGATCGTAGAAAAATTTGCACCGGCATTATATAATTCACTGGGTATTTTTCTTCCACTAATTGCCGTTAACTGTGCTATTCTTGGCGGTTCGCTTTTTATGCAGGAAAGAGAATATCAGACCTTAGGCGAAGCCACTGTTTTTGGCATCGGATCGGGTGTAGGTTGGCTACTTGCCATTATTGCCATTGCAGCCATTCGAGAAAAAATACGGTATTCAAATGTGCCGGCTCCTTTACGGGGTTTGGGCATTACCTTTATCATTACCGGCTTGATGGGTATCGCTTTTATGAGTTTTATGGGTATTAGTCTTTAAATTTCTTACTATGTTAATATTAGCAACTAAAGTGTTTGTAATCACCACCAGTATAGCGGTCTTTCTGATCATTATTTTACTTCTGGTGATGGTTCTTTTATATGCAAAAAAGAAACTGACTCCTCAGGGAAATGTCAAACTGACCATCAATGATACGCATGAGATGGTTACACAACCAGGAGGAACAATACTATCAACACTGTCGTCAAACAAAATTTTTCTTCCATCGGCTTGTGGTGGTGGAGGAACTTGCGGCATGTGTAAATGTCAAGTGACAGAAGGCGGAGGCTCTATACTTTCGACCGAAAAGGGCTTCTTTTCGCGCAAACAACAACTCGACAACTGGCGTCTGGGATGTCAGGTGAAAGTTCGTCAGGATATGAAAATTGTAATTCCCGAAGAGGTCATGGGTATTAAGAAATGGGAATGCGAAGTATTATCAAACCACAATGTAGCCACCTTTATCAAAGAGTTTGTTGTAAAACTTCCCGAAGGTGAAACCCTTGATTTTAAATCCGGCGGATATATTCAGATAGATGTACCAAAAATTGACGTAAATTTTGCAAAAGATATTGAAGTAGAAGAACAGTTCCGAGACGAATGGGATAAATTCAAAATGTGGGACCTGAAAATGAAAAATGCGGAAGAGACCTACCGTGCCTATTCCATGGCCAGTCACCCTGCAGAAAACAATATTATCATGCTGAACATCCGTATTGCAACTCCACCCTGGGATAAAGCCAAAAACGGTTTTGCAAGTGTCAACCCCGGAGTATGTTCTTCGTTTATTTTCTCTCGTAAACCCGGCGACAAAGTAATGATATCTGGCCCCTACGGTGAGTTCCATATAAAAAAGACCCAGCGCGAAATGATGTTTATTGGCGGTGGAGCAGGAATGGCGCCTATGCGTTCGCACATCTTTGATTTGTTCCTTACCGAAAAAACCAACCGCAAAGCCACTTTCTGGTACGGCGCCCGTTCCAAACGAGAGGTTTTTTACGAAGACGCTTTCCGGAAAATTGAACAGGATTTCCCAAATTTTAAATTCTCTATTGCTCTGTCTGAGCCCAAAGCGGAAGATAATTGGGATGGTTTGAAAGGCTTTATTCATCAAGTCATTCTCGACCAGTATTTAGGCAAACATGATGCACCAGAGGATATTGAATATTACCTCTGCGGACCTCCACAAATGAACGATGCTGTTCAGAAAATGCTATGGAATCTCGGCGTACCCGAAGAAATGATAGCATTCGACGATTTCGGCGGATAATACAGACGGAAAATATTACTTTTGTGCATGTCACAAATCAGGGTTTACATCGCTCTTATACTGGCGATGGTATTTTGGGGGTTTTCCTTTACAGGAACAAAATTTAGTCTCGATAGTCTCCACCCTGTCTGGCTTATCTTTTTCCGTCTCAGCGTTTCCGTCGTCTTTTTATTTATTTTGATGCTCGTCACCAAACGCTTGAAAGCCTTTAAAAAAGCCGATGCCAAATGGTTTATTTTGCTGGCCCTCTTCGAGCCTTTTGTATATTTTCTGGGCGAAACTTTTGGTGTTCGACTGGTGTCTTCCATCCTTTCATCCGTCATTATTGCTACCATCCCGCTCTTTGTTGCCATTGCCGGAGTGATCTTTCTGAAAAAAAAACCGGGACTCATCGTTTATCTGGGAATATTTTTCTCGGTTATCGGGGTGCTATTAATGGTATTGAAGCCAGACATGAGTCTGAATGCCGATCCATTGGGCATATTATTCCTTTTTGTAGCTGTATTTGCAGCTGTAGGTTATACCCTGATCATTTTCAAACTCGTACAACGATACTCCCCATTGGAGATTATTGCCTGGGAAAACCTTATCGGTATCATCTTTTTTATCCCCCTGCTTTTCTTTAACCCCTTAGCTATTGGTGAAATTACATTTTCCTACAAGCTGGTTTTTATTATTCTGATGCTGGGCATTTTTCCCTCATCACTTTCCTACATGTTCTTCAACTGGGGAGTAAAACGACTGGGGATGAACCGGGCAACTATTTTCACCAATGCCATTCCACTGGTAACAGCAGTTATTGCCTACTTTTGGCTCGGCGAAAGATTTACCCTTCAAAATGTCATTGGGATGCTCATTGTCATTGTCTCATTAACTTTATCTCAGATACTGACAAAAAATGAGGAAAACTGATACCATCCCAGCGCCCCTGCTAAAAACGCTGAAAAATATTCGTCCTTCTCAATTCCGAGAAGTCGATCAAGTAGCCTCCGACTTACACCAGAAATTTTTCGAAACATTTGATTGTATTTCCTGCGCCAAATGTTGTAAATCTTTAGGTCCAAGGCTTACCAATCGCGATATCCGGGTTATTTCTGTCTCGCTCAGAATGAAAACTTCCGATTTCTTTGCAAAATATCTGAAAACCGACGAAGATGGAGATTACGTATTTCAATCCATGCCCTGTCCCTTTTTACAGAAGGATAATCTTTGTCGGATATATTCCGTCAGACCCCAGGCCTGCCGCGAATACCCACATACAAATCAGGTTGGTTTTCTTAAAAACTTGAATATCCACAGTTTAAATTATCCCCTGTGCCCAGCCGTTAAATTTGTAATGAGCGAACTTTTTAAAAAATATGAAACATGAATCATTCAATAGCCATTAAACAAACAATAGCTTTTATTGAGACTTTTTTTGCCGGAGAATCAACCGGACACGATCTGCTGCATAGCCTCCGGGTTTTTGGCACGGCATCTTATCTGGCCGAAAAAGAAAAATCGGATCAGCTATTCGAAATCCAAATGGCCGCCTTACTCCACGATACCGATGATCATAAACTGGGCGGCGACGGACATTCGTTTCCCCACGCCGAAAAATGGCTTAATCAACTACAAGTTACTGACGAGTCAAAAAACCTAATCCTGACAATAATTTCGGAAGTTTCGTACAAAGGAGCCCAAACAGAAACCCCGGTTTCGTCACTTGCATCAGCCATAGTGCAGGATGCCGACAGGCTCGACGCCTTGGGAGCTATAGGTATTGCTCGGGCTTTTGCCTATGGCGGCAAACACAACCGGCCCTTATATATCCCCGGAGAAAAAGCTGAGATGCATAAGAGTTTCGAGGACTACAAAAAATCGCAAAGTTCAACACTGGCACATTTTCCCGAAAAACTTTTTCTTCTGAAAGACCGGATGAATACTCCGACAGCCAAATCCCTGGCAGAGCGAAAACACCAATACCTTAAAGACTATTACGATAGTTTTCTGAATGAAGCAAACGCCTACGAAAATTATCTTCCTGTTGAATAATTTTTTACCTTTATCGCCGTTACTTACATGAAATATTTCCAGTTATGAAAAATTTATGTATCTCCCTTTTAATTATTATGCTTTTCTCTTCTGGCATAAGTGCTCAAGAAAATCAGGAAGTGAAAAACAATGAATTCCGTCTCGAATTGCTCAACTTTATAGGGTCTACTTTTTATGCCGAATACGAACGGAGACTAAGTGACGACCACGGGCTGAACATTGTAATTGCCCCTACAGCCATCGACAACAACAATAAAACAATGTACGGAATGCTCGTTCAGGTGAACCCCAAATTATACTTCACCATAGGCAAAAACAATAAATCCCAACAACGGATTTATTTCTCCCCTTACGCAAATTACCGTTATCTCGATATCAGCCAAACCTCTACATATTATCCCTACAATTATTACAATGGAACCATCCTTCCCCAAACACAGACAAATACGTTTATTGCCAGTTCTGCCGGAATCGGTATGCTGATTGGTTTTAAAATTGAAGCAGGAAATTTCTTTATTTTTAACCTCGAAGCAGGGGGCGGACCGAGATATGTTTTTAATAAAAGCGGAAATACCTCTTACAATAACGTAAACGAAGGTTTTAATAACTGGAACTTAGGTTATTCTGGAATCTTTCCCCGCTTTAATATGACCATGGGATTTAAATTTTAATTCATGAAACTTCGATTAGTACTACTTTTAATAATATTCAGTCGCACGCTTTCTGCCCAAATTGGTGGCGGGTCGGTTTACGAATTTCTTAATCTTAACTCTTCAGCACGGGTAGCTTCTCTGGGTGGCCAGAATATCAGCCTAACGGTTCAGGATCCTTCTTTCATCTATTTCAACCCGGCACTTTTAAACGACTCCCTCGACAATTGTATTGCATTAAACTTCACCGACTACTATGCCGGCATCAACTACGGATATGCCTCCTTTTCAAAGCACATAGAAAAGTATGGGGATTTTGCTCTGGGCTTACATTATATTAATTATGGCAAATTTATCCGAGCCGATGAAACCGGAACCGAAAATGGAAATTTCTATGCCTCAGATTATGCCTTTAACCTAAGCTATTCCAAAGCCCTGAATACCCATTTCAGAGCAGGGGTTAACCTAAAGCCCATACTTTCATTTTACGATAGTTATTCATCCATAGGATTGGTTGCCGATGCCGGACTTCATTATAATAACGACAAACATCTTTTGCAAGGAGGTCTAGTAATCCGTAATGCGGGTCTGCAAATAACGTCGTATACCGGCGAATATTCAGAAAAAGTACGACCCGAAATATTGCTGGGGATTACTAAAAAATTACCATATGCCCCATTCCGGTTCTCTTTGACTTACCGCCATTTGGAGAAATGGGATCTGACCTACGACTTACCCGAAGAAAACGGGGTATGGCAGAATGCTTTCGACACCGTTCCGGCTAAGACAAAGAATCTTGAAATTTTTGGAGACAAACTCCTCCGCCACCTTGTAATTGGCACAGAACTTCTGCTTACACAGAACTTTTATATTTCTATGGGCTATAACTACCAGCGCCGGCAGGAATTAAAAATATCCACTCGCCCTTCTATGGTCGGTCTTTCCTGGGGTTTGGGCATACGCATTGCCAAATTCAACATCAGTTATGGAAGAGCTTCGTACCATCTTGCCGGAGCCACCAATCACTTTTCTATTACCACCAACCTCAACCGCTTTTATAAGAAGGCGGAATAGATCAGTTTTAAAACTCATCACGTTCAAAATAACTTTTGAGGTGAAGGCCTGAAATGATGATGTCGTAAAAGGATTAACTCGCTTCGCTCGTTGTTCCTTTTGGGGGGGCATTCAAACATCAACAGAAGGCGCTTTGCGCTTTTTTTCATTTCAGGCCTTCACA
>PHDH01000294.1 GCA_002840935.1 Bacteroidetes bacterium HGW-Bacteroidetes-21 | reverse complement strand
TTGCAAAAAATACATATGACCTTACAACCGGCACCCCCGTTCCAGTAAGCTACACTACCTTTATACCCGACGAGCACATAAAAGACCTTTTCCGAGGCGATAAAAACTACGAGTTAAGCAATCATTTGGGTAATGTGCTGGCCGTAGTAAGCGACAGACGTACCCCTGAGTTTATAGGAGGTATATTAAGCAATTACAACGCCTATGTAAATTCGGCACAAGACTACTATAGTTTTGGTATGACACACCCGGGTAGGAGTTTTGGCTCAACTACGTATAAGTATGGGTTTAATGGGGAAATTAAAGATGATGAGTGGACTGGAAATGTTGGTGCTACATATGATTACGGGTTTAGAATATATGATAGTAGAATTGGTAGGTTTTTAAGTGTTGATCCAATATCAAAAGATTTCCCTTGGAATAGCACATATGCCTTTGCCGAAAATGAAGTAATTAGAAGTATTGATATGGAAGGTTTAGAAAAAGTCGCATTATCAGGATCTGTTCCACCAGAGCAATACTTAAAAAAAGATAAGAATGGAGACAATCCTCCACCTCGCACTGCATATAATTCACAACATATTAGGCAATACTATTATCAAGCTCTAAGATTGAAAAAATTTGGTTTTATTGCACAAAAAGTTTCTACAGGTCAGGAAATACTGGATGCGTTAGCAAAAGAAACAGCTAGCAAAGGTTATGTGTCAAGACTTGCTATGTTTGGACATTCTGGAGTTTTGGCTACTGCTGATATGAAAACAAAGGTTGGTGGTTTCTTTTTTAATGTATAATGCAGGTTTTTACACTTCTAAACTTGGAAAACTCAATGAAGGTTATGCGACATTAAATGATCTAACACAAATGATTTCGGAGAATAAAATAAAATTCTCAGATGATGCAATAATTTTTGTAAATGGGTGTAATTTCGCTGGGACAGGAGATAAGTTTGAAGAAAGTAGTGGAAATTCAGCATTTGAATGGGTAATGGCAACTGGCACAACAATGATTGCTGCATCGGGGCATATGCAACAATTAACAGAAGGTGTTCCAAATGGAAAATTCAAAATTGCTCAAAACGAGGAAGGTAGATTTTGGAAGATAAGTAGAGTCGAAGAAATGTATGAAGAGAATGGTGAAACTCTAACAAGATTTATTATCAAAGCTGAGGATTTAGGTAAGGAAATTAATATTGATGAGTATGTTAAATAAAGTTTTAATATTTATTATTATTATGCTTTTTCAAAATTGTAGTTTACTAAAAAGTAAAAGATATCAATGTAATAATGATAATATTTATATTTCATTTGTTAAAGATAGTACATGTAAAAAGGTTAATGGATGTGTAATAATTAAATACAATTACATTGAAGAATTTGTACTTGAAAACGAAATTAAAAATAAACATAGAACATACTGTTCTGATAAAAAAAGCAATTTTTGTATTATTCCAAAATCAATATTCTCAGATTCTTTATTTACAAACAATGATTCAATATTTGCTTTTTTCTTTACAGAGGATAATTCTCTTTACAATATTAAGTTTTCTAATAAAAAAGATACATTTGAAATAGTTTTACAAAATAGGTTTTTGTAACATATTCTAAGAGCCTCCTCAGCGCAGATTGTATCTACGCTGAGGAATACTAGTTTAACCGGTTAATAGCTTGTACTCTGTTTGCCCGCACCAACAATTATTACTATCTTCGCGATGCTCAGGGTAATATAATGGCAACATATAGTTTAATGGGAATAGAAGCCGGCAACTCAGTTGAAAGAACACTTACCATAGACGAAAGTTCTATCTATGGCAGTAGCCGTTTGGGTACGGTACAACGAGAGCAATGGATAGCCCGTACAACTTACGACCTTACAACAGGCACACCCGTTCCTGTAAGCTACACTACATTTATACCCGACGAGTACATTAAAGACCTTTTCCGTGGCGATAAAAACTACGAGTTAAGCAACCATTTGGGCAATGTGCTGGCCGTAGTAAGCGACAGACGTACCCCTGAATTTACAGGAGGAATATTAAGCAATTACAACGCCTATGTAAATTCGGCACAAGACTACTATAGTTTTGGTATGACCCACCCGGGTAGAAGTTTTGGCTCTACTACGTATAAGTATGGGTTTAATGGCAAAGAGAAAGATGACGAGTGGACCGGAAATACAGGAGCTACTTACGACTTTGGGGCAAGGATATATGATAGTAGGATAGGGAGGTGGTTAGCGTGTGATCCTTTTGCAGCAAAGTATTCGGGATACAGTCCGTATAATTATGTTGCTAATTCACCATTAATTGCAATAGATCCATTTGGTGAGACTATTAAAATTGTAACAGATGGAGACTGGGATTCAAAAGCATTTATTGAAGTAGCTGCAACAAATAAAGGTGGTTCTAACTTAAGATCATTAATAGTGACGCCAAGAATATTTAAAGCACAAGAGGTAGGTAGTTTAGGTGACGTTAATTATAATGATAATATTTCTACTATTTGCTATTCAAATAGAACCTCTCCATATCTTTCAACTAGGGATATTTGGAGTATGAGTGGCTCTGTGCTTTTTGGTCATGAAATGAGTCATTCTCTTGATGATTTAAATTCAATTCTTTATTCTTATAAGAATGGTCAGAAGGTTTATAATAATTATAGTACTGAACAAAGAGCTGGGGATTTTCAAAATTATATTTCAAGTGTATATAATATGTCGTTTTATCGAAATGAATATTTGAAAAATGGAAATGTTTTAGTAAATTATAATACTGACGAAAAATATGTAAATTCTAATAATGAAAAAATAACAGATATGGAATTGTTAGGAAAATCATCATCGGAACAAACGGATATGTTTGGTGGATTAATTATTGAAATTCCTTCTTATAAAATGAACAAAAACCAAATGGTTGCAGTTTCATATAATTTATCTACAACAGGTAGTAAAGGGACAACTTCAACAACAAAAATGTATATGTTAACATGGATGAATGATAAAGGTGAAGTAGATTTTTTTAAAACATCAGATAAATCTGCCTTTGATAAAAAAACACAATCTATGCAAGGATCATACTCTGTAGCTACAGAGCAAAAGTATTATCCTGGTATTAAATAATTTTGTATGAATAATCTTAAGAATACTATTGTTGTGATTATTTTTGTGCTTATTTACAGTTGTAGTAATAATGTTAAGAAAAGCATTAATGTTATTCCTATAAATACAAAAGGTATGTTTTTATATGTATTGGATGATGTGAAAATATTCATACCGAGGGAAAATGTCTTTGAATATTGTGATTCCATTTGCAGAGAAGATTCATTAAATATTTGTTGTTCTTTCTCAACATATTTATCTAAAAGAAATTATTCTCAACTTGTTTTAAATGATAGTTTAACTATTAAAGAGTTTTTTTTATTTCAAAACAATATAGTTGATAGAAAAGATAGTCTTCATAAATATTCAGACTTTGAATATATGTATTACAAAATTTGTTTCAATGTTGTGAGAAAATGTCTATTTTCTGGAGAAGTTAAATTATTTTGCTTTGAAACTAAAGAATTTGTTCAAACATATAATTATTTAAGGGAAAATGACGAAAACGGTGGTATTACTGATTATTATTTATTGCCAAATGGTAAATTATTTTATAAAGATGAAATTGCTATAGGGTTATAATTAAACAAATGAATAAGTAATAATTTCTCTTCAGCGCTGATTGACTCTACGCTGAGGAAGCATTAATTAAAATTGTAAGTAACTGATATTCTTTTGCCCGCACCAACAATTATTATTACCTTCGTGATGCCCAAGGCAATATTATTAGTACATACAGTTTAATGGGAACAGAAACCGGCAACTCAGTGGAAAGAACACTTGCCATAGACGAAAGTTCTATCTATG
>PHDH01000293.1 GCA_002840935.1 Bacteroidetes bacterium HGW-Bacteroidetes-21 | reverse complement strand
CGTCGTTAATATCGACAACTGAAGGAGCCATAACATCGGAGAAGTCTTGTTCTTTGGAAATGTATTGCAGAAGGTAGTTGAAGTACTTGTTCTTCATGTCGAGTAAAGCCTTTTCATTCTGCACTCTTTCTACTTTCTGATATAACATAGAGCCTTCCTGACTGATGTCGACCAATTTGTTGGCCTGTCGGAAACTCATCAGTTTATTTTCAGTATAATTCAAAGAATCTGTGATGTCATTTAATTGCTCATCAATAAAATAAATGGTGTTTAGGGCAATCATGTTCTTTTCTTCCAGCCCTTTGTTTACATACACATTCATTAGTTTGTTAATGAAGTCAACTTCTTTCTTGGCAACCATACCGTTAGATGAAATTTCTACTATGGTTGATTTTTTATCAGTTGTAGTTAATGTAATCTTACTCCTATAGGCATTGGTAAGCTTATTGATATCGCGAATTATGAAGAAAGTTTTAATGTTGGAATTGCCGTTGGGTTTGATGGTGTCGTTGGGCAATACTTTAAATCTGAAATCAATATTTTCAAACCATTCTCCCAGCTTTACCTTAGTTTTTTTACTGTCGTTATCTGTAGAAATAATACACTCATTTTCGGATGTAAATTTAACATACACAGGAGATTCTACTTTATTTGGAAAGCTGGTGTCGGGTTCGATAATGTATGTGTTTGTCTTATACGATTCAACAGTACGTATACGCCCTTCGGCAAAGTATGAGATATGAAATTCAGGGGATTCTTCAATAGCCCGGCGTGAAAGTGAATAAGATTTGAGGATGGCAATTTCATTTTCAACTACTTTTTTACGCGTACGACGAAAAATTCCTTGTTCTTCCAGAATGCTTTCTACACCGCCAGAGAGCGTATTGTCCTTATCCTGCACTATCATGGTGCCTTTAACGGTATAAACCGGATCGGTATAGCGGTTGATCAGATATGCAGAGAAAACAGCAATTGAGATAGTAAAAATAAACCAATACCAGTTGGCGATGATCTTAAAAATAAATTTTTTAATATCAATTGTATCTTCTTTGCGCAGAGGACCTTCCTGAATATTTTGTTGATTCATGAATTAGCGTGTAATAAAGTTTAAAATAACAATCATGGTCGTCAGTGACGATAATATAATTGAAACATTGGGGGTATTCATTTTCCATGCCTTAGTGCGTACCGGCTCCACATAAATTACATCGTTGGGATGAAGATAAAAGAATTCGGATGTAAGTATGGCTTTGTCGAGAAGATTGGCTCTGAACGACTGGCTTCCTGTTTTTGTTTGTCTGACAATGAGCAAGTTCGATCGATTGCCATAATCTGTCAGATCGCCTGCTTTACCCAGAGCTTCAAAGAGATTCAGGTTTTTGTCGTAATTGGTATAGACGCCGGGTCGGCCTACTTCACCCAGTATGGTTACCTGAAAGTTCGTGAGTTTTACAATGACTATAGCATCTTTAATATACTCTACCACTTTTTCGCTGAGAATTCGCTGTACTTCTTCTATCGTATTTCCTTCAACCTGAACGTTCCCAATTATAGGTAAACAAACATAACCCGAATCGCTGATCATGTAACCATTTATGTACATATTAGCTTCGTTGTAGCCATAATTCACATTGGTGCCGCTTTCAATATTAAAAAGTTTATTCATGTTTTCGTTGATGCTCAATACTTTTACATATAACACATCTCCTGAGGTGATTTTATATTTGTTGTTTTCGTTGATATGCATTGAAGCTGAGTCTAATGCAACCATGTTTTGCAGGTACAACATATTTTTTTGACGGGTGCAGGATAATCCCGAAATTAGGATGATTAAAACAAATAGAAAACCTTGTATTCTCACTCGTTGCATTTGAATAATTTTGGCAAATGTAATAATAAATTGAAGAGCAAAAAACAAAAAAATCAGGGCGTTCCGTTAAAAACCTTAAAATAATACAGTGATTTTCACGTTTTACCCTAACTTTGCAGCCCGAAATGAAACGCTTTTTAACGATATCTTTAATTGTTTTTTTTGTTGGACAAAACATGGGTTTTTCTCAGTCAATGAAACCTTTGAATTTGCCTAAGTATGACCAGATTCCTTTTCATTTTGGAATGTCTCTGGGGTTTAATACGATGGATTTTACGATCCGGAATTCTTCCTTTTTGTATTCAAGTCAGTGCGATTCGGTGTATTCTATTGAGAATGTACCCCGACCCGGGTTTAATATCAATATAGTTTCTACCTGGCAGTTTAAGCCATTTTTCGCTGTTCGTTTTCTTCCGGGACTCAATTTTGGCCAACGGGATTTGTTGTATTGGGTTCGAAGAGATTCAACCTACTTTCAGCATCTGATGATGATGGAATCCACCTATCTCGATTTTCCCGTTTTGTTACAGTATAAGGCTATGAGATTGAATAATTTCAGACCCTATTTAATTGCTGGTGGGAGTTTTAAAATCGATCTGGCGGCACAACGCAAAATCAAACCCGAAGAACGTCCTAAAATAAGGCTGGACAGATATAGCTGGTATTATGAAGTCGGATTCGGGACAGATTTTATGCTCCAGTATTTTAAGTTTGCCATGGAATTAAAATATGTGGTGGGCCTTAATAATGTTTTAGTGCCCGACGACAGTCAGTATTCTAAATCAATAAGCAGGATGAATAGTAAAATGATTATGCTTTCGTTTACTTTCGAAGGCAGCGATTTACGTTCTGTAAAGATGTTTAGATTAAGAAAATAAATCTAATGTTGTCTTAAAACTATGTAGATTACAAAAGACAATTACATTTTAGTATTTTTGTAAAAAAAAAGATATGAGTCCGAAGAAAGAATTGAAAGTTGGAATAACACAGGGAGATATTAACGGGATAGGATATGAAATTATCATTAAGAGTCTGGCAGATAATAAAATAAACGAAATATGTACCCCTATAGTCTATGGTTCGTCCAAAGTAGCCGCTTTTTATAGGAAAAATATTGAACTCGAAAACTTTAGTTTCCATCAGATACGTAGTGTAAATGAGGCAAATACAAAGCGCTCTAACCTCATCAATGTGTTGAATGATGATGTGAAAGTAGAGCCCGGAAAAATGACCCCCGGTGGAGGCGAAGCAGCGTTTATTTCACTGAAAAAAGCGGTTGAGGATCTTAAAAACAAGCAGATAGATGTTCTGGTGACAGCGCCTATTAATAAGAATAATATACAGAGCGATAATTTTCGCTTTCCGGGTCATACCGAATATCTGGCCAGTATGTTCGAGGGTGAAAATGCCCTGATGCTTATGGTCAGTGATATTATGAAAATTGGTGTAGTGGCTGGTCATGTGCCTTTACAAAAAGTGGCAGGGCTTATTACGACAGAGAATGTGCTTAAGAAAATTAAGATCATTAATAAGTCGCTGATGGTTGATTTTGGCATAGATAAACCCCGAATCGCTGTGCTGAGCCTTAATCCCCATGCCGGTGACGGTGGATTACTAGGAAAAGAGGAAGTAGAGCAAATTATTCCTGCCATACGTAAGGCTCGCGAAGAAAAAATCCTTGCCTTTGGGGCTTATGCTGCCGATGGCTTTTTTGGCTCAGGTACATTTAAAAAATTCGATGCGGTTCTGGCAATGTATCATGATCAGGGTCTGGTGCCTTTCAAGGCGCTGAACTTCGATCAAGGGGTTAATTATACTGCAGGACTCTCGGTTGTAAGAACCTCTCCTGCCCATGGAACAGCCTACGAACTGGTTGGTAAAAACACCGCTTCCGAAACATCTTTCCGTCAGGCAATTTATCTCGCTTGTGATATTTACAGAAAACGCGAGGAGTACAAAGAATTGATCTCGAATCCCCTGCCAAAATTCCTGACCAATGAAGAAAAGGATAATTAGTCGGCCCTTAAAAACACTACAACACACTTATTAACAGATATTTGCTCGTAACTTTATTTGGTTAGATTTGCA
>PHDH01000292.1 GCA_002840935.1 Bacteroidetes bacterium HGW-Bacteroidetes-21 | reverse complement strand
TTCCATAATCAATAAATTTTAGTTTTACATTTTTGCCATTACGGCGATTTGATGATACAAAATTACAACCCCACCAAAAGGCGATTCGGTTATTAATTATTTACTTACGACTAATAATCGTTTGTAGTCGTTTGCTGTCGGATATGTGTAAGATAATGAGTTAAATGACGTCGATAAATTATTTCGAACTTTTTGTTCCCATTTTGAGGGAAATGTTTTAAATTTGAATGGAAAACCAAATGTTTAACCCGAAAAAGTTAAAATCTAAATCACCAAATATTATTCATTAAGATAGAAGTTTAATTAAAAATGGCTGAACCATTAAAAAGTTATCCTGTAATTGGTTGTTGTGGAATTGATTGTGGATTATGCCCCAGGTTTCAATCTCAAAGCAGTTCGGCATGTCCTGGTTGTGGTGGCATTGATTTTAAGGATAAGCATCCATCCTGTGGTTATTTGACTTGTTGTGCAATGAAGAAGGGTTTGGAAGTTTGTTCGGAATGTGATGATTATCCCTGCAAACGATTTGATTCAGAAAAAAATGGTTACGATTCTTTTGTGACACATAGAATGATATTCACAAATCATGATTTTATTAGGCTGAATGGGATCACTCATTTTATAGAAAATCAGGGAATTCGGATTGAAATTCTAAATGAATGGCTTAAAAATTTTGATGATGGTCGTTCGAAAAGTTTTTTTTGCATTGCTTGTGCTTTATTGCCTTATGAGAAATTAGTTGAGATTCATGGATTTTGTAAAGTAATCTCTGATAATACAGACATTAAGGAGAAAAATAAGCAGATCAGAACTAAAATTGTAACTATAGCAGATGCCTTGAATATAAAATTGATATTGAATAAAAAATGAAGTAAAGATATCTGATTATGAATAATGCAAGCATAGCTCCTTGTGGCGTTATTTGTGATATTTGCCTTGGCTTTCAACGAAAGAAAAACACTTGTGTTGGATGTAATTCTGATGGCAATAAACCCTATCATTGTACTGTTTGCAGTATAAAATCTTGTGAAGAGAAAAAAGGCAATGAAAAATTACTGTGTTACGAATGTATTAAATTCCCATGCCGACGAATTAAGAGCCTGGATAAGAGATATATTGTAAAATATGGCGAGAGTCCTATTCAAAATCTTAAAAAGATAAAGGATATTGGAATAGACTCGTTTATAAGTATTGAAAAAGAAAAATGGAAATGTGAAAATTGTGGTTATTTGTTGTGTGTACACAAAGAAGTTTGCTTAAACTGTAACGCAAAAAACAAATTTTTTCCTTGACTGATTATATTATTTATAAGTGATTTAACTCATTGCGTGTTTCAATAAAATGTCGTATTCTTGACAAAAAGAATTTAAATTTGTTTCAGTGAATAATGCTACTAATTTAATACATAAATGAAAAAAAGAGAATTGAGCTCATTCAAAGATTAGTATAACCTATAATTTTTATTAATCAGATATAAAGTGATGAATATTAGGGATATAAAAATCAGCAAGCAACTAATTTTTGTTTTTGCCATTTCATTATTTTTTGTCATGGTAATGGGATGGGTTGCATACAATCAATCCTTGAAACTGCACGAAAAGACAGTCTCAATGTATTGCCATCCCTTTGCTGTCGAAAGGGCATTAAGCATGTTAAAGTCGGATATCGTTTCTCTACATCGTGATATGAAAGATTTGTCGCTGGTGACTAATGAAACAGAAATGGGTGTCGAATTAGACTGGATTAAATGGTGGAAAGAAGAAGGATATAAGCATATTTTAATCGTTGGTAGACAGTATCTTGGTCCTAGGTGTGATGTAGATTCTTTAAGGCAAGGTTTTGATTCTCTGTGTTATGTGTGTGATGAAACTATTGAGCTGATGCGTTCGGGAAAAAAGACCGAAGTTTTAAATAGTACTAAAACATTTGGAATAGTTGGATATAAGGTCGAAGAAGTGCTTGCAAAGCTTCAAGTTGTAAATGATTTTGCTATTAAAAAAGGGGATGATTATTTTAAAGAATCTCAGCAGCTAAATAAATCCCTTAATATCCAATTGATTATCCTTGTAGTTTTGGTTCTATTGTTTTCTATTGTTATCTATCTTATTCTTTTGCGAAATATTCGAAAGCCAATATTTGAGTTAACATATGCAACAAAGAAGTTTCAACAAGGGGATCTTGATGCACATAGTTCTTATGAGTCGAAAAATGAGTTTGGGGTATTATCTGCGTCTTTCAATACAATGATAGATTACATAAACGCTCAAAATAAAGAAAATATTAAAAGGGCAGAAGAACTTGGCTTTGTAAAAGGAAAAGCAGAACAAAGCGAGTTAATTAATGAAGAATTAAGAAAAGTCAACTCAGAATTAAATCAGGCACTGAAAAAAGCAGAAGAATCAGAACGTTTAAAATCAGCTTTTTTAGCCAACATGAGCCACGAAATTCGTACGCCTATGAGCGGAATACTGGGCTTTACAGATTTACTGAAATCCCCCAATCTTACGGGGGAAGAACAACAAGCATATATTAGAATTATTAAGAATAGCGGAAACAGGATGCTGAATATTATTAACGATATTATAAATATTTCGAAAATTGAATCGGGAATAAATGAGGTAAATATTACTTCTACTAATATAAATGAGCAAATGGAAGCCTTATGTGCTTTTTTTATGCCAGAAACCGAACGTAAGGGATTAAAACTCATCGTAAAAAAGACTTTATTTGAAAAGGAGGCTGTCATTAAAACCGATAAAGATAAAATCTTTGCTATTCTCACGAATCTGGTAAAAAACGCAATTAAATTTACGGAAGAAGGAATCATCGAAATAGGTTATGAAAAAAAGGATACCTGTCTTGAATTTCTTGTGAAAGATACGGGTGTAGGTATTCCTCTCGAACAAAGGGAAATGATTTTTGAGAGATTTAGACAAGGCAGTGAGTCTCTTTCCAGAAATTATGAAGGAGCCGGGTTGGGATTGTCAATTTCTAAAGCATATGTCGAGATGTTGGGTGGGAAAATATGGGTAGAAAGCGAACTGGAGAAGGGTTCTGGTTTTTATTTTAAAATACCTTATTTGATAGATAATGATGTGGTTGCAAAGGATAAAGATATTCAGAATGAAATGAACATCCAGCCACAGATTAAATGCTTGAAAGTTCTAATTGCCGAAGACGATGAAACTACTGAAGCACTCATTAAAATTCATATTAGTGAGTATTGTAAAACTGTTTTAATTGCTAATACTGGAGTCGAAGCGGTCAAACTTTGTAAAAATAATCCTGACATTGACCTTATTTTAATGGACATTAAAATGCCCGAAATGAGTGGATATGAAGCCACCCGACAAATACGTCAATTTAATAAGGAAGTAATCATTTTTGCACAGACGGCCTATGCTCTCAAAGGGGATAGAGAAAAGGCGCTTGATGCAGGTTGTAACGATTATTTAGCTAAACCTTTTAACTTAGATTTGTTTTCTGAACTAATGAGGAAGTATTTCAGCAAGTAAGTTTTCTTGGTGGTTATTTTAAAATATTAGATTTTATTTATTACTCTTATCATAGCAATAAATTTGTACTTTTGATAAGTCTTAATGCCGCATTTTTTCAAGAATTTTTTAAAATAGTATTTCATGAAAGCCATCCTGATTATGTTATTAATGGGTACTTCAATATTTCGTTCTGTGGGACAGCCCGAGAATTTGACCCCAGAAAAAGGCTTGATTGCCACATTAGAACTGATTGATGATCGTCAGATGCTGGTCACTGTGTCCAATATTGATACAATTACATATCGGCTTTATAGTTACGTTAAAGCCAAAGAGAAACACTATGATTATTTTGAATTGGAAGTCCTTACGCCCGATCACGATAAAATGATTTTTAGCTTCTATGAAGCAAGAGATAAAGCTAAGCCCGTTATCGTTGAATTGACACCTGAGCAGAGTTTTTCGCA
>PHDH01000291.1 GCA_002840935.1 Bacteroidetes bacterium HGW-Bacteroidetes-21 | reverse complement strand
CGACCAAAAGACGACTGGAATGTTTTTTCACCAGGATTGGGTAAAATTTGACCCACTTCTTTTCCTGCGGCTTCGGCAAAGACATTAAGCAGCATGATAATATCGGGGAAAAGTGTTGCTTCGTCAATGCTGACAGTCAATTTTTTATTGTCGATATAATGGAGGTTGATCTGACTATCGAGCGCAATTTTGCGAATTTTGTCCATGCTTACACTGTCGGGAATCGTTACAAGTAGCGTATCAAAGAAGTCTTTGTTCTCCTGTGTATAGCCAAATTCTTGAATCTTACGACCAACCAAGGCAGCTACCGAATGAATTCTTCCGGCAATTTCTTTCAGTCCGTCGGGACCATGATAAACCGCATACATACCAGCCATGATGGCGAGTAATGCCTGAGCAGTACAGATATTTGAAGTCGCTTTTTCACGTTTAATATGCTGTTCACGCGTTTGTAATGCCATTCTTAATGCAGTACGTCCTTTGCGATCAACAGATACGCCAATGATACGTCCGGGCATATTACGTTTATACGCATCGCGGCAAGCAAAGAAAGCAGCATGAGGACCGCCAAAGCCCATTGGAATTCCAAAACGTTGTGTAGATCCGAAAACAATGTCGGCACCCCATTCGCCCGGAGGGGTAAGTAGTGTGAGCGAAAGAATATCGGCAGCAACAGAAACTAAAATATTGTTCTGGTGCATCGTTTCGACCCATGATTTATAATCTACAATTTTACCATCGGCACCCGGGTACTGAACCATGGCACCAAAAACTTTCGCATCAAAAGTGAATGTACTGAAACAGCCAGTTTTTACCTCAATACCCAGAGGTAATGCACGGGACTTGATAACACTGAGCGTTTGAGCAAAGATATTTTCGTCTACAAAAAGGACATTGGCTTCGTCTTTTACTTTGTCGCGTGTACGGGAGTTGTACATCATAATCATGGCTTCTGCTCCGGCAGTAGCTTCATCGAGCAGTGAAGCATTGGCAAAATCCATTTTAGTTAATGAAGCAATCACTGTCTGAAAATTCAGCAAGGCTTCCAGACGACCCTGTGAAATCTCGGCCTGATAAGGAGTATATGAAGTATACCAGGAAGGATTTTCGAGGATGTTTCTCAAAATGACAGAAGGAGTAATGGTACCATAATAGCCCTGGCCAATATATGTCTTAAATATTTTGTTTTCAGAAGCAATAGCTTTCAGACGCATCAGGTATTCATATTCACCAATGGGTTCAGGAAGGTTGAGTGACTTTTCGAGCCGGATATTTCCCGGAACAGTTTTACTGATGAGTTCTTCCAGCGATGATACGCCGATTACAGAAAGCATCCCTGCAATTTCATTATCTCTGGGACCATTATGTCTATTCACAAATTTGTCTGTCATGGATATAAAATTTTAAATTTTGACGTAAAGGTATAAAATAGGTCTGGTATAAAACCTGATAAAAATCTATTTTTCTTTACTACGTTATCAATTTTTATGTTTCTGTAAACAAACCAATATTTTACTATAACAGGAATAATAAAAATGCATTTATAACCTCTGACATCTCAAAACTGGCATAATATTAGATTAACCATTTAAAATCTTTTATGCGTTTTTTTGTATCCATATTACTCTTTCTTGTATATTCCTGCAATCCTCAGTCAAATAAAAAGACGGACAACGTAGGGGGTTCCTTACTACATAAGTCTCCGATAATTCTTTCTGCTATACAAACTGCCCCAGACAAGGGCATTGAAAAATCTGACACCCTTCCAGATAAAACACGTGTAAAAGAAAAACTACCAGATTTAGAACTTATTTCCATGTCAAGATTTTCGAACTTTCCCACCGACAAAAATTTTAATGGAGCTCCATTAGTTCAACAATTGGAAATACCTAAGCATGAAATAGACCAATCACCCGATACATTATTCGCCATTGCCATTGCCCGTTACGAGAGCTATCGCAATTATTTTCCGGTATCCATTGCCGATAACTTTGAAGAAGGAATTTCTACCGAACACATACATTTTATGCCCTTGATTTTCAATTTTCAGATCTTCGATAATGAGTATGAACTGAAACCCTTTTTAGTAAAACAAGTTACTGTCCACAAAGAACCTAATGGCCAGATAGTCGCAGAATAAAACGGACTATTGAAGATAATTCCAACCCTTTTGTAAATATAAAATATTTGTATCTTTGGCCAGCTACAGGCCACTTTTCTTTATCAGTATTCAGGAAAAGCCATACGCCATTTAACAATAAAGGGATTGAAGACTAAGAGAATAGAAACATTGGACTGGTTAAGGGGACTTATGGCCCTGTCTATCATGTTTTACCATTTAACGTCCTGGATATACTCCCCTTTGGATGCTTCGGGTCCCTTAGGCAGACTTGGGATATATGCTGTTTCAATTTTCTTTGTTCTGTCGGGACTGAGTATGGCTTTGGTTTACAATAAATTTATTTCTTCTGCCAAAAACTCTCTCCAATTTTTTCTGCGTCGTATCTTTCGTATCTGGCCTCTTCTATGGATGGCCTGTTTTCTATATGTGTTATTTCAATTGATCGTTTCAGGATCTACCGACTGGAAAATGCTTCTTAAAAACATCACTACAATATTTGGATTTACCGAGCCCGGGGCTTATATCATTCCAGGCGCCTGGTCGATAGGTAACGAGATGGTTTACTACGCATTAACCCCAGGAATAATTCTTTTGTATAATTTCAGACAATGGACGGGAAATCTTGCTTTTATACTAAGTCTGGCTATCGGCTTATATTTTGGCTTCCATCTTTTAAGTCAAGAAAAAACACTGGCTGAACAGTGGGCAACTTATATCAATCCCTTTAATAATCTTTTTCTTTACATGATGGGTATTGCCATCTATTACAATTTTAGAAATATTGAAATCCGTCCCATCCTAAACAATATTCTGTTGCTCCTTGCCATATTACTTTTTACTTTCCTTCCTTTTGAAGGAAATCAAATCCTAATAGTATCTGGTGTAGGACGTTTGGTTTTTGTTGCCCTATCCTTTGTCATCGTACTCTGTTTTTTCAAACTGAAAATCAATCTGCCAGGTTTTGCCAGCAAAGGGCTCGAAAAACTGGGACTGGCAACTTATGGTGTTTATCTGGTACACCCCGTAATCTTTTTATATCTGAATTATCTCTGGCCTAAAACCGGCATCGACAATAAACTTTGGCTTTTTGCTCTCATTTCCGTCGTAACAGTTACACTTGCACTGATTTCCTATACTTGGGTCGAAACCTGGTTTATTAAGAAAGGCAAAACCCTAACGACACCTGCATCCAACAAATAACCCTTTTGAAAATATGGACATTACATTTCAATCCTCTGTCATTTTTATAAAAGACCTCGGCATCATGAAGGATTTTTATCTGCATACCCTGATGCAGGAGATAGAACATGACTTTGGCAACTGCCTCCTTTTTAAAGGGGGTTTTACTTTGTGGAGTCTGCAACCTGAATATCCTCTTGCACAAAAAATGGGCACCTGCTATTATCCTTCGGGCAATAAAAATCTTGAATTGTGTTTCGAAACAGAGTCATTTGACGAAATTTATTCCAACCTCATTCAAAAAAAAGTAAAAGTATTACACGATGTGGAAGAAGAGCGATGGGGACAGAAAACTTTTCGTTTTTACGACCCCGAAGATAATCTCATCGAAGTAGGTGAATCTATTCCTTGCTTCGTAAAACGCTTTTATGCTCAGGGCATGACAGTAGAAGAAGTTGCCGCAAGGACCTCCGTTTCGTCGGCCTATATTGAACAAATTATATCCACAAATCCTGTCGCATGAATAATGATGTTAGCCTCAGAGCCTTCAGACCCGAAGATAAAGAACGTCTGACCCTTCTTGCCAATAATAGCAAAATAAGTAGTCGAGTCTTAAAAAGCCTGTTTTTCATTCAGAGGACATATTTTAGTTGCAAATAATATTTCAATGGCAAAAAACAA
>PHDH01000290.1 GCA_002840935.1 Bacteroidetes bacterium HGW-Bacteroidetes-21 | reverse complement strand
CAAATCATCAAAAGCAAGTTGAATTTCATGTTCAGTACGACAACTCTGATAAATCTGAGCAATTCTTTTTTCAAAATCAACTCCCGATTCAATAGTACCCAGAACTTCATCGCTGGAACCAAAAACGCCATCAAAGAGCATAAATTTTTCGGCTAGAAGTTGATATACTCTAATGTCGGCAGCATTTGATTTATTTAAAAAATTTACCACAACTACGTCATGTTTTTGACCATATCGGTGACATCTGCCAATACGCTGTTCAATTCGCTGCGGATTCCATGGTAAATCGTAATTAATAATCAAAGAACAAAATTGAAGGTTAATACCTTCAGCAGCAGCTTCCGTTGCAATCATTATAGTAGCTTGATCTCTAAAATAATCAACAATAGCAGCTCTCTTGTCAGCCGTTTTAGAACCGGTTATCCTATCAGTGCCTTTATGTTGTTCAATCCAAGCTTTATAAATGTTGTTTGAACTGGGATCGCTGTTTGTGCCATTGAATAAAACCAGTTGCCCTTTGTAATCCGAATTTTCAAGTAATTCAAACAGATATTTCTGAGTTCGAACAGATTCGGTAAAAATGATTGCTTTATTTAATGCCCCTTTTTCGCCCAGTGATGAAAAACTACTTTTTAATGCAATTTTTAGGGCTTCTCCTTTTGAGTTTTTTGCAATAGATTTTGCTAAAGAAGCAAATTCTTTAAGCTTCGTTAATTCTGTCTGAATTTCGGCTTTTTCAGTATCAGAATAAGTTCGTTTTTCAGCTACTTCTTGATCTTCGTCTTCATCGTCATCAAGCCATTCTTCTTTAGTTTCGTTGAATGTCTCAAAATCAAAAGATATATTTTGTTCTAATTCAATGTCTGTTTTACTTTGCTCCTTTAAAAAGCTATCCAGTTTTAATGAAAGAGCCTCAAGCGTGCCTGAAATTGCAAATGTAGATGATGCCAGTAGTTTTCTTAGAATGAGTGTCATAAGCTGCCTTTGACTAGGGGGCAAGGCATATAATACTGGAGTTTGAAGATATTCTGACACCAGTTCATAAAGTCTGTGTTCCTCTTCAGTTGGAAAGAACTCCTGAACTATAGCTACACGATTTGTAAACTTAACATATTCCTGAACAAGTCCTTTTACAAATTGGAGCAAGACGTTCTTTTAATTCAGAATAGTTTTCTTCTTGCGTAATTCTGGAATATCGGCTTTTAAAACTTTTTAAATCACCAAAAGCATAGTCGTCAATTATGCTTACAAGGCCATATAATTCTAAGAGAGAGTTTTGAAGTGGAGTAGCAGTTAATAGAATTTTAGGCTGATTTACAAGTGCATTTTTTATTGCATTGGCAATTTTATTGTTTGGTTTGTATACATTTCTTAATCTGTGAGCTTCATCAATGATTACTAAGTCCCAATTTGCTCTTTGGATGTAGATATCTTTAGATTTAGCAAAATGATAGGAAGTAATAATGATGGCCTCCTGATCGAAAGGGTTAAAGTGCCCTCCTTTAATTTCATTATTAAATGAGGCTTTTTCTAAAATTAAAGAAGGAAGGAAAAACTTATCCAGTAATTCCTGGTTCCATTGTTTTCTTAAGTTTGAAGGAACAATAATTAAAATTCGGCGTTTTCTTTCAGCCCATTTTTGAGCAATTAGTAGTCCTGCTTCAATTGTTTTACCAAGTCCTACTTCGTCTGCTAAAATTGCACCACTAGACAGTGGGGAACGAAATGCGAATAACGCAGCTTCAACCTGATGTGGATTTAAATCAACTTGAGCATCAACAAGAGTTGACGCTAGTTTTTGAATACTATCAGAAGAACTTCTTTTAGTTAATTCATAAGCGAAATACTTTGCGTGGAATGGAGTGAGATTCATGACAAGCTGTTGGTTAAACTACTTTAATAATTCTTTAAGTAGGTCTTCAGTAACTTCAGAAATCAAATAACCTGAGTCGAGTATGTCTTTAAAGGGATTAGTATTAACCATTGATCTTAGTTGTTGTTTCAATTGTAAAAATAAGAAATAAAATCAAATAACAACCAATAATATTTGGCTTTGAGAATTGTACTTTTAATGAATTAATTATAAAAGTCTGATTTGGTTTTAGCATTTTCCAAAAAAGCCAAAAACCTATCGATTTTGACATGTTTTTGACCAAAAATCTACCGATTTTCGCCCGGAATTCACCTAAATTTCGACTAACAGTCAGGACAAGACACATTGTATCTTCCATTTCGTTAACGAAATCTACATTTTTTGTTATTTCGTTGGTAAAAACAGACAATCGTTATCAAATAAATACGGTCAGGAACTATCGTAATCATCGTTTTAAAAACTCATGTTCAGATTTTAATATAAATGGAGGGGCGTTGAAAACGATCGAACTCTAAATGAATTTCAATTTTACGGCAAATACAATCACAGACTCTCGATCTTTGAGTAATGCTTAGTACATCTCATGAGACGAGCAGTAAAAGGTTTGTCGCAGATTCCATCTTAATTTAAACGAAGTATTGTAGGAGAACGACAATTCAAATCGCTTGAGATTTTTTCTCTGTCGGAATCTGAAAAACCAAATAGTTTATAAATTGTATTTCGGTTTTACAAAAGCTTTCCTGGTATGACTGCGAAGGAATTCTTCAATGGCGCCAGCGCTTATATAAATCTTTCCTCCTATTTGAGAAAATGTAAGCAGTCCGCCATCTCTGTAGCCTTGTAGAGTACGTTTGGAAATCTTTAAAAGCTTGCATGTTTCATCAATGTCAAGCCATCCTTCTGAAAGAGGCTGATTTTTTACTACATGCTTGAAATAGCTTTCCATTGCTTCAAGCCGATCCATGATTGCCTGAAATGCATCTGATTGAATTGTGATAACTTCCATAATAAATTGTTTAATTGGTTATTCTTACAAAATTATCAGAATCAACAATATTGCTTTTCATTCACAAATGGATTTCACTCTAAAGACTGGCTGGAATGTATTTCAAAAGCTTGGTACTTTTTTTTACTGAGGTTGGTACCTTTTTGGCTTGAGGTTGGTACCTTTTTTTACAAAATAATTGTAAGATGTTGATTCGTAGCACCGTTTAAATTCGATAGGTTGGCACCTTTTTTAGTTGAGATTGCGCCCTTTTATTTTATAAAGTCCTGAATTTATGTTTTCTTTAAATCAATGTCAATTGGAATTTTTTCAATAATACTGGATTCTTTTCTACATAAAGCAATCTATATAAATCATCAATAGGTTTTTTCCACAGATCGTTTAATGTCGATTTTATGAGTATAAAATCAGATTCCATTAGCTTTTTTTGCACAATAAAGTCTTTCCCATTTTGAGCCATATCTACATTTAAAAAATCATCATGTTTTTTATATAGTTTTCTTTTCTCTTTTAAAGGCAAATATACTTCTCCATCAATATATAGTCCCATTGTAATTGCATCATGAATAATTGGATTTCTGAATTTTGCAAAACCTTCGAAAACTTCAGACATTTTACTATATAAATTTGAATCATTTATATAGTCTTTAATATTATTATAAACGGATTCCTTGTAAATGCTTATGTGAAATGTCCTAGAACGATGAGAAGTGTTTTTCGATATTTTTTTCTTTTCTTTATTATACCAATCACTTAATTCACCTTGAACATTTTTCTTTAGTTTTATGTCTTGAACAAACTCCTTACCTTTGTTACAGTCTTTAACTAACAAAAAGACCCTATATAGTAAAGCTATCGATAAGCTGGAAACCATTCCCATTCGAATATAGAAGTATTCGAAATACTCAAAATCCTTTTTATCAAGACATTTCAAGGCTTGAACTAAATTATAAAAAACTGAGAAATGTATGTGAGATAATTCTTTGATGTCGCTATCGACTTCAGTTCTTGCTCCTGGTTCGTCATTATTAATGTTACTTCCAATTCTATTTGACATTGGAGTAACAAAAAGTTTCCAGAATAATTCAGAATTAGGAAAGTCATCAGTGATTTTTTCACAAAAATCATTTTCAATTCCGATTCCGTTTTTCTTATAATTAAGACAATTTACACAATTTAATAATTCATCTGAAGTCATTGTTACGCTCATAAGATTTCAATTTTGGTTATTTTATACAAAAATACAATGGGGTTGTGGCGAAAAAAAACATTTAAAATTAATTTTCAGGAATCATAATGATATCAAGGCATACAGAAAATAAGTATTCTTATCAGTATCATTTAATCTCAATTGTGCAGCAAGTGTCTGCACAATTGAGATAGAAAAGCTACCATTTGTGCAAGCTATCCTTGCATAATTACAAAATCAACAGGGAAACCATCTTAAAATAAGAGTTTTGCTTTAACTTTTGTACAAAACTTTCTCAAAAAACACTTGTTTTCTCACGAAAAACGCCAAATATTTCAGTTTTGTACATTTTTTATTTGGCTTTTTGAGATGTATTTGAGTCAGGTTGATTGGATTTTACATCTTTTGCCAGAGGGGCATGTAGATTTGCATAGTACTCAGCTTTTCTCCTAATAATTTCTGATCTTCTTCAGATAACCCATCGAAAAAGGGAGCCAATCCCTTAAGTTCTTCCGGTAATGCCGGTTTGTTGTCTTTTTTAGCAAGCAGGTATGCTGCAATAATTACATGGACTGTGATGATCCAGGGTATATATTCTTTTATTTTTTCGAGGAAAGTTTTTGGTTCTGCCTGTTTGTGATCTTTTTTGGCAGTTTGTACAGTTTCTTTTAATGACCCAAGTTCTCTCGTTAACTGTTGTATCTTTTCATCTTTATAGGCTAATTCATTCTTAAGAATTTTTAATTCGAACATCTTCTCTGTACCATCCAGTGCATGCTTTTGCGCTTGTTCCCTCTCGTCAATTAACTTGCTTTTGGAGTCAAGAATTATCATCTGTTCATGATAGATTTCTTTTTCCTGCTCTTTTATCCTTTTTTCTCTTTCCTGTAATGTCTTTTCCCATCGGGACAATCTTTCATCCCATTGTCTGAGTTGCTTTTCTGAACCTGAATTTGTTCTTTTAAGTTCAGAATTTAATTGTTCAATTCCTTGTACATTTTCCTGTACATAGTGTACATTATTATGGACATTCTCACCTAATAGAAGTTTTTCAGAACAGATATTAAGGAT
>PHDH01000289.1 GCA_002840935.1 Bacteroidetes bacterium HGW-Bacteroidetes-21 | reverse complement strand
TACTGGCTCCACACCTTTGTATATTTCATTGAATGAGGGCTTTTATGATATTGCTGATATGCTGTTAATGAGTAAAGCTGATGTTAATATTCCCGATATTATGGGCATGTCTCCCTTAGCTTGGGCGGCTAAAAATGCTGACATGAAAATGGTGAAATATCTGCTCGAAAAAGGGGCAAATGTTAATTCAATCAATTCGAATAGTCGCTCTGTCCTTGATGTGACAAATGATTTTCAGATTCAGGAACTACTGAAATCTAAAGGGGCAAAAACAACCATGGAAATGGTTAAGGAGAATCAGTAGTATGGGTGTGAACGTGACAATCCCCAAAGGAACAAGAGATTTTCTTCCTTTGCAGATGGTAAAGAGAAATTATATTTTCGAAATTCTTCGGGATGTTTTTCAATTATATGGCTATCAGCAAATTGAAACACCTTCGATGGAGAATCTAGGAACACTGTTGGGGAAATATGGCGAAGAAGGTGACAAATTATTGTTCAGAATCCTGAATTCCGGCGATTTTCTTTCAGGTGTCGACGAAAATGATCTGAATAATAAAAATATTGCCACTTTGGCTTCTAAGTTTTGTGAAAAGGGTTTGAGGTATGATCTTACCGTTCCATTTGCCCGTTTTGTGGTGATGTATAAAAACGAACTCACTTTTCCCTTCAAACGTTTCCAGATTCAACCTGTATGGCGGGCTGATAGACCACAGAAAGGTCGCTACAGGGAATTTTATCAGTGCGATGTTGATGTTATTGGTTCTGATTCGCTGCTCAATGAATTTGAATTGTTGAAAATTATTGACGAAGTGTTTATCCGACTGAAACTAAAAGTGACTGTTAAATTAAACAACCGAAAAATTTTAACAGGACTGGCTGAATATATTGGATATCCAGATAAACTGGTGCCGATTACCGTGGCCATGGATAAAATTGATAAAGCCGGGAAGGATAGTGTTTGCAACGAATTACGAAGCACTGGGATCAGCGATGATGCCATTAATCGATTGTTTGATCTAATTGATATTTCAAAGGGATTGTCGCCAGAACAACTTATTGAAAAAATGAGTGATAAAAATATGCCTGATGCATTTCTTCAGGGGTTGAATGAGATGGCTGAATTGTATGCTTATGTAGCTGTTTCAGGTGTTGCTGCCAATATTAGTTTTGATATGTCATTAGCCAGAGGATTAAGCTATTATACGGGTACTATTTTGGAAGTTGTTTCGGATGAAGTCGCTATGGGTAGTATTTGTGGCGGAGGTAGATATGATGATCTCACCGGAATTTTTGGTTTGCCAGGTCTTTCTGGTGTTGGTATGTCTTTTGGAGCCGAGAGAATTTACGATGTGCTTACGGCATTAAATCGTTTTCCTGTCGAAAGTCCTTCTAAAACAAAAGTCCTTGTCACTTGTTTTGGTGGCGAGACCGTTCCATTTGCTATAGAGATGGCGGATTTGTTGAGAAAAAATGGCGTTCCAACAGAAATGTATCCCGACACTAAAGCTAAAATGAAGAAGCAATTTTCTTATGCTGACAATAATGTTATACCTTGGGTAATTATTATTGGTGAAGATGAAGTGAAAACAGGGAAAGCCGGTCTTAAAAATCTTCAAACGGGAGAACAAGTTGTACTTTCGCCTGTAGAAATTATTAACTTGTTAAAAAAGAATTTAACATAGAAGCAACTATAAAAAACGATTGCGCGTCTAAACAAAAAATCATAAATTGCCTAAAATTTAATTCATATGAAGTTTTTTACTGTATTAGCCTTTCTAATTATCTCAATTTCTGCTTTTTCGCAGATTTCTGAGGGTGGTTTTCCCAAATCTTTTGATGTCAAAACTATTTCTCCTGTTTCTGATGCTTTGCTTATGCCGGGTTTCGATGTTCAGGCGATGTTGGATGAAGATGCTGTGAATATTCGAGAAAAAGCACTTATCCCTTATCGTTTTGCAAATGAATTTTTAGTGGATAAAGATATTCTGCTTGATGGTGAAAAAACTGTATTGGCAGACGGTTCAAAAATTTATCGTCTGGCGATATATTCTCCCGGAGCCTATAGTTTAAACTTTGTGTTTGGTCAATATCATTTACCCACAGGAGCAAAACTTTTTATTTATAATAGAGATAAAGATTATTTACTGGGAGCTTTTACCGAGAATAATAATTGGGTCGAGAATGTTCTTGCAACAACACTCGTTAAAGGCGACTGGGTTTGTATAGAGTATAATGAACCCGCTAATGTTGAGTTTGAAGCACAGTTAAAACTTACTAAGGTTTATCATGCCTATAGAAATGTTATTCAAAGTTGGCTAGAAGAAAAAGATGGTAGTTATGGTTCAAGCGGCTCTTGCAATATTAATATCAATTGTACTCCAGGTGACGACTGGCAGATTCAGAAAAGAGGAGTTTGTAGAATTGTTATGGGCGGCGGCTTATGCTCAGGTGGTCTGGTAGCTAATACTGCTGGTACTGATATCCCCTATTTTTTAACCGCAAACCATTGTACTGGAGAGCCCTATGCAAATTGGGTATTCAATTTTAATTACGAAGTTGCTAATTGCGCTAGTCCTGTTGATCCCTTTCCAAGTGCTTCATCTATTCCTTCCGTTTCTGGTTGCCAATTAAGAGCTACAACCAATCAACTTGATTTTTGTCTGGTTGAAATGTCTTCGGTACCACCTCAAACACCCCACAATCCTTATTATAATGGATGGAACAGAAACGTAGCCCATGGTTCAACTACTGCTACTTGTATACATCATCCCAGTGGTGACGTAAAGAAAATATCCCACGACCATGATGCTCCAACTACAGGGAACTATGGGTCAACCTATTTGGCTAATTCTCACTGGCATATTGGCGATTGGGAGGAAGGTACAACCGAAGGTGGATCTTCTGGGTCTCCTTTGTTTGATATGAACAAAAGAGTAATTGGTGACCTTACAGGCGGACAGGCTTCTTGTTCAAATAATGTAAATGACTATTATGCTAAGTTTGACATGTCATGGGATAACTTTTCTGCTACCGATCAGCAATTGGCTCATTGGCTTGATCCATCTTCATCTGGCTCTACTGAAATCGATGGCTATGATCCTTATGGAACAGCTCCCGGATTACAGGCTAATTTTACAGGAACTCCCACTACCGTAACTGCAGGACAGTCTGTCACTTTTACAAATACATCCACCGGTGGAACTCCAACCTCATGGAATTGGACATTCGAAGGAGGTTCTCCTGCTACTGCTACAGGAGTGGGGCCACATGTTATTACTTACAATACCCCAGGCACATATGATGTAACCTTAGTCATTTCTGATGGTACTAATAGTGATACAGAATTAAAACCTGATTATATAACTGTGACCGCTGCACCTGTGCTCACTGCTGCTTTTTCTGCAACACCAACCACGGTAAATGTTACTACTACAGCAACTTTCACTGATGCTAGTTCTGGAGGAACACCAACATCATGGAACTGGACTTTCGAAGGAGGTACACCCTCAACTGGTACTGGCATCGGACCCCATGTTGTTACATATAATACCGTAGGATTATATAATGCAAGCCTAACTGTATCCGATGGAACGTCGACGGATTCAGAAAATAAAATTGATTATATTGAAGTGGTTGACCCAAATGCAATTAACGCAGATTTCGTGGGTAATCCTACTGTTTTATTACCTGGTAATACAGTATCTTTTACCGATCTTTCTACTAATAATCCTACTTCCTGGTCGTGGTCATTCCCAGGCGGAACACCCGCTACATCAATACTTCAGAATCCCGTAATTACATATAATACTGTCGGTACATATGCAGTTACATTAACCGCTACGAATGCAACTTCAACAAATGCAGAAACCAAAACAGCCTATATTACTGTGGTCGATGCTTCTAATGAGCCTATGGCAGATTTTATTGCTGATTATACTATCGTCCCTGCTGGTGGCATCATCAACTTCTATAATTATTCAACAGGATATTACGATTCTCTATTATGGGATTTTCCTGGTGGCTTACCTGCTACAAG
>PHDH01000288.1 GCA_002840935.1 Bacteroidetes bacterium HGW-Bacteroidetes-21 | reverse complement strand
CATATAAAACGGTATCTGAAATTCATTTTAAAGATAAGAATTATCGTAACGATATCGGGAAAGACCTTCAATAATATGCTCAAAAGACTCCTTTTAAGTAACTCTTCGCTGTATTTTTTTGCTTTGCCAGTACTGGCTATTGCTACGGTTTATTATTCGTATAACACACATCAGCTCGAATACAACGAGACCATGGCCATTATTAGGCTAAAGCCCCTTTTTGATTCTTTTGGTCTAATCTATTCAACCCTCATTTTCTGGTCGCTTACAACCATCATGGCTGTTTTGTTTATCCCCATGTTATCAAGTCGTTTTGGGATGTTTGAATCGGGCATTTTTCAATCTTCTCTTTTTTGGTTATCCCTACTTCAGTTTTACGGCTTTGTATCGGGCGAATTTCAACCCATCCTTGCAGCTGTATTGACTTTGCCACTTTTTTACTTCCTTTTTGGCATGTATAAATCTGAATTTGCTTCTCACTTACTTTTCAATGCTTCTATTTTAGTTTCGATAACATCCCTCTTTTATCTACCAGCCTTATTCTCCATTCTATTGGTCTGGATTGGTTGGCTTTTGTATAATCCATTTTCCTTTAGAACCTTTCTTTTAAGTCTTATAGGGGCAATGCTGCCTTTTCTTTTCGCCGTATCGATATATTATCTCAACGACGAACTTGAATTTCTTCAGAATATTTATTCTCTAAAAATTAAAGAGGCATTTCCCGAGACCAATATCTCCTGGTATCTATATATCGGACTGATTGGACTCTTTACTTTTGCCGGAATATTCAGATTGTTTTTACATGGATTTGTAAAAAAAATTGGAATCAGAAAAAATTTCACGTTATTGATTCTGTCCTTTGTCTTATTTGCCGCTTTATTTTTGCTTTATAAAGATACTGCCTTTATTGCGTTTCTACTGTTTCCTGCTTCAATGTTGATAAATCTTCATTTCACCAACATTAATAGGAGACGAATTTATGAAATACTTTTCATCATACTGGCAGGAATGATGTTTGCGATTCCTTACCTGCCAATCAAACCATAAACTACCACTCGTCCTTCTTAACCGTAGTAGCTTTTATCATAAACTCCTGAAAATTCTTCACAAGTTCTTTTGCTTCTTTATCAATCTGTTCCAGATAATAATAATTAACATTATTAAATTGGACTGAAGATTTATCAGACCACTTTTCTATAGGAGTATAGGAATTATCACGAATATTAAAATCAGTCAGTATTATTCTTGTTTTATTTTCTTTGACAGAAACTTTAACAGTGTATTGAACTATACCTTTCATGGTTTGTATTCCCTTTTTGTCGGGAGGATTTAAGACTTTAATCTGGTGTTTGCCCATAATTTGTCCATTTTCGGGACTTTTTTCACGTATAACACCTGTTGGATTTTTAAAATATGCATTAAACCATGCCAGTGATTTAGCATACAACGAGTCTTTATTGGCCTGTGCTTCTACTACCTGAGAATAGGTAATTAATTTAGAATCCGCATCCAGAGGCAAACTTATTTCGGGATAATCTGTTTTCTGAGCAGAAAGGTTAATCAATAACCCTACAAATAAAAATGTGGCGAATATTCTTTTCATCTTTTTTTATACGAATTTAGTTATTTTTATAGATATGACAAAAAATGTACCGCTTATATTCAAATCCAAAACATTGAAATTACTCTGGCATATAATTTTAAACAAATAAAAGGCTTTCAATAATTTTGATCCAGAAAGAAAAAACATTTCTAAGAAAATCGTTTATTTCTGGTTAAGATTCATACTTATCATATACACTCATTTTATGAACATTACAAATCCTGTTGTAAAGAAATTAATGTCCTTTTCACGAACGTAAACTACTAAAAAGCAACTCTTAATAATCTATCCCATCATTTTTTGTTTTACTTTTGAAAAAAAATAGTTTATGAAATCGTTCGTCCTTCTTTTTGTAGCCATTTTCTTATTCTCATTATCTTCCTTAGCTCAAGATTATAACATGAGTACAACCACGGTTTCGACCTGCTCAGGTGTTTTTTACGATAATGGAGGATCGGCAGCCAACTACAGCAACAGTCAAAGTCTTACAATGACATTCAATTCGGATAACGGTCAGCGTTTGTCATTCAACTTTCAATCCTTTTCTTTGTATAGTGACAGTTACGATTACATGCAGATATTTGATGGTCCCAGCAATTCATACCCACTTATTGGAACTTATTCTGGCACTAATAGTCCCGGTATTATTACTTCCACTGGAACCGCATTAACTTTTTACTTTTACAGCAACAGTTCTAGTGCCAGTTCAGGTTGGAGTGCGAATATTTCCTGCGCAGGAACACCCCTCACGACTTACAACATGAGTAACACCAGCGAAAACACTTGTAGCGGAGTTTTTTATGACAATGCCGGGGCAGGAGCCTCTTATCTCAACAACGAAGATTATACAATGACTTTTTACTCTGGGACTACAGACAAAATCATTTTTAACTTCACCCATTTTGCTCTTGCTACAGATGACACTCTTTTTGCTTATGACGGCTCAAGCTCTTCGTCGCCACTTATTGGTGCTTATACTGGCACAATGCTTCCCGAAGCTGTCTATTCACATAACGGAAATAGTATAACATGGCGATTCAAGTCCAACAGTGTGAATGTTGCACAAGGCTGGAAAGCACTAATAACCTGTTCCCCTACATCACCAGTATTAAGTTTCAACATGCAGGATGGCATACGATACACTTGTGGTGGAACTTTTTACGATAATGGAGGAAGTACCGCATCTTACCTCAACAGTACCAGTAAAACACAAACTTTTTATTCGTTTGACGGGAATCGAATCAGCTTTAATTTTCAATCCTTTTCGTTATATAACGACGCTTATGACTATCTTAAAATTTATGACGGACCCTCGTCGTCATACCCATTATTAGGGACTTATTATGGAACAAATAGCCCCGGAATTATCACCTCTTCAGGCTCTTCTCTCACTTTTTATTTTTACAGCAATTCTACCAGCAGTAGCTCGGGGTGGTCAGCTAATATTTCCTGTACAACGCCCATTATACCTGAATATTCTATGACTTCGGGAAGTATTACAACATGTAATGCTATTTTCAGCGACAATGGCGGACAAGGAGGGAATTATCAGAACAACGAAAGTCGTACGATGTCTTTTGCCTCGGGCACATCTGATTTGATTATCGCCAATTTCAGTCACTTTGATGTTTACACAGAGGATACCTTATTTATCTTCGATGGACCAAACACATCTTCTCCTATGATTGGTGCTTATACTGGTGACATGTTGCCAGAAATCGTTTCCTCCATAACTGGAAATGTCCTTACTTTTTACTTTAAATCCAATACAATAAATAATAGTTCTGGATGGAGAGCATTCCTATCATGTGCATCTACCGCTCCTGCGCATATTTTCAATAACCAGGACGGAATTCGTTATACCTGTGGAGGAAACTTCTATGATGATGGTGGTTCTTCGGGAAATTACTACAATAATGAAACACGCACCATGACTTTTATCTCAAACAATAACAATAAGATAAGGTTTGATTTTTCTGCATTCAGCTTATATGGTGACGGCTATGATTACCTTGAGATTTACGACGGTCCGAATATAAGTTATCCTTTAATCGGAAAGTATTTATATACTTCAAATCCCGGCATCATCGAATCATCAGGCACCTCCCTCACTTTCCACTCCTATACCAGTAGCAGCAGCAGTAGCAGCGGTTGGGCGGCCAGTATTTCCTGCACTACTACACCTCCTACATTATATCCCATGACCTCCGGAACAACAACTACCTGTTATGGAATTTTTACAGACAATGGCGGGTTGGCTGCCAACTATCCAAACAATGAAAACCGTACTATGACTTTTAGTTCGGGTTCGTCCGATAAAATTATTTTCACCTTCAGTCATTTTGACATAGAATTGGGTGATACACTTTTTGCCTACGATGGCACTTCAACTGCATCACCATTAATAGGCGCTTACACAGGGTACATGTTACCTGAACCCATTTA
>PHDH01000287.1 GCA_002840935.1 Bacteroidetes bacterium HGW-Bacteroidetes-21 | reverse complement strand
CAAATGTCGTTGATGACAACCCTAAAATAAAAGGAAGATCGGTTTATTCATTATGTTCTTTGCAGTTGATTAAAAGAATGTATGATGAGAAAATATCATCCGCTAATGGTGAAGAATATGATTACTAACTTAATTATAGACCCCCCCCAACTGGTGTGAATTTGCAATCCACACCCAACTATGTCGAGAAAAAAACTTTAATTTCTTTTATAAATGAAAACACTGCGATTAATATTAACCTTTTACAAATCGTTTATATTACCAAGCTTTTTGCTGACTATTATTTGTTTGGTTACCATTTATGGATATGGAAAGAATTGGGTTTCTGTTTTGCAAGTGCTATTTTGGTTTAAACTGGCAACACTTGCACTTATATTTTACTACATAAATAGTTATAAGAAAAACGAATTCTATTATTACAAAAACCTTGGTATTTCCAAACATAAACTATGGATTCCGATTTTGGTTTTTGATTTTTCTGTTTTTCTTATTTCAGTGATCATCTTAGCTATAAAATTACATGAGACATTCCCTCGAAGTTGATAGCATCATCCTTGAATTTGGCACAAAACGAGTATTGCAAGATGTGTATATTCAAAATGAGACCGGGAAAATTGCAGGCATTCTTGGACGCAATGGTTCTGGTAAGACATGCTTACTGTTTATTCAGGACAAATTGACCCCTCATTCCGGGTAATTGACCCCCCTATGGAATGCAACCACCCCGAAGGGCAACCTTTGAACAAAATACAATGAACTCGTTTATAAAATCAAAATTACTGTTTTTTCTTTTTTCTCATCGATTCTCCCGATAATTCGATTCGATGGGCAGTATGGACAAGCCTGTCCAATATGGCATCAGCCACTGTGCTTTCGCCAATTACTTCGTACCATTTTTCGACTGGTAACTGCGAAGCAATGATGGTTGATTTTGTTTGATGGCGATCCTCGATGATTTCGAGCAGCATCATCCGTGTTGTCTGATCCAGTGGCTGCATTCCAAAATCATCAATAATAATCACATCTTGCCTTTCGATGCGCTTGATCAGTTTCATGTACGATTCATCAGCTTTTGACATGCGCAAGGTTGCAAACAGTTTCTGTGCCAGGAAGTAACTCACCTTGTACCCCTGTTGGCAGGCCAAATGCCCAAGTGCTGTAGCCATGTAACTTTTACCCACTCCTGTTGGCCCTGTAACCAGTATGTTTTCTGCATTTTTCACAAACGAGGCATCGGTAAAACGAAGGAGTTGGGTTTTATTGATCCCGCGAGGGGTAACCCAATCGATTTCTTCGATACTGGCGCTGAACCTAAAATGGGCATTTTGCAAACGACGGTTTGATTTCTGGTTTTCCCGTCCGTCCCATTCGGCCTGTAAAAGCAGGTTCAGTAACTCATCGTTGCCGATGTCCTTCATGTTTTTTGATGATACAATGCCCTCGAAGGCCGCACGCATAGCAGTGAGCCTGAGTTGTTGCATTAAATGAATGATCTCATGTGTCATAACTGTAATTTTTAATGGTTTATTTATAATATCCGGGGCCTCGCAGATTATCGTGCAGGGGCATGTCCTTTTCTTCTTGCCGATAGTCGGCGCGGTCAAGTTTGTTGTTGATAATTTGTTCGATCACTTTATAATTGTACACCCCATAGGAGCAAGCCCTCCGGCAAGCTGCAATAAGCCTGTCACGCCCGGCTTTCTTCTCGAAAGAGAGGATCCCTACACAACTGCGGTAGGTTTGTTCGGGGTAAGATTTGTTGGCAAGGACCCCGGTGATATAAGCTTTCACCTCAGGATGGATACGTTCGGCCCAAAGGATAAACTTATCGGGGTTCCACTCGCTGACAAATTGGTGGCTCGAAGGAAGGTGTTCTTTTACCGTGGTATATTTATGGGGAGCTGCATCGCGTAGGTGATAGGCAATGCGTTCGGCATTCAGGTAGACGCCAATATGGGTGGCCGTAAATACGATCTTCACCTTTTGCCCGATGTGCCGGAATGGAACACTGTAATAATGCCGGTCCTGATGCAATTGTACATGGCTGTTCTTCATTACCTTCACATACAGGTACTGTTTCAGTTCGTATGCATCCTGTGGAAGGGGCAGCATCAGTGCTTTTTCGTGTGCCTGAAACAACTCTGCCCGGCTTTCTTTTCGCTGTTGCAAAGGCTTGCTGTTGTGGACTTCCAGAAGCTCCAGAATAGCATCGTTCAAAGCTTTCAGACTGGTAAATACCTGGTTGCGTAAAGGGGCAAAAATGCGGGTGTAAACGATCTGTACCATACGTTCCACCCAGGCTTTATCACGGGGTTTGCGGCTGCGGGCCGGAAGTATGGCCATACCATAGTGGTTCCCCAAATCCAGCAGATCGCGGTTTATGGTGGCTTCATAACGGTTCGCTTTATCGACAGCCGATTTCAGGTTATCAGGAACCAGCACTTTCGGAACACCACCGTAGTAATCCAGTGCATGGACAATGCAGGCCAGAAAATCCTCTTTCTGCTGGCTTAAACAGGCCCTTACGTAAGTTAGCCCACTGTACCCAAGAACCGAAACAAAAACCTCTACAGGTATAATTTCACCGGTTGAAGCATCAACAACAGATAACCTGGATCCGGTAAAGTCAACATACATCTTGTCGCCCGGCTGCTGCTCAATATGGAGCGAAACATCCGCATTGGATAGCCATTGCTGAAGGTATTCGCAGAAATGACCATAACTGTAACCGTCAGGATTTTTAGATCGGTATTCGCCCCATAAAATTTGACGGGTCACTCCCTTACGTCCAAGTTCTTCCTTGCAATAGGGAAAGAACTCAAACATGGATTCCTGACGTCCTGTCTTTTTAACCCTAACTACGGGACTATCTTCAGCAAGATAGCTTTTTACCGTATTGCGCGATAAACCCAGTTCCCTGGCTATGGCTTTCTTGCCATAACCAAGGCCATTTAATAACTTGATTTGTTTGATAACCTCCATTTGAATTGTCCTATTTGCCATTGTATCTTTTTCTTGCAAAGCAAAAAAACAGAATGTTCAAAGGGGGTCAATATTGCCGGAATGACAGACCGAATTAATGAAAGAGGGGGGTCAATTACCGCCGGAATGTCATGCAAAACAATGAACCAAAGGGGGGTCAATTATCCGGAATAGGGGGTCAGTTTCACCGGAATGGGGGGTCAATTTAAATCTGAATATACATGTTGCTGCAACATGTAATTTATTTTTCAATATCTTGTTCACACTAATGTGATTTTGTGTTGATAAATATCGTCGTTCAGTAATGTGTAACTATCTGGAATTTAGCTTTAAAAGTATCTCTCTGAAGCTTTCCAAACCAGCCTCCAAATTTTCAATAATATCTTCAGCAATGGTTTCCGGGTCAGGCAGATTATCCAAATCAGCCAGTGATTTATCTTTTATCCATGTAATGTCTAAACTGGTTTTGTCTCTTCCAATAATTTCATCGTAGCTGAACTTTCTCCAATTACCTTCCGGGTTCGTTTCTGCATGATAGGTTTCTTTGCGTTTAAATCTGTTTGACGGATTGTAGCAGGCGATGAAATCTTTCAGATCGTCCAGCTTTAGCGGATTCTTCTTTAAGGTATGGTGAATATTTGTCCGGTAATCATATACCCAAATTTCTTTTGTCCAGGGGTCTTTGCTGGCTGGTTTATTGTCAAAGAATATCACATTGGCTTTTACTCCCTGAGCATAAAAAATGCCGGTTGGCAATCGTAAAATGGTATGCAGGTCGGTTGTTTCAAGTAATTTTTTGCGGACAGTTTCACCTGCTCCACCTTCAAACAGTACATTGTCGGGAACAACAACTGCTGCAATGCCTGTGGTTTTTAACATCGAACGGATGTGCTGTACAAAATTCAACTGTTTGTTACTGGTGGTTGCCCAAAAATCCTGACGGTTGTATGTCAAATCCTCTTTCTCCAACTCTCCCTCTTCGTTTGTAAAAGTCTGACTGCTCTTTTTACCAAACGGGGGATTAGCCAGCACGTAATCATAAGTTGTTGGTGAAGCTGCAATTAGGGCGTCAGCCGG